>JAIOJS010000475.1 GCA_019911795.1 Thermoanaerobaculia bacterium | reverse complement strand
GCGTTTCGCGGCGGGCGGTCGAAGCAGTGCAGGCTGCGGTGGAGCAACGGAATGTAGACGTGGCGATCGGGGGGCAGCTGTACTCCGATGCGATGGGACCGGCGGGGACCCCGGAGGGGACGTACCCCGGCATGGTTCGGTACAACGTCAACACGATCGTCGAAGCCTTAAAGTGAGGGATGGCATGACCAAGGACGGCGTGAGCGAGGATCCGAGGGGCGGAGACGGTACGGTGGCGGGAGGGCTTCCCGACAGCGCGAAGCCAGCCATCGAGGTGCACGATCTGACCGTGGCCTACCGCACCCAGCCGGTGCTGTGGGACATCGATCTGTCGCTGCCCGAGGGAAAGTTGATCGCCATCGTGGGTCCGAACGGCGCCGGGAAGTCGACCCTGTTGCGCTCGATCCTGGGCCTGGTCAAACCGGTCACGGGGTGGGTGGAGGTGTTCGGCGCTCCCTACCGTCAACGCCGTTCCTGGGTGGGCTACGTGCCGCAGCGGGAGAGTGTGGATTGGGACTTTCCGACCTCGGCCCTCGACGTGGTGACGATGGGACTCTACGGCAGCCTGGGCTGGCTCCGGCGTCCCGGACGCAAGGAACGGGAGATCGCCGTCTCCTGCCTCGACAAGGTCGGGATCGCGGACCTCGCCGGACGGCAGATCAGTCAGCTCTCGGGAGGCCAGCAGCAACGGGTGTTCCTCGCCCGGGCGCTGGCGCAGGACGCCCGTCTCTACCTGATGGACGAACCGTTCGCCGGAGTCGACGCGACGACCGAGCGGGCCATTCTCGCCCTGCTCCAGGAGCTACGGTCGACGGGCCGCACGGTGGTAGCGGTGCACCACGACCTGCAGACGGTCCGCGAGTATTTCGATCACGTGGTGCTGCTCAACATGCGACTGGTGGCCGATGGTCCAGTGGCGACAACCTTCACCAACGAGAACCTGCAGCGCACGTACGGAGGGCGACTGACCGTGCTGACCCAGGCGGCGGAGGCGCTTCTCGGGGGCGAAAACCCTGAGATCTCTAATCCGAATGTTTGATCTCTCCTTCACCGCGCGCACCGTTCTCCTCGGCGCCACCCTGCTCGGCATCGTCGGGGGCGCCCTTGGTTCGTTCGCTTTGCTGCGGCGACAGAGCCTGCTCGGCGACGCCCTCGCGCACGCGGCTCTGCCGGGAGTGTGCCTCGGCTTCTACCTGACGGGGAGCAAGAATCCCTTGCCCCTCTTTCTCGGCGCGCTCATTGCCGGGATCGTCGGAGCGCTCTGCATCCTGGTCATCGTGCGCAACTCGAGGCTCAAGCAGGACACCGCGATCGGCATCGTGCTTTCGGTGTTCTTCGGCGCCGGGATCGTGCTGCTCACCCACATTCAGAAGCTCCCCCTGGGGAACCAGAGCGGCCTCGACAAGTTCCTCTTCGGGCAAGCGGCGACGCTCTTGCCCCGGGACGTGATGATCATGGCCATCCTTGGTGGGGTGGTACTTCTGTTGGTGTTGGTGTTCTTCAAGGAGCTTCGGGTCCTCACCTTCGATCCGGAGTTCGGGGCGAGTCTCGGCTTCCCCATGCGCGGGCTGGAGGTTTTCCTTACTGTTCTCCTCGTCACCGTGGTGGTGGTGGGGCTGCAGACGGTGGGAGTGGTGTTGATCGTCGCCACCCTGATCACCCCGGCGGCGGCGGCTCGGCAGTGGACGGACCGCCTGGGGATCATGGTCCTCCTCGCCGCGGCGATCGGAGGCTTCTCGGGGGCGACCGGCGCCCTGATCTCCGCCGGGTGGGCTCGCCTGCCCACGGGACCGGTGATCGTCCTGGTGGCGAGCGCCATCCTCCTGGTCTCTCTGCTGTTCGCCCCCCAACGCGGCATGCTGTGGGCCTCGCTTCGGGAACGCGCGTTGGCCGCCCGAATTCGCCGGGAGAATCTGCTCAAGGATCTCTATCGGTGGGGAGAGAACGCCGGCGGCACGTGGTCGGAGCCGGTGACGACGGCGTTGGTCATGGGCTTCCGCGGGCACACGCGGCAGCAGCTCACGCGGGTGGCGCGGCGTCTCGATCGCAAGGGATTGCTGTCGTGGACGGACGACGGTATCACCCTGCGGCAGGAAGGGCTCGAGCAGGCGGAACGTATCGTGCGGCGACACCGCCTGTGGGAACTCTTCCTCACGCGACGCCTCGAACTCGCCGAGGACCACGTGCACCGCGACGCTGAGGAGATGGAGCATGCGCTGACCGAAGAGACGGAAGCCAGGCTGGACGCTCTGCTCGGCTACCCCACTGTCGATCCGCACGGACGCCCGATTCCCCGTTCGATCTCGGGATCCGACCCCCAGCGAGGCGTGGCATGAGTCCGAGCCTGATCGTCATCCTGGTGGCATCGTGCGTGGCGGCGGCCTGTGCCCTCATCGGTTCGTTTCTCGTGCTGCGGCAGATGGCCCTTCTCGGCGACGCCATCAGCCACGCGGTGCTTCCCGGGATCGTGCTCGCCTTCCTCTTCACCGGGGAGCGGGCTCCGCTGCCGATGATTCTGGGGGCCGGAAGTCTGGGCGTCCTTACCGTGTTTCTCGTCGAAGCCTTCCATCGCACCCAGCGACTCAAGGAGGACGCCTCGATCGGAGTGGTCTTCCCCGCCCTCTTCTCGATCGGCGTGGTGCTGATCAGTCGGTATGCCGGTCAGGTCGATCTCGATCTCGACTGCGTGCTCTACGGTGAAATCGCCTATGCCCCCCTCGACCTGCTGTACTTCCAGGGCAACTCGATCGGTCCGAAGGCGTTGTGGGTCAACGGAGTGGTGCTCCTCGCCAATATCCTCTTCGTGATCGTGCTCTACAAAGAGCTGAAACTCACCACCTTCGATGCGGGTCTCGCCGCCGCCCTCGGCTTCTCACCGATCGTGCTGCACTACGCCCTGATGAGCATGGTGTCGATCACGGTGGTGGGCGCCTTCGAGTCGGTGGGAGCGATCCTGGTGGTCGCCATGCTGATCGTTCCCCCCGCCACCGCTTACCTGCTGACCGACAAGCTCTCGACTCTGCTCGGCTTGGCCGTCGGTTTCGGCGTGCTGTCGGCCGTGCTCGGCTACTGGCTCGCCTATCTCTGGGATGCCTCGATCGCGGGAGCGATGGCCACCGTGTCCGGCGCCCTGTTCACCCTCGTCTTCCTCCTGTCGCCCAGCTACGGACTCCTCGCCCGCTGGCTCCGTCAGCTTCACCTTGGTCGCAACCTCTCCGATCAGCTCCTGCTCCTCCACCTGCACGGCGACGACGAACCGCAGAGCACCGATCAGTTGGCCCGCCGCTTCAGCTGGCGGGCACGCCGTGTCGAAACGGTCGTCGATCGCCTCGAACAGCGCGAGTGGATCCGGCGCGTCGCGGACGGCATCGTCATCACCCCAAGCGGCGAGCTGGCGATCGAGAAGGGCGGAGTGGGTCCGCTGCGGCACCGTCCCGCGAGCCAGTAGAACTAGAGCTGCCTGGAAGCTACTGCGCCTATCGGCCGGTGTAGCCGACCGCTCTCAGGCTTTGAATGATCTCCTTGTCCAGGTCGGACGATGCCGGGACGGACGGGTCCACCAACCCGCTGCCGTAGGAGTCGACCCAGGCGTCTTCCGGAATACTATCCATGGCGTCGATCAGGACCGATCCGGGCTGATCGTGGGCCCTTGGCAGGCCGAGTATCGCCAGGACAGTGGGAGCGATATCGAGAACCGAAGCGTGCTCCAGGCGGTGACCGGAGCGAATGCCCGGGCCCGAAGCCACGAGGAATCCGGGAGGCGGAGAGCTTCCCATGTGCCCACCGGAAACGGTCGGAACGTTCTCGCGCCCACTCATTTGGAACCCGTGATCGGAAACAACAAGCACCACGGTGCGAGAGTCAGCCAGCGAAAGCAACTGTCCCAGTCGATGGTCCTGCCAGCGGTAGTAAGAAGCGATGGTGTCGCGAAATGACACCGCGTCGTCGGCAGACGGCGGCACCGGATCACCGGTCCAGAGTTCTGGATAC
>JAIOJS010000474.1 GCA_019911795.1 Thermoanaerobaculia bacterium | reverse complement strand
CTCCTACCCGGAGCCACCGAACGAGTCCTCCGGGTGGCGGCGCAACTCGAGCGATCCCTGCCAAAGAGCTCCGTCACGGCTCACAGGGCGGGTTCGGAGGCGCTGGACAGAGCTCTGCTCGCCGCCTTCCCCGATCGCGTGTCTCGCCGTCGCCCCACCGACCCCGAGCGCGCGGTCATGGTGGGCGGCAGCGGCCTCCTCTTCGGTCGCGACACCGCGGTCCGCACTCACGACCTCTTCCTCGCCCTCGAGGTCCAAGCCGGCCGTCGCGGCGCTCATTCCGAAGGTCGAGTTCATCTCGCAGTAGCCCTCCAGCCCGAGTGGCTAGCGGGGGTGCTCGAAGCCGAAGAAGCGGAGATCGATACCAATGGTAGGGTGCGGGTTCTGCGACGCAGGCGCTACCGAGACCTGGTGATCGAAGAGACCGAGATCCCGATCCGTGACCGTGCGGTAGTCGAAGCCGCCCTCATCGAGGCCGCCAGTCGAGACCTCGAGCGGCACTTGGCCCTCGGTGATTCCAACGTCGCCGACTTCCTCGCCCGCCTCCGCTCCCTCGCCCACTGGCGTCCGGAGCTCGAGCTTCCGACCTTCGACGAAGAAGCCCTGAAAGCCCTTCTGCCCTCCTTGGTCCTCGGCGCGCGCGCCCTCTCCGACCTCTCGCGAGCTCCTCTCCTCGACATACTTCGGGGCAGCCTCGACCCCGCTCACTACCGGCTCTTGAACGAACAAGCGCCAACCCACGTCGAGCTTCCGCGGGGGCGAACCAAGAAGCTGCAGTACGAACCAGGGCGGCCGCCGGTGCTGGCGGCGCGGATTCAGGAGTTCTTCGGGATGCAAGAGACTCCCACCGTGGGCGGCGGCCGCATCAAGGTTCTCCTCCATCTCCTCGCGCCAAACTTCCGACCCCAACAAGTTACCGATGATCTCGTCGGTTTCTGGAAGAACACCTATCCCGAAGTGCGTAAGGAGTTGCGGGGTCGCTACCCCAAACACGACTGGCCCGAGGATCCGTCTCGAGAATAGAAATCACGCATTCTCCGGCCGTCGAGAGGTCGGACGGAACAGTGCCACCAGGGCACAGAGGCTCCACGTCCCCTCGAGGACCACGAAGGGCGGGTAGGCGAGAAGGAAGGAAGCGTAGCAAGCCAAACCCGCCCCAACGGTGTTCATCGCGGGATACCAGCGCGACCCGGTCGGCAGCCGACCGAACAGGTTGAGGAAGAAGGCCGCGAGCAGAAGGGCCACGCCGATCGAGCCGTACCAGTCGGCCGCCGTCACGGCGTGGTCCGTCGCCGTCGGTGAGTTCGCTGCAATCTTGTGTTGGGCATGAGCACATTCTACGAGCCGCAGTCCCTGCAGCCCATGCTGTCCGAGCACCCTCGTGACCGAGCCTCATCGAGCGAGTCTCATCAACGCTCCACCTCGCCTTCTCCTCATCGCGCCACACTCTCGCCATTCTTGGGCCAATCTGCGCCTCGATGATGCATGGGTCGGCGATCGACTCGCCGGAAACTCACACTAACGAGGAGACATCACATGGCATTCATGATCCTGCTTCTGGCCCTCGCCATCCTCGCGGCCGCAATCGGCGGCGCGGTCTGGCTCATCCGCCGAGACGTGCGACGGGAAGCGAGAAAAGTACAACACGCGACCGCCGGGAACGGGAGACCTCTCCCTTCCCCCGATTCACCGACCTCCTCGTCCTCGCAGCTGACCAAGCGCGCCGTCGTGGTGGGCGCCCTCGGCCTCGCCATGATCATCCCCTTGGCCCTGGTCGAGGATGTCGTTAAAGAACGAAGTTCTCGACACCAAGAGGTCCTGCAGGAGATCTCGGGATCGTGGGGTGCACGGCAGGAACTGCGCGGCCCGGTCCTCGTCGTCCCCTTCATCGAGCGCCAACTGGAGACCAAGACCGTCACCGATGACGTGGGACGCACCATCAAGACCGAGATTCCGAGCTACGTACGACGCCTCGCCTGGGTGCTACCCGAGGACCTCACCATCGACGCCGACCTCGAACCGGAACGTCGCCAGCGGGGCATCTACGAGACCCTGGTCTACACCGGAGCCCTCGAGATCGACGGCACCTTTGCACGACCCGATCTCACTCAATTATCCAACAGCATCGATCACATCGAATGGGACAATGCCTCGATCATCGTGCTTCTCAGCGACCTGCGTTCCCTCGACCACGTCCTGCCGTTGAGCTGGAAGGACGACACCATCGGTTGGGAATCGGGAGTTGGCCTGCCTTGGATCGATACTTCAGGCTTCCATGCCCCGGTTTCGCTGGGAGATATGGTCGAGTCCACGCCGCTCTCCGAGGAGGAGCCGTTCGACTTCCACATCCAATTCTCGCTCCGCGGTAGTGAAGGCTTCTACTTCGCGCCTCTCGGACGCTCTACGAGCGCCCAGATCGCCTCCAGCTGGCCCGACCCCAGTTTCCAGGGTTCGATCCTACCCACCGATCGAACCGTCGACGAGAGCGGCTTCTCGGCCCGCTGGGAGATCCCGCAGCTCGCCCGGGAGTATCCCCAGATGGGCCTCCTCGGCAGCGAGGTCCTTGACACCAGCAAGGTGACCGTGACCGGCGTGCGCCTCTTTGAGGCGGTTTCCCTCTACTCGCTGATCGAGCGTTCGGTGAAGTATGGGATTCTCTTCATCGCCCTCACCTACATGACCTTCCTCGTCTTCGAACTGCAGTTCGGAGCCAGGCTCCACTACGTCCAGTACGCCTTGATCGGAGCTGCCCTCTCGCTCTTCTTCCTGATCCTGCTCTCGCTGTCCGAACACATCGGCTTTGCCGGTGCCTACGGTGCGGCGGCCGCGGTGGCGATCGCGATCATCACCGGATACACCGCAGCGGCTCTGCGTAGCCCGGGCGCGGCGATCACCGTCTGCGCCATGCTCACTGGCCTCTACGGACTCCTCTTCACCATCTTGCACCTCGCGGACTTCGCGCTCCTCATGGGAACCGGTCTGTTGACGGTGGTCCTGATCCTCCTCATGGCGGTGACGAGGAATCTGGGACGTCGCGACAAGCGGCTGCCCTCCCTCTCGCCGACGGAGAGTCCTGCCTAGAGGCGGAGCATACGACTCGTCTGAGGCGGGTGGTAGCTACTTCACGAAGTAGCCGACCACTCGCCATTCACCGTCTTCCAACATCGCGGTGATGGTCTCGACCGCAGACTTCTTGGCCGCAAAGGAGGTGTCGAACTGCACTACGACGTAGTCGCCATCGGGAGCCCCGGGAAGCTGCTGGTGGTGACTCGAGGACTTCTCGCTTCGAGACACCATCTCCCCAAAGGGGCTACGTGCCGCGCCCAACTGAGCCACCCATTGAGCCTCGGTGACCTGATTGCGAAAGAGGCTCCCGGTGGCCCGCCAGCTCTTTCCGTAGTCGCCGGCATCGACCAGGGCGACCCACTCCGAGATTGCGGCCTGGCCAGCCGCGATCGTTGCGTCAGGGGAATCCGATGCTCTCAGCGGTGCCGTGGTGATGAGCGACACCGTCAGGGCGACCAGGACGGCCAGAGCTAGGACCCAGGCGGTCACCGGAACTCTCGGAATTACTCGAGTCCTGGAATAGCTCTGGGATTTCGAGATGTCTCGACGAGGGGTTGTGGGGTTGCGCATCACGGTGTCTCCTTGGTCCTGTTCGCGGCGCGGTGTCCGCATCAGTGTTGGTTGAGAGGATAGTACGCAACCGCCCAGAACAACATTCCCTCCAGTGGCTGTCCCGGACACGGGATGGGTTGGGGACGTTGCCCCCCGCGACCACTCTTCAGGCCACTTTCAGGTCCAAGCCCTAGTCTTGTCTTAGCACCCGTCACGGTGACGGGTCGAGGAGAGCCAACGACCAGTAGAGGGTGGACCGATAACAGCCGAACGATCGTCGCTACAAAACTCGCCGAGCCTAGCCGAGGCTCCGTCGGTGGCGACGGCGGCCTCGGTGGTGTTGCCGGCGATGGTGTTGCCTGCTCGCAGCGACGAGTCGGCTTCGAGAGCTTCGCAAGGGTTCGCTCTACCGAGATGGGTCGCTCTACCGAGCCTCGGTTGGCCCTCGGCGCTGCTCATCTGTGCCTTCCTGGGCTTGGCGTTTCAGGGCAGCCGGGGACTCTGGGAGCCTGACGAGGGTTTCTACGCGAACGCCGCCGTGGCGATGGTCGATTCCGGAGACTGGTGGACCCCTCGTCTCAATGGCGAGCCCTTTCTCGACAAACCTCCCTTGAACTATTGGGCGATGGCTATTTCCGTCACCCTGCTGGAGACGTTGGTCGAACCGAACGAATGGGTCCTGCGCTTACCCCATCTGTTCTGGTTCCTTGGTACCGCCCTCGGGGTGGGGCTGTTGGCCGATCGCCTATGGGGTCCCGGGCGAGGCCCCACCGCAGCGCTGGTGTATGCCACCATGCTCTGTCCCTTGTTGGCCGCCAATGCCTTGACTCCAGACACCCCTCTCACCTTTTGGGTGACTCTGGCCGTGTACGGGTACTGGCGCTGGATGGAGGACGTGGAGACCAGGGGCTCCCGATGGATGCTGCTGCTGACCGCGGTCGTCGCCGCAGGGCTCCTGACCAAGGGGCCGGCCTTCTTGGTGTTCCTCTTTCCCCTGTTGTTACATAGCCTCGTCATTCACCCACGCCGGGCCGTGTGGTGGCTCCTGCCGGGAACCTCGGGATTGATCATCGCCATGTCCTGGTACGTCTCGATGGCCCTCTCGCTGCCCGACGCTGCCGCCTACCTTCTCGACAATCAAGTGCTCGGTCGGCTCGTCGAGTCCTCCTACCAGAGGAATCCGGGATGGAAGGGAGCGCTCCTTGTGTACCCCGTCACGTTGTTGGTGGGAACTCTACCTTGGGGACTCGGTGCGCTGTGGGGCTTGGCAGGCGCCCTGCGGAACCGGCTTCGCGCCATGCTCCGCGCTCCTCGCGAGAATCCTGGAACCCTCTTGCTAGTTCTCTGGCTGGTGGCCCCACTCGTCGTCCTGACCCTGGCGTCTTCGCGGCTTCCGCTCTATATCCTGCCAGCATTTCCCGCCATCGCCGTAGCGATCGGTTCGGCGATCGCCCGCCGGCAACCACCGGCTCATCGTGTCCGCCGGTGGGTACTGGTCGCTAGTTGGTGCGTGCTATTGGTAACCGTCAAGGGCTTTCTTGCGAACGTCGAGACACACCGCGATGCCCGCTGGGTGGCGCAGAGGCTATCCGCGATCGGAGCCAAGCCCGGAGACGAGATCGTCACCGTCGACGAAAAACTCAATGGCCTTGCGGTCTACGGGTTCGAACGCGTCGCCCATTCCCGAGGCTGGAATCGTCCCTACCCCTTCTACTCGCCGCCGCCCAGTCTCGATCACGAACTCAACCGCCTCGATCGCTCGCTCGTTGGCTCCTTCTGGGTTGTCGGAGATGCGTCGCGCTCGGAGGTCTTGCCGGAGCGATTGGCGATGCTCGAGGACGTAGTTTGCCTACCGCAGGAGATGACGCCACTGCTGGCGTTTCATTGTCGCCGACTGTAAGAGCTTGGAAATTCAGCCCGGCCGATGGACTTGGCGGTAGCAGCGCTGCCGAGCTGTCCCGTCGATGGGTCGGATGGGGTGAGTGGGTCGGCCTCTCGCCGGTGGGGCTAGCCCTCGAGGCGCTGCCGCAGCAGGCTAGCCACCGTCGAGGGATCGGCCCGGCCGCGACTGGCCTTCATCACCTGCCCCACGAAGAACCCGAAGAGCGCCGACTTCCCCTCGCGATAGAGAGCCACGTTCTCCGCTTCGCCAGCGAGGACACCGTCCACCAGGTGTTCGAGTTCCGCCGCGTCATCGAGCTGCTGCAGACCGCGAGCCGCTACGATCTCTGCGGGAGTCCCCTCACCCGCCATCAATCCTTCGAAGACCGTCTTGGCGGCCTTACCCGTGACCTTGCCGTCGTCGATCAGCGTCACCAGCATCCCGAGGTCCGAGGGATCGAACGGCAACTCACCAAGCTCGCGATCCTTGAGTTCGCGGCGCATGTCGTTGACGACCCAATTAGCGACTCCGGCGGGGTTGCCGTGGCCCGCCGCGACCCTCTCGAAGAATTCGCCGAGCGGTCCATCGTCGATCAGAATTCGCGCGTCGGCATCGGCGAT
>JAIOJS010000473.1 GCA_019911795.1 Thermoanaerobaculia bacterium | reverse complement strand
TCCCACGGTCGGCCCCAACTGCTCGTAGGAGTTCGGTAGGTACCAGAGAAGATCCTCGACCGTACGCAACCCGGACGCGGCCAGTTCTGCCGCCCGTCGCGGGCCGATGCCGGCGAGTTCGATCAGGGGGGTACTGAGGTTCAAGACACCGGAATAGGGATCAGATCGCTTGATCGGAGGGTCAACCACCTATCCATGGTTGGAACTCGACTACTTGCCCCGAAACTGCAGCTTGACGAGGCCGAACTGGACCTCGTCCCCTTCGGTGAACTCCATCAGGACACCGGTCGGGACCCTCTCGCCATTGACGAAGGTTCCGTTCATGGTGCCAATCTCTTCACAGACGAAGAACTTACCGTCCTTGGCAACGATCTTGGCGTGGCGCCGACTGGTAGAACGCTGGGTATCGGCGGTGGTCAGGTCGATGTCGGGGTTGATCCCGGTCACCGGATCGCGGCGACCTACCAGAGTGTCTCCGACCGCGGCCAAGTTGAACTGGGCGCCGGTGGCCTCACTGACCAGCAGTTGGGACGCGAGCTCACGGTCCTTGGGGGCCGCCGGCAACGGTATCTCCGACGACTGAGATTTCCGGTTTCCCAGAGCCTCGCGCAGAAGTTGATCGGTCTGCCGCAAGCGTCGGGAGAGCTTGCGCATGATACGAACTGCGATCTCCGGACGACTCTTCAACATCTGATCGAAGGTCGTGCCGTTGATGCAGATCACGGTAATGTCGGTTCGGGCCCGGGCAGATGCGGTGCGCGGCAGGTCCTCGAGAATCGACATCTCTCCCAGGAAGTCACCCTTCTCGAGCACCGCCAGGATCTCCTCCTTGCCGTCGAACTGCTGCAGCACCTCGACCTCTCCCTCTTGGAGGATGTACATCTCTGTACCGAGATCCCCCTCCTCGAAGATAAAGGAGCCCGCGTCATACTTGGCGGAGGGGACCGGGGCCTTCTTGGCGGTGGACTTGAAGACGGGTTTAGCCATACGAACTTGAGGTCCTCGTAAACTACTCGGTGTTCAGGGAACCACCGATGATCAACTCACATCGTTCTCCATCGAGGCATGCTTCGAGTCCCAGAGGCAAGGTGTAGTTCGGCACTCCGTGACCGACCTGAAATCCTCCCACGACGGGACCGTCAAACCGTTCCAGAGCTCGGCATTGCCAATCCTCCGTCATCGCGGTGTCCCAGGTCTCACCCAGGTAGCCTAGAACCATGCCTCTGATGTTGGTCAGGTTACCCGACAGGTGCAGTTGGGTCAACATACGATCGATGCGGTAGTCCGGCTCGTCGATATCCTCGAGAAAAAGGAGGGCGTCCGACAGATCGGGCATCCACTCGGTTCCAAGGGTGGCGACTAGCATGCTGAGACAGCCCCCCAGGAGGACGCCGTCGGCGCGGCCACTGCAGAATTCATGAGCCGCCGAAAGCGTCTGCTTCCGACCGGCGAGAGCATTCAACAAAGAAGCTACCTCGGTCTGACTCAAACCCCGCCCCAGATCGGGCGCCACCATCGGTCCGTGGTAGGCCACCAGCCCCAGACGATCGACGACCTGCAGTAGGAACGGAGTGAGGTCCGAATAGCCGACATAGGCCCGTGGAAAACGGGCCAAGAGGTTCCAGTCGATGTAGGGCAAGAGGCCCAAGAGCCCTGATCCACCGCGGGCAAAGAAGATCGCGCTGAGAGATGGATCGGCCGCCAGACGGTGGAATCCCTCCAATCGTTCGGACTCCTCGCCGGCGAAGATCCCCCACCTCGTTCGAACGTTGTCCGCGACCACCACGTCGAAGCCCAGAACAGACAGGGCGGAAAGTCCACGATCGAGGGCAGCCTGATCCACCGCACCGGAGAGCGCCGCGACCCCAACTCGATGGCCGGGAAGAACGGGAGGCGGAAGGATGGCAGCCATGGGTTAATTCTACGTCAGTGTCGATCGACCCCTCCTCAGGGTGCTTCGACCAGACCCTTCGCAGTAGAGTTGGTGGCATGAGTGAGAAGTCCTCCTCCGACCGTCCGCATGTCCTCGTTGTCGGCGGCGGTTTCGCCGGTTTGGCCGCCTGCCGTGGTCTGGCCCGCGAACCGGTGCGGGTGACCCTCATCGACCGCCGCAACTACCACCTCTTTCAACCACTCCTCTACCAGGTCGCGACGGGCGGTCTTTCGCCGGCCGAAATATCGGCTCCGCTGCGGGCCATCCTGGCGGCTCAGAAGAACGCCGAAGTGCTGCTCGAGGAGGTGACCGGTTTCGACCTCGCCGAACGTCGCGTGATGCTCGGCACCGACACGATCAACTACGACTTCCTAGTCGTCGCTGCTGGTGCCACCCACCACTACTTTGGACACGATGACTGGGAACTGGTTGCGCCAGGGCTGAAGTCGATCGAAGACGCTACCCGTATTCGGGCCAATCTCCTCGCAGCGTTCGAGCGAGCCGAACTCGAATCCGACCCCGAGCGTCGCCAAGCCTTGATGACCTTTGTCATCGTCGGTGCCGGTCCTACCGGAGTCGAGCTCGCCGGTGCCCTGGCCGAACTCGCTCATTGGACTCTCCCGCGGGAGTTTCGTCGCATCGACCCGACGCAAGCCCGAATTCTGCTCGTCGATGGAGCGGACCGTATCCTGCCTACCTTTCCCGCCGTCTCTTCGCAACGAGCCCAGCAGTCGCTCCAGCGCCTCGGCGTCGAAGTTCTCTGTGAAACGCGGGTGACGGCTATCTCCAAGGGTCGCGTCACGCTGAAGGGGCCGACCGACGAGACCGCCGTGACCAGCGAAACCGTACTCTGGGCCAGTGGAGTCACCGCTTCGCCACTCGGGACTGCCCTGGCCCGTTCCACCGGGGTCGAGTTGCAGAGGGGAGGGCGCATCGAGGTCACGGAGAACCTTACCCTCGCCGACTTCCCCGAGGTCTTCGTGCTCGGCGACATGGCTGCCGCCACCGACGGGGCCGGGCATGCGCTGCCCGGGACCGCCCCGGTGGCCATGCAACAGGGACGTTATGCAGCCCAGCGTATCCGCGACGGGTTGCGAGGACGTACGAAGGGTCCATTCCGCTACCGCGACAAGGGACAACTCGCGGTGATCGGCCGCGCGGCCGCCGTGGCCGAGGTAGGCGGGATTCGATTCTCCGGATACCCGGCCTGGCTCCTCTGGCTGTTCGTTCACATCATGTACCTCGCCGGCTACGCCAACCGCTTTCTCGTACTCTTCGAATGGG
>JAIOJS010000472.1 GCA_019911795.1 Thermoanaerobaculia bacterium | reverse complement strand
CCGGGACCAACAGCGGGCGGGTCTGCGTCGGGTTCGCGAGTGTCTTGGAGATTCGGGCGCCACCGAACGGGCTGCCAGGGAGGTATTGGCATGTCTGCCGAAGGCCGGGTAAACGTCTACAAATTTCTCTGGCGGTACTTCCGGCGCTACGTGTTGTGGGGAGGGATCGCACTCGGGGCCAGCCTTCTCGCCGCGGCCGGAACTGCCGGGATGATCGCTCTTGTCGAACCGATCTTCGCCGAGGTCCTGCTGTCCGATGAGCGTCCCTCCATGTTGGGCAGCCTCGGTGGATCCTCCGCCGAGGGAGAGGCTACCGATGCTGCTGCCGGCAGCGCTCCTGCCTCCGACCTGGCCGGCATCGAGAAGCCCAAGGCCCTGACCAAGCTCGAGAAACGTCTCGATCTCAAGCGCCACTTCTCGAGCTCCTATCGCAGTCTGAAGCGGCGATGGAACATCACCGGAAACCGGGTCATCTGGTTCTCGCCCCTTCTGCTGGTTCTGGTGTTGCTGATCCGCAGTCTGGCGATGTTCGTCAACGGCTACGCCTTCCAGCGTATTGGTTTGGGTGGGACCACCGACATCCGCAATGCTCTCTACGAGCGGATCCTCGAGCAGTCGAGCCGCTTTTATTCGGCCCATCCGTCTGGGGAGCTCGTCAGTAGAGTAGTCAATGATATTGGCGTGATGCAGAACGCCATCTCGACCCGGATGGTGGACATCCTGCAGCAGCCGTTGGCCCTGGTGATTCTGATCTGGCTGCTGCTGTCGATCCACCTCAAGTTGGCGGTGATGTGCCTGGTGGTGGCACCGGTGATCCTCTATCCCATCGTTCGCTTTGGGCGGGGGATGAGGCGAACCAGCCACCGCAGTCAGGAGCACATGGCGGACCTTGCCAACCTGGTCGCCGAGGGCGTTCGGGGTCATCGCGTGGTCAAGGCCTTCAACATGGAGGACTTCGAATACCGTCGGTTCCGGAAGGCGTCCCATCGCCACCTTCGGGTCAACCTGTGGGCCCAGATGCTGTCCCAGGCCTCCAGTCCGATCGTCGAGGCGCTGGCGGCGTTGGGAGGGGCCGCTCTGCTGATCTACGCAGGCCAGGCGATTAGGGCCGAGGAGTTGGATTCCTCCGAGATGGTGATGTTCCTGGTCGCTCTCTTCGCCCTTTACGATCCCGTTCGCAAGTTGAACAAGGTCAATCTAGTTTTCCAGCAGGCCATCGCCGCCGGCAAGCGGGTCCGAGACATCATGGCGATCCCGGTCGACGTGCGCGAACCTGAATCGCCTCGTCCGGTCGAGGGTGTGAAGTCTGGAATCCACTTCTCCGACGTCGTCTTTGCGTACGACACTGAGGTCGTCCTCGACCACGTCGATCTGGACGTCAAGGCGGGTGAGGTGATCGCTCTGGTGGGACCGTCCGGAGCCGGAAAGACCAGTCTCGTCAACCTCTTGCCGCGCTACTTCGATCCCGATGAGGGGAGGATTCTGATCGATGACGTCAACGTCCGTGAGTTCTCCCTCGCCGGACTGCGGCAATTGATCGGCATCGTCACCCAGGAAACGGTGCTGTTCAACGACACCATTCGCAACAACATCGCCTATGGGCAGGCGACCCTGCCTCAGGAGCAGGTCGAGTACGCCGCCCGGGCCGCCTACGCGCACGACTTCATCGAACAGCTCCCCGACGGCTACGACACGGTGATCGGTGAGTCGGGATCCAAGCTTTCCGGAGGGCAGCGTCAGCGCTTGGCGATCGCTCGCGCGATCCTCAAGGATGCTCCCGTCCTGATCCTCGACGAAGCGACGTCTCAGCTCGACAGCGAGTCCGAGGCCCTGGTGCAGAAGGCGCTCGGAAACCTGATGCGCCAACGCACCACCCTGGTGATCGCGCACCGCCTTTCGACCGTGGTCAATGCAGACCGTATCGTCGTCATGGAGGGTGGACGAATTGTCGACCAGGGAAAGCATCAGGAGCTCCTCTCCCGGGGCGGGACCTACAAGCGTCTCTACGACCTACAGTTCGAGGGCTGATGATGCGGAGCATGACCGGCTACGGCCAGAGCAGTGGGACCAACGAACGGCACCGGGTGGCGGTGACCCTACGCAGCGTCAACTCTCGCTACCTCGACCTGTCGATGAAGCTCCGTGAGGAATACCGGGCCCTCGAACCAGCCGTTCGCGGCGCCATCGAGGAGGAGATCACGCGCGGTCGCGTCGATGCCACCCTGGAGGTTCGCCCGCTACAGCCCCTCGCGGCGGAGGTCGAGATCCAGTCGGCCGTAGTCCTCGCTCTTCACCGTGCCTGTCACGAGATGGCAGAGAAGGGTCTGATCGCCTCGGAACTGAGCGTTGGGGACCTCCTGGCGATGCCCGAGGTCGTCGAAGTGAGGGTAGAGCCCGATACCCTCGATGCGAAGGACGAGAGGCTCCTGTTGGAGCAGCTGGGACTTGCCCTGGCTCAACTGGTGCGAGGCCGGGAGACGGAGGGGCTCCAACTCCGATCGATCCTCACTGAACGCCTGGGGGAGCTCGGAGACGTTGCCCGGCGGCTCCGCGAGCTGGCCCAGGGGGTCCGATCGCGTCAGCAGGAGCGTTTGGCGGCTCGACTCGCCGTCCTTCTCGAGGATGTCGCGATCGACGAGGGACGCTTGGCTCAGGAGGCCGCGATCCTGGTCGACAAGGCGGACGTCACCGAGGAGCTCGATCGCCTCGAAGCGCACCTGGAACACTTCCTCGAGGTTGTCGAGGGGCCAGACGCGGCCGGCAAGAGGCTCGACTTCCTGAGCCAGGAGATTCAGCGTGAACTCAATACCTTGGGCTCCAAGGCGCGGGACACCGAGTTGACCCGGGCAGTGCTCGACGGCAAGGTCCTCTGCGAGCAGATTCGGGAGCAGGTCCAGAACGTCGAGTAGCGGGTCTGGTTGCGCGACTGGTTGCGCGTCCAAGTGCGGGTCTCGGCAGGGCCCTCGAGGTCCGGTACAATCCGTCTCCCATGGCCGGCGACCTCTTCATCCTCTCCGCCCCTTCTGGAGCGGGCAAGACCACCATCATTCGGGACCTGCTCGACCGCGAGCTGATCGACCCGGCGACACTGTCGTTCTCGGTCAGTCATACCACTCGTTCCCCGCGTCCCGGCGAAGTCGATGGGGTCGACTATCACTTTGTCGATGTACCGACCTTCCAGCGGATGATCGCGGGAGAGCGCTTCCTCGAGTGGGCAGAGGTCTACGGAAACTACTACGGAACATCGCTCGAAGGGGTCATGCCGCAACTCGAGTCGGGACTCGATGTGTTGATGGATATCGACGTGAAGGGCGCCGCCGCGGTGTTGGAGAAGTCGCCTCGGGCGGTGGGTATCTTCGTCATGCCACCGAGCTACGAGACCCTCCGGTCGCGACTCCAGGGACGCAATCTCGATTCGCCCGAGGCCGTCGAACGACGGTTGACGGTATCCCTATGGGAGATAAGGCGTTACCACCTCTACGAGTATGTTATTATCAATCAGGACGCGGGGCGAGCGAGTGAGGCGCTCGCCGCAATCATCTTGGCTCGGCGTCACTGCGTTCCGCGGGTCGAGAGCCGAGCGGCCGAGATCTCTGCGGGCTTCGAACGAGCCTTCGATCTCGAGCATCCGGTAGATGAGCCCATTGCGCGTTCTTCCCAACGGGGGCCCGACGAGAGCGACACCTGAGGTGATCGACGAGCAGTAGCCCCGGACGAGACCACTCCAAAGACCCAAACACAACCAGCTAACTAGACCCTTCGATTCTGAACTCGCGGCAGTTCTTTCGAAGGGCTACAGGAGAATCCCTTGGCACCTGATAATCCAGACGTTCCCAGCATGGATCGTGCGCTCGAAGCGTACGACAGCAAGTTTCGCTTCGTGTTGCTCGCTTCCCGCCGAGCCGAACAGATCCTACGCGGCGCTCAGCCCAAGCTCGACCTGATCAACGAGAAGCCCTGTCGCATCGGCATGGAGGAGCTCCGTCACAACCTGGTCGAGTGGGACTACGGTCCGGCACCCGCCGTCGAGCCGACCGAGGGTCAAGAGACCGACATCACCGAGAACGCGGCCGTCGCCGAGTAACTCGCCTCGTCGAGAACCAGGAACGTGGCCATTCCCCCCAGAATCCTCCTTGGAGTGAGCGGGGGGATCGCCGCGTACAAGGCGCCGGAGATGGTTCGGCGCTGGCGCGAGCGTGGCGCCGAAGTGCGCTGTGCGATGACCGACAACGCCCGACGCTTCGTCTCGCCTCTTGCTCTCGAAGTGGTGACCGGCCATCGGGTGTACGGTGAGGAGTACCTCAAGCCTCAGGGCAGCGGGGTCGAGGAGCACATCGAGTTGACCGAGTGGGCCGACCGTTTGGTCTTGGCTCCCGCCACCGCCAACTTGCTCGCACTCTTGGCGCGCGGGCTGGCCCCCAACTTCCTCACCACGCTGGCCCTGGCGTGGGACGGACCCGTGGTGGTGGCTCCGGCCATGCATCCTCGAATGTGGAACCACCCGGCGACGCAGGAGAACGTAGCCCTCCTGCGAGCGCGCGGGGTTACCTTGGTCGGTCCGGTCGTCGGACCCCTGGCCTCGGGCGAGATCGGGATGGGCCGGATGGCGGATCCGCTGGCGATTGTCGGCGCTGGCCTAGAGATGAGCGGCCTCGAGGTGAGGGCAGGGGTTGGACCCGCTGACGACAAGAGTTCGCTCGTCGGTCGTCGGGTGTTGGTCAGCGCGGGACCGACCCGCGAACCCCTCGATCCGGTTCGCTTTCTCGGCAATCGCTCGAGCGGGAAAATGGGCTTTGCCCTCGCCGCCGAGGCGGCGAAGCGCGGGGCGATCGTGGACCTGGTCAGTGGTCCGGTCTCGTTGGAGGAGCCGCCGGGGGTTCGACGGACTCGGGTCGAGACCGCCCTCGAGATGCGGACCGCAATGCTCGACCGAGTTGTCGATGCCGAGGTGGTCTTCATGACGGCAGCGGTGGCTGACTATCGGCCCCTGCGGGTTGCCTCTGAAAAGCTCAAGAAGGAGACGGGTCCGCCGACGGTGGAGCTCGTCGAGAACCCGGACATCTTGGTTGAGCTAAGCAAGGCTCCGGGGCGCCGACTCATCGTTGGCTTTGCCGCCGAGACCGAAGACGTTCTCCGCCACGGGCAGACCAAGCTGGAGCGGAAGGGGTGCGACCTGCTCGTGGTCAATGACGTGTCGCGGGCCGACATCGGATTTGATAGCGACGACAACGAAGTCACCGTGCTTGCCAAGGGAGCGCCGCCGGTCGTTATTTCACGTCGACCCAAGCGAGAGTTGGCTGCAGCCCTCCTAGACCTTGTCGAAAGCGATCTCGTCGAACGCGATGTCGTCGAACGGGAACTTTCAACGGAGACGGAGTCCGAAGTCGGTGCGTAGACCCCTCGACAATCTTCTGAGCTATCTGGCCGATATCGGCTACGGCGACCTCTATGTTCCGAAGGAGGTTCCGCCCCCGCCGAAACGGGCCGAACATGGCGTACCTACCTCACCGTCCGTGGCCCGTCCGGGATCGTCGGCCAACCCACCCAAGGCTGCGAAGTCGGCGGTGGAGCGCAAGACCGATCTCGACGCCCTTCGGGCTCGTGCCCTGGTCTGTGAAAGCTGTGCACTCGCGGTGGGACGGCGTACCGTTGTCTTTGGCGCCGGAAATCCGGATGCCGATCTGATGATCGTGGGCGAGGGACCCGGCGCGGTGGAGGATCGGGAGGGGGAGCCCTTCGTAGGTCCCTCGGGACAGCTGCTGGACAAGATCATCGAGGCGATCGACCTGCAGCGCTCCGAGATATATATCGCCAACGTCGTGAAGTGCCGACCGCCGGGAGACCGTGATCCTGAATCGGTAGAGGTGACCGCTTGTCGCCACTTCCTCGAGGGGCAGATCCGTGCGGTCGCTCCGCGGGTGATCTTGGCCGTGGGGAGAGTCGCAGCCCAGACTCTCTTGGGTACCGACTTGCCGTTGGGC
>JAIOJS010000471.1 GCA_019911795.1 Thermoanaerobaculia bacterium | reverse complement strand
GGGGAGCGGCCGCAGCAATGCTCCTGCTGCTCCTTTCCTTGATGGGTGGCATTCTCGCCCGGACTCTGGAGGCGCAGCGAGCCAATCGAGAGGCGGAAGCAGCGCGGCTGGCCGCGGACGAGGCGCAGGAGGTGGCGGACTTTCTCGTCCACCTGTTTAGTGTTTCGGATCCCTACGAATCGAGGGGGGAAACCGTCACCGCCCGCGAGCTCCTCGATCGGGGGGCGGAAGAGATTCGCGGCCGGTTGAACGACCAGCCGGTGACCCGCGCCCGTCTCTTGGAGACCATGGGACTTGCCTACCAACAACTCGGTTTGCTGGATCCGGCTCGGACTCTTCTCGAGGAGACCCTTGCGGTGCGACAGGAGGAGTTTGGAGCCGATAGTCCGGCGGCGGCTTCGAGCCTGCGGCGGCTGGGACACCTGGCCTGGCTGCGGGGTGACTACCCGTTGGCGGTGGAGCAGCTCCAGGGCGCCCTGGAACTTCTGGAAGCCGCCGGGGCTCCCGAAGACCTGACCTTCGCCTTGGTCCTCGATGATCTCGGATCCGCTCATGAGATTCAGGCTCAGTTCGACGAGGCCGAACCCCTGTTGCGGCGGGCCTTGGCGATTCGCGAGCGCATCGCCGGACTCGATTCGCTCGAGGTGGCGGCCAGCTTCGACGACCTCGCCGTGTTCTACGCCGATCAGCGAAAGCCTGAGCAGGCGATGGTCTTCGCCCAGCAGGCGCTCGACATCCGACGACGAAAACTCGGCGTAGACCATCCCGAAGTAGCGGTGAGTGCCAACACCCTGGCCGTCAATCTCTTCGCTCTCGACCGTCTGGACGAAGCGGCGTCTCTTTACGAGGAAGCCCTGGCGATCCGTGAGAAGGCGCTTCCGGCGGGGCACCCGGATATTGGACAGTCTCTGAATAACCTCTCCAATGTCTATCTGGCCCAGGGCCGGATCGACGAGGGAGAGGATCTGCTGCTGCGAGCGCAGTTGATCTGGGAGGCGGCGCTTGGCCCCGATCATCGCCGCGTCGGGGTCGTCGTTCACAACCTAGGCGACCTCGCAGCGGACCGCGAACACTGGAGCGAGGCAGAGGACTTCTATCGCCGCGCCGCCACCATCTTCCGCACCGCCCTGGGTCCCCTCCATCCCAATCTCTCCTACTCGCTCAAGGGCCTCGGCGATGCCCTCTACCATCAGAGTGAGTTCTCCAAGGCGCGGGACGCCTATCAGGAGTCGCTCGCCATCCGTCAGCAGTCGATGCCGGACCAGACCGAACTGATAGACGAGGTGCGAGAAGCCTTGAAACTGTTGCCTTTGCCGGATTAGCGGGCGCTTCGTCATTCGGAGGTCGACGACGGTCCCCGTTCATCCAAGAAGCAACTAGTGGGAGCTTGGCGAGGCGGCCCGGTACAATCCACCCCATCATGACCGTCTCCAAGATTCCACTCCCCGTCCTCCTTCTTTTCATCCTCCTCGCTACGGCAGCCGGCGCCGAGACGCCGATCCGCTACGACGTCTCTCTCGACCAGCGCGATCACCACGAACTGCACGTCGAGGTGACCTTCGAGGGCCTGTCCGAGACTCCGATCGAGATCCTCATGAGTCGGGCCTCACCCGGACGCTATGCGCTTCATGAGTTCGCCAAGAACGTCTACGACGTCTCGGCCGTCGACGGCGAGGACCGTGGGCTTTCGATCGAGCGTCCCGACCTGCACCAATGGACCGTCGCCAACCACGACGGCACGGTCCGCTTTCGCTACACGCTCTTTGGCGATCTCGCCGACGGCACCTACTCGGGCATCGATTCGAGCCATGCCCACCTCAACATCCCGGCTACCTTCGTTTGGGCGCGAGGGCTCGAGGATCGCCCGGTCGAAGTGCACTTCGACCTCCCGAAGGGATGGACGGTCGCGACCCAACTCGTGGCGGGAAAGGACGAGACCTACTCCGCCGCTAACCTGGCCGAGTTCATGGACAGCCCGATCGAGGCGGGTCCCCTGAACCTGAGTGAGTGGACGGTGGGCACCGGCGACTCGGCCCAGACCGTTCAAGTGGCGCTGCACCATACCGGTGGCGACGAGGAGGCCGAAATTCTGGCCCATCTCGCCGAGTCGGTGGTGGCGGAGCAGATCGCCACCTTCGGCGAAGCGCCGACCTTTGATCACGGACGCTATACCTTCCTCGTCGACGCCACTCCCTGGGTGGACGGCGACGGCATGGAACACCGCAACTCCACCGTGGTCACGACCTCGGGGACGGTGGAGGAGAGAATCGGTAGGCTGCTGGGAACGATGTCCCACGAGTTCTTCCACGCCTGGAATATCGAGAGGATCAGACCCCGCTCTCTCGAACCCTTCGATTTCGAGCGCGCCAACATGTCGTCCGAGCTGTGGTTTGGAGAGGGTTTCACCTCCTACTACGGAAGTCTGGTGCTGACTCGACTGGGACTGCAGGATCTCGAGAAGTTCGTCCAGGGTCTGGGGTACTCGGTGGGTGGAGTCCTCGGCTCCCCGGGCATCCGTCACATGTCTCCGGCTGAGATGAGCGCGCAAGCGCCCTTCGTGGACGACGCGGTGACCTACGCACCAACGAACCGCGGCAACACCTTCGTGTCGTACTACACCTACGGCGCGGTCCTCGCGCTGGGCTTGGACCTCGAGCTCCGCACCCGGTTCGAAGCGGTGACTCTCGACGACTACATGCGTGCCGCATGGCAGCGTTTTGGAGTGTCCGAGACTCCTTACACCAACGACGACTTGCAGCAACTCCTCGGTGAACTGGTCGGCGACCAGAACTTTGCCGACGACTTCTTCGACCGCTCGATCAACGGCCGCGAGGCTCGACCCTTCGAATCGCTGTTGGCCGATTTTGGCCTGCGTCTTCGCCGTCGTGATCCCGCTGCCGCTTGGTTCGGCGAGGGGTTCGCCTTCGAGGAAGAGAAGAAGAGCAAGGACGGGAAGGAGGACTCTCCCGGTGGCGCCAGGATCCCCGACGCAGTGCTCGAGAGCACGCCCCTCTTCGCGGCCGGGGTCGGGCGGGGAGACCTACTCCTCGAACTGGACGGCAAGAAGTTGAGCGATGAGGACGCCCTCGAGGAGCTCCTCGCGGATCATGCGCCGGGCGACACCCTCGAGCTCCTCTACGAGAAGCGCGGCGAGGAACGCACGGTAGAACTCGAGCTGGTCGAGAATCCGGAGTTCGAAGTCGTGACCTTCGAGGCCGCCGGCGAAGAACTCACGGCCGAGGTTCTCGCTCGTCGAGCGGCTTGGCTGGAGCCCCACACCGCGGTCGCCGCCGACGCCTTGCGCTACTGCCCCGAGACCGGGCAGCCTCATCCCTTCAGCTACCGTTACTGCCCCATCCACGGCGACGACTTGCAGCTCCTACCCAAGGAGTGGCCGCCGGCAAAGGCCGAGGAGGAGTAAGCGGGAGTGGGCCGGAGGTGCGGGTCGAGGGCCCCGCGTTCCTCCCACCGCGCTACTTCTTGATCTCCGGAATCTCGGTGCCGAACAGGTAGCGATCGAACCAGGGGCGCAGGTCCCTCTTGGAGACAAAGCTCGAGATGCCGATCACATCCTTGGTTCGCCCCGGTTGCCAGGGGAACGATCGCAGGAAGCTCTTGAAGATAGTGAAGAAGGCGTCGTCGCCCAACTCTTGACGCAAGGCGTGGAGGACGACCGGTCCCTTCTCGTAGAGCAGCCGATACCGTTGCCTGGCGGCCTTGTCTCCGGTGACGTAGTTAGCCATGTATACCGTGCCGCTGCCGCCGGCGTCCTTGGCACCCCGTTGCCAGAAGGAGAGAGCCGTATCAAATTCGCTCTGCGACTTGAGCTCCCCCATCGCGACTGCTCCGTAGTAATCGGCCAGAGATTCGGAGATCCACTGATCCTCGGGGGTCGCAAGACGAGCGACATGACCCCACCAGGCGTGGGCCACTTCGTGGGCGATGCGAGCATTGATCCCCTCGGAATATAGACGGGTGGACTGGTCGGTGGCGGGCTCGAAGGCCTCGCGGGTGATGTAGATGATCCCGGCTGGGGCCTGTCCAAAGCCGAGGGAATTGATCTCGACGATATTGACCTCGTCGAACGGGTACTCGCCGAGTAGAGGCTCGAAGAACTCCATGAATCCTAGGGCGAGCTTGGCGAGGGTCTTGGCCGACCTCGGTTGTTTGGCGGCGTAGCTCGACACATGCACCGTCCGGTGGCCACTCTTCTGGGTAACGGTACTGTACTTACCGGCCATCATGCCAGGTCTGGCGATCGGCCGCAGCTCCTCGAACTCCGCGCATTCGAGGTCTCCTTCCTGCCAACGTCGCACGAGCTGTCCACTCGAAAAGGACTTGAACGGCTTCGCTACCTTGACCACAGCGTGGTAGCTGAACCGTTCCATCTCCCAGTACACCGGTTGCGGATACCAGGCCGAGGTCAAACGCCAGTAGTTGTCGTTGTTGGGACGGTAGAGGATGTCACCCTCGAGTTCGAGCTTCAGGACCATACTCTCGCCCGCTTTCAGGGGCTTGTTCAATTCGATGACGAGGTCGTCGTGGCGATGCGAGTACGCGAGAGGCTTGCCGGAGCCATCGACCAGGGAGAGAAGTCGATAGTCGAGTTCCTGGAACACCACGTTGGCACTCACTGTGCCGGTGACGGTGGTGTCGAGTTGTAGGGCGAGAGTCTTCAGGGGAGTCCGAGCCTGCACCGTCTCTTCGATCGAGATCTTGGCATCCCGGCCCGAGGGGTTGAGGACGGTGACGTCGAGATTGGTAACGTCGAAACGCGTTGGTGGAGGTTCCAGGCGGTCTCGCCCGATCGCTTGGGAGCTAAGCAACTTCGGATACCGTCGCTTCTTGAAGATGTCGATATCGCTGTCGGTCTTCTCGAGGACCACGAAGGACTCCATGC
Source organism: Thermoanaerobaculia bacterium (assembly GCA_019911795.1). Lineage (GTDB taxonomy): Bacteria > Acidobacteriota > Thermoanaerobaculia > Multivoradales > JAIOJS01 > JAIOJS01. The sequence continues at coordinate 4,162 of JAIOJS010000471.1, read as the reverse complement.
CTTCATACAGGGGATCGAAAGTCCAGACGACGTCCTCCTTCGAGCCCTCGAGTTCGACGAAGACGGTCGGTAGCGCTTGGGCCTCGATAGCAGCCTGTACGACCAGGGTGTCGGCGTCGACGAACCAGTCCTCGGCTCGATCCTCGCGATGTCGAGCGAAGCGCTCCGTGGTGGGACCGTCGGCGGCTCCTTGCGGCCAAACGACGTCCTCGAGAAGGCTCTCCGGGGCGACCGATGTGTAGAGGACTGCGGTCGAGAACAAGTCGCTCACGCTCGAGCCTGAAACGTCGTAGCTACTCCCCTCTGAGACGTTCTCGGCGAGAAAGGGAGCTTCGTAGGGATCCTCCGAGGTGTAGAGAAAGGTCCCTACCCCAGCGAAGAATAGGCCACTCACACGGTCACCGGTCTCAATGGGAACCAGCCGGCCGCTCTGGAACTGGAGCGCCATATGACCGACCTGAATTGACTTGCCGGCCGCATCGATGCCGGGTCCGGCGAGGGTGGGCTGATCAAATCCACGGACTCGCTGATCGATCGATGGAATGACACTCGGTGTCGACGGCTCTGGCTGGGCGACGAGAGTCGTGCCCGTCATGATGAGGGCGGTGAGCCCTAGGGAAAGCACTGTCAGGGTCTTCTCGATCCCGAGGCTAGGCTTTACGATTTTCTTCATGCGCTGCACCCTTTCAAGAGAGGCTATCGCCAATGTCGTGGGGTAGCCGGGATCTCGCTCGGCGGGATGGCAAACGCTACCACGAGCGGCCAGCCGGACAGTTCTCGCTAGTCCTACCCGGTGGTCTGGAGGGCCGCCGCGATCCCGTTGATCGACAAGAGGATCGCCAGGCCGAGCTCCTCGCGTCGCGAAGCGGCGTCCGCTCCCTGGGTCTCACGCTGGATTTCACGGAAGCGTCGCATCAACTCGATCTGCACCAGGTTGAGGACGTCGGTGTAGGGGTTGCGGAGGCGGATCGAACGCAGGATGACTGGCTGGTTGGCGAGGATCTCATCCTGACCGGTAATCGTCAGCAGGGCTTGCCGTGCGCGCTGGAAATCAAGGGTAATGCGCTGGTGGAAGGATCCGACGGCGTCGGGGTCCTCGCCGAAGCGGGCATACCGTCGCGAGATGGGGAGGCGAGTTCGCGCCATCTCCCGCTGAGCATTGTCGACTACTGCCGTGAAGAATGGCCATTCGCGATACAAGCGCTGGAGGCGCTCACCCTGTTCGGAGTCGATGGCCTCGGAGAGGGCAGCGCCGCTTCCGAACCAACCCGGGACCAGGTAGCGGGTCTGGTTCCAGGAGAAGCTCCAGGGGATAGCTCGGAGACCCTCGAAGGCGACGACTCCGCCGCTCTGGCGCGAGACGGGACGCGAAGCGATGGGCAGCTGACTGATGTGTTCGATCGGGGTGACGGTGGAGTACCAGGTCCAGAAGTCCGGGTCGTCGATGAGGTCGCGGTAGGCCTGCATGGCGACGGTACCGATCCGGTCGAGGCAGGCGATATCCTCGGGTGAAGGGCGGAACGGAGAGCGGTCGGAGGCGGCGGCGCTGGTCAACACTGCGTGGACGATCTGTTCCAGGTGACGATGGGCGAGGTCCGGTACCGAGTAGCGGAATGAGATGACCTCGCCCTGTTCGGTAAAGCGAATCCGACCACTCTGTACGCCCGGGGGCAAGGCGCCGATGGCGCGGTTCGCGCGTCCCCCGCCGCGTCCCACCGTACCGCCGCGTCCGTGAAAGAGACGCAACTCCACCCCGTGCTCCGCCGCAGTGCGACCGAGGGCGGCCTGGGCCTTGTGGAGGGCCCAGTTGGCTCGCCAATAACCTCCGTCCTTGTTGCTATCGGAGTAGCCGATCATCACCTCCTGGCTATCCCCTCGGGTAGTCAGGTGCTGACGGTAGATGGGATCCTTCAGCAGGCTATCGAACCGCTCACCGGCGTGCTCCAGGTCTTCGATCGTCTCGAAGAGGGGGACGACGTCGAGTTCACTCTCCACCTGACCGTCTCGCCAGCGCCAGATGCCGACCTCGCGGGCCAGCAGGAGAACCTCGAGCAGATCGCTCGGGTCGTGCGTCATCGAGATGATCCAGCAGGGCATGGTGCCGGCCTCTTCCGCGTTGGCCGCTCGTACCAGACTCAGGGTGTCGAGGAGTTCTCGAGTCGTGGCAGAGGTCGGGACTCCAGGGAGCAGGAGAGGTCGCGGACGGACCAGCTCGTCGGCGAGGAGTTGCCGACGGCGGCCTTCGTCGGCCTCTAGATAGTCGTCGGCGACTCTCGCGAGGGAGAGGAGTTCGGCCACCGTCTCTTCGTGGACACGACTGTGCTGGCGAACGTCGAGGACGGCCAGTCGCAGGCCAAAGCTCGCAATCTGATCGATCAGGGTGGGAAGGGGAGCGCTATCGCCCCCTCCGCGGAGACCCGTTTCCGCAAGCCAACCCTGAAGCCGCCGCAGTTCCTCGAGCAACTCGAGACCCTGGATTCCACCAGCTGCGGTGCCGTCGCTGACGGTCTCGGTGACCTCGAGTCGACTTTGCAGGATTCGAACGAAGAGACGGAAGGGCTCATGGTGGAGTCGAGCTCGGTCCGTTTCCGCTAGCCATCGAGGCCCCTCATCGGCGATCCGTTGAATCAGCTCGGAGGGGACACGGACGCGGCGATCGGAGAGAGTAAGACTCTCATCGAGGTCGCGGAGGGCGTCGAGAACCAATCCGCGCGCGACCTGACGTTGGCGATCGAGGGTGCGTCGCGTGACCTCTGGAGTCACTCGCGGGTTGCCGTCGCGATCGGATCCGATCCATGAGCGGTAGCGCAGGAAGGGGGGCACCTCGACGGCACGCCCCCAGACCTCCTGAGCGGCCCGCCGAACATCACGAAGGATAGCCGGAACTGTCTGCCAAATGGTGCTGGAGAGGAAAACCAGGCCGTGTTCGACCTCATCGTCGACGGTCGGTCGAATGTGGGGTACGGCATCGGTCGCGAGGAGCAGACTGACGGTTTCGTAGAGATGGTCTAGGGTGTCGGCTTCCTCGTCGGGGGTGATGTCCGGTTCCTGAAGGTCGCCCAGCAAACCGATGATGCGACTCTCCTTGCGCAGCACACTGGGGCGTCGAGCCTCGGTAGGGTGAGCGGTGAGGGTCGGTTCGATCTCGAGGTTCGCGAGCAACGACTCGAAGCTATTGGCATCGAGGCCCCCCGCCGCGAGTTCCCGCGCGGCGGCCGCGATCGACTCCGGGCGCCCTCCGGCTCGCGCCCGTTCTCGGTTGATACGCAGAATCTCCTGGGTCTCTGCCTGATTGACGAGATTGAAGAAGGTACCGAAGGCGCGGAGGAGCCAGACCAGGTCCTGATCGCTCAGGTCCTCGAGGCGTCGCCCCGCGACATCGCGCGGTCCTTCGCTATCGTCGGCTTCGAGCGCGGTGTTGCACGCGTGCCGAAGTTCCTCGACCAGTTGGAAGATCTCCTCACCCGCTTGATCGCGAACGGCCTGTCCCAACATCGCTCCCAATAGGTTGACCTGCCGAGAGAGGGGGTGGGAGATTCCTTCGCCCTCGGCCCGAACATCGATACCGCGCCAGCTTTGCATGGGAGCCATCATACGTCGGAGTTCGCGGCGTAGGGCTTCGAGGCGGCGCGAGACGTCGTAGCGATCGAGTCGCTGACGGGGCGTATTTCGGGGACTATCTTGCCTGAGGAGGCAGGTGCGCTATCATCTATACGACATCGAGCCTAGTGAGTTGCTTAGAAGGGTTCGATGCCCCTGTGTTGCTTGTACGGGCTGACCTGCGACTCGCGCTCTGCACGCCCTGACCTTCTATCGCTCGTTCGCTAGGTCATGGCAGCGGTTGAAGGAGGAACGATTCACAGCCCATTACACCGGTTTCCACGTGGAGACCTCGTAGCTGAAGAAGCTCTTTCTCGAGACCAGGTGCTGGCCCTATGGGAGGTCTCGCGACTTGCCAACGAGGACCTGGAACTGAGACCCATGATGCAGCGCATCACCGATGGTCTTGCCGCCCGATTCGGTTGGGAGTTGGTGAGCCTGATCGCTGTGCACCACGACGAGAACCGTTTCGAGTGTGAGGCTGTGACCACGTCGCTCAGCACCGTGGTGTGTCCGGGCTATGGTCGGGAGTTGGGGAGCGGGGTGGTGGGATGTGTAGCGA
>JAIOJS010000470.1 GCA_019911795.1 Thermoanaerobaculia bacterium | reverse complement strand
TTGCCAGTGCGGGATGACCATAGGCCGGTTTCTCCCGAGCCGGAGCGCTCTGTTCTGGCGGCCGCCCTTCATTGGCTTCGATATCGAGTTCGCGCCTCACGGAATGCAGGAAATCAGACGTTCGCTCCGGCGGCACCCATTCGGAGAGGCCAAAGTCCTCCTTGAGAACGAGAGCCAGAGACGCCAGGGGATATCGAAACATGGTGCCCCGCTCCGCCGACGAGTCGATCAGGGTCTTGTAGTGCTTCTTGTACAGCTTGTCGCGCTGTTTGATGCGACTGCTACCGAACTCGGCGGTCATCATCTGCACCGCTGGATGAACGATCTCCGCGACAAACTCCTGGGTTAGTTCCGGGTCCTGCCACCTGGCGATGAGCCGCAGTACATTGGGCAAGTGATCCGAGAGCTCACTGCCACAGTCGACGCCGGCTTCACGGTGCTCGCGGTTTAGGTTGACGAGCATCTCACCGCGTTTGTAGTCGTCCCCGAACATGACGTAACTCACGCCCAACGTGGTCACCGACTGCACGTCGAAGGACCGGGTGAAGATCTCCTGCAACTGGTCTAGTTCACGCTCAGTTAGGCTAGCGCCGGGAGAGGGCATGCTCTCGGCAAAGAGCTCGAGTTGAGTGACCGCGACCGGGTAACGGCTACCGAGGGCGTGGATCGCTCTTCGTACGACCTCTGGATAGTCTTCCTCGGGGTAGTCGAAGAGATCAGCGAAGCACTCGTAGTGGTTGAGGTTCCTACAGACAGGAGGTTCGGGGGCCATGGCTAGACTCCTCTCTCGGCCGAACCGCTCTTGAAACCGAAACCCGTGCTGCCCTTCGCGTCGCCGGTGAATTCCAACAATTCAATAGCCTGCTCGCGATGTGCGGCCGGGATCACGAACCGATCGTCGAATTTGGCAAGAGACGTTAGGTAGTAGATCCCCTCGACGAGTTCCGGAGTCAAGCCGGTATCTTTCAGCGCTGCCTCGACCGTCCCCTCCTTGACGTCTCCAACCGTTTCTTGGCGGCGATATAGCCGTACGGCCATCAGCTTCTTGAGTCGATCCGAGATCGCCGTCGTGTTGCCGGCACTGAATAGGTTGGCCATGTACTGGAGTGGGAATCGCGCGTCGTCGATCGTCCCAAAGAGTTCCTTCGTACTGGTGTCGTAGAGCCAACTATCAGGCCACTGCTTGGCCATAGCGTTCAACTTCTCCGATTGGGCGGTGTGGTCGACATTCGAGACCGATGCCATGACCGGTAGAAGTGGGGGCACATAGAACAACATCGGCAGGGTTCTGAACTCGGGGTGCAGTGGCAGGGCCAGGTTCCAGTCCTTGATGAACTTGTAGGTTGGAGACTTTTGTGCTGCTTGGATGGTCGAGTCGGCAACGCCATTCTTCTTGGCCGCAGCGATGACCTCGGGATCGAACGGATCCAGAATCATGTCCATTTGCCGACTGACGAGATCGGCCTCGTCGGCCGACGCGACCGCTTTGATCTGGTCGGCATCGTAAAGAAGTACCCCCAGATAGCGAATCCGCCCAACGCACGAGTGCATGCAAGCCGGAGCCTGGCCGGACTCGAGCCGTGGATAGCAGAGAATGCACTTTTCGGATTTCCCAGTACTCCAGTTGTAGTAGGTCTTCTTGTACGGGCACGCGGTCACACACATCCGCCACCCACGACACTTTTCCTGGTTGATGAGCACTATCCCATCCTCACCCCGCTTATAGATCGCGCCTGATGGACACGATGCAATACAGGCCGGATTCAGGCAGTGATTGCAGATTCTGGGCAGGTAGAAAAACGCCATCCGCTCGAGCTGAAACATCGCTTCCTGTTCAGCCGGAGAGAGCTCCTCCAGGTTCGGATCGTTGCGGGCGTAGTCGGGAGATCCGCTGAGATCATCGTCCCAGTTCGGTCCCATCTTGATGTCCATCGGCTCGCCGGTGATCATCGAGATCGGGCGAGCCGTCGGTTGATCATCACCCGCCGGTGACTCGATGAGGTCGAGGTACTTGTAGGTGAAGGGCTCATAGTAGTCGTCGATCACCGGCAGGCGAGGATTGTGGAAGATGTTGGTGAGGCTCTTGGGTTTGCCCGCACCCTTCAGGTGGATCTTCTCGCCGTCCTTTTCCCAGCCACCCTTATAGATCTCCTGATCCTCCCACTTGCCGGGATAGCCTGTGCCGGGTTTGGTCTCCACGTTGTTCCACCACATGTACTCGGCGCCCTTGCGATCGGTCCAGATGTTCTTGCAGGCAACCGAGCAGGTATGACACCCAATGCATTTGTCGAGGTGGAAGACCATCGAAATCTGTGAACGAACGTCCATCTCACCTCTCCGTCTTTTTCTTGAGTTGTTGGTCATCAGAAAACCACCTTGTCCATGCGCTTGACGACAACGTGGGTATCGCGGTTAGGGGCAATCGGGCCCCAGTAGTTGAAGCCGTAGGAGAACTGTCCATAGCCGCCGGCCAGAAAGTTCGGTTTGAGGTGAATGCGTGTGAAGCTGTTGTGCCCGCCCGCACGCTTGCCCCCCCGTACCTGCGACTTGGGGATGCCGACCGTGCGCTCGGGGACGTGGTACACGATGCAAACCCCTTTGGGAATCCGAGCGCTGACACAGGCTCGGGCGCAGTAGACCCCATGGTCGTTGAAGACCTCGACCCAGTCGTTGTCCTGGATATCGAGTTCCGCGGCATCCACCTCGCTCATCCAAACCGGCTCACAGCCCCGGGAGAGCGTCAGCATGCAGTGGTTTTCCATGTAGGTTGAGTGGATGTGCCACTTGCCATGCGGAGTGAGGCAGTTGAGGATCCTCGCCTCGCCTTCCTTCAAAGTCTCCTTGAGATCGCCGTAGGCCTGAGGCTTGGGCGATGGCTTGTAGGTCGGCAGGTT
>JAIOJS010000469.1 GCA_019911795.1 Thermoanaerobaculia bacterium | reverse complement strand
CTACATCAACGTCTGGATAGTCATATCCAATACCCTCGCCGCCATGTGAACCGCCCGAATCGGGAACTGCTCCAGCTACCCCATCTGGGGCGCCTCCAATCCGAATACCGTTCATCTCTCCGCCCGGGAAGCCGAGGGCTGAAACGTATAGCGTCGCGCCCTGCTCGAGCACGAACTGATTCTCAACCACGAAATCCAGGACTCCCCCGGTGTGCGGTTGGACAATCGTTCCTTCACGAACGAGCATGTCTCGCACTTCGAGGCGACCCGCAATCGTGCTCGAGTCCTCCAAGATGACGCTTGCATCGAGTGGATCCGCCGCTTGGATGCCTGCCCCATCGGTCAACAGAACCTCATCGAATCGGTAGATTCCCCTATAGAAACTCGGGTTTGTTCCACCCGCTCCCGCAGCAAGCAAGCGACCGTCGAGATCCAGATCGACCACCTCGAAGGTCCCCAGCGATTGGTCGTCGATATCCAAGAGTTCGATCCAAGCACCAAGCCAACGAGCTTTGAAAGGTTCGTCGCTCTCGATCCAGAGGGAGTCCGCAACGGGGGCCGTTTGCTCGATACTTCCGCCTCCCAACTCAGGGAGCACCGTGAAATCGACCGGCACGTTACTCCATGAACTGGAGCCACCGACTAGCAGTAGCTGCCCCAGTTCAGACGGGCCTTCCTTCAGGTAGATGCTACCGGCTGCGCCCACCACCCTCGGTCCCTGCTTCCAGAAGGGCCCTCCCTTGGCATTGACCTGGCTAAGCAAGTCAAAACCATTCAGAGCAGCGTGGATTGCCACGCGGCCACCGCCGCCAGCCCCCAAAGGAACGGATCCATAGCTGGGCGTGGGGCCCCAAAGGCCCCTAACATCAATCGATCCGGAACCACTTAGCGAGCTGGCTTCGATTAGGACGCTTCCGCCCGCTCCTCCTGGCCCGCCCTCGCCGCCGAACGCGCGAATCTCACCGTCCAAGACAACGCTGCCAGACCGAATAGACACAACGCCTCCACCGGGTCCGCCAGGGCCCGTAGATCCGTAGCCTCCAGCTCCACCACCTGGCAAGGAGGGTCGATACACGCTATCGAAGGTCTCGACCGACCCGATAGCACCCTCCCACGACCGACTACCTCCCCCATGCGCGCCACCAGCGTTCCCGTAGGCACCTTCCACTCCGACGGGGGCTTCACCAGCCGACTGAGAACCGGCCCCACTCGGATACCCCAAACCGGAGACATCGAGGACTGCGCCCTGTTCGATGATCAGTTGTCCACTTGCTTCAATCCGGAGGACTCCTCCTTCGGCAGGCCGTAGAGTCGCTCCAGAACGAATCACGATGTCGTAGCCAGTCAGCGTCCCCACGACCTCCGTGTCGCCTTCGATAATAGTTGCAGCAACGACCACCTCATCCTGCGCAATCAGACCAGCTCCGTCGAGGATCTGAACTGAATCGAAGGAGTAGAACCCCCTGAAGAGGTCGGGAGTCAGACCGGCGGCGCCGATCAAGAGGAGGCGCCCATCTTGGTCAATGGCATCGGCCATGAAGGTGCCGAGCGGCACTCCGGCCAGATCGCTAACCTCAACCTGTACTCCAAGCCAGCGAGCTAGGAAGGGGAGTCCCGAGCTGATCCAAAGATCCCCGCCTTCAGACTCTGCTGAAACCACCGAGCCAGAACCAAGTAGCGGCAACTCCGTAGCTCCGGTGGGGGCACCGTTGTACTGACTGCTTCCGCCAAGCAGAAGCAAGTCGCCGTACTGAGAATTGCTGTCAAAAAGGAATACAGTACCTGGGGCAGCAAGTCGGTCGGCGGACCCGTAGCGCATGAGCGGCCCGCCATGGGCCTTCACCTGTGAGACCGGATCAAAGTCAATGAGATCTGCGTGAATCGTCACCCGACCGCCGCCCCCGGATCCATGGAGGACGTCGGTGTAGAGACTCCGGAATCCATATCCTCCGCTCACGTCGATGAGACCACTACCTTGCAGCGTCGATGCTCGGACCACGATGGTCCCGCCTGCCCCTCCGGGGCCATAGGTTGCACCTCTCGAGTGGATTTCACCGTTGAGTACGACTTCTTCGGCCTGGAGAACCACGACGCCGCCTCCGCTACCGCCGTGCTGCCCCTCCAGAATTGACCCACCACCGCCGCCGAGTTGGGGGCGATAGACGCTATCGAAAACTTCGCCAGCGTTCTCTGGCTGGGTCGCAGACAGTCCTGCCCCTCCATGACTTCCACCGGCATCCAACTCGGACCCCGACACTCCAATCGGGACAGTTGGCTCTGACGCCGGGTCGGTCGCCCCTGGGAAGCCGGTTCCCGAGACTTCAATCTCCGCCCCGCACTGGATTTCGAGGAACGAGGTATCGATTCTTACGGCATCGGCCGCTGGTCGGACGCTCGCACCTCTGAGAAGAACCAACTCATCAAGTTCGAGCGAACCATTGACATAGTAAGTACCTGCTGCAAGAAAGATGCTCTGACCATTCAAGGAGGTGTCGAGCACTCTGTTTCCAGCAAGCAGCACGCCTTCGGGAACCTTGAGAGTGAACTCAGTAGTGGTCGAATTGCCCCCGTAGTCTCTCGCCACGAGTTGAACCGAGAAGATGTCGCCCGGCAAAGCGTTTAACGGAGGAGCCCAGGAGGCACTGACCGTTTGGACCTGAACGGTAGTTCGCGAGTCCTGCTCGACAACAGCGCCGTTGACGCTGAGTTCATAGCTCTCGAGTAGTTGATCGTCGCTAATGACGAAGCTCAAAGGAATGAAGTCACCTGGCGCTACCCAGTCTCCATTCCCATAGCAACTAGTCACTTCAATAGTTGGTTGCTCCACGTCGTCTCTAGGCGAGATTGTCAGACTTCGAGTGAGCTGCGCAGAGTTCCCAGCCGAGTCGAATGCAGTAACGGTTACGGGTTCGACAGTCGGTGTCGAAACCGGCAGCGCTACCGCCACAAGTGAGAAGGGGGCGACCGAGTCAGACTCAGTCCATCCATCGATCTCAACCGTAACCTGCGCTACCCCATGTTCGTCAGAGACCTGCACGTCGAAGGAGATCAATTCCCCCGAGATGAACGACTCCCCATCGGCCGGGACCACACTCAGAATCTCAGGCGCCGTTGTATCCAGCGTCCAGAAGGTCGTGGTCACCGGCGTCGTCATGACATTGCCCACGAGATCAGCGACTCCCTGGATGGTGATCGAGTACTGACTGTCGGTCTCAAGGCCAGACACAGCATTGAGCTGAACCATTCGGTTCTCGGCCAGCAGACTGGATGTCGTTGTGACTCCCTGACCGGTTGTCAGATTGGTGAGCTGGAGAGCACTCCCTGCAGCTGAGGCGGGTTCGAGGGGTTCCGAGAAGGTCAAGAAGATCGTCGTTGCTAGATCTACCTCGACTGCGCCGTTGAGTGGGCGGGTGTCGATGACGGCGGGTGGTAGGGCATCAACGGTGGTGAAGGAACTCCCCAATCTCGCAGCAAGATGTCGTCCAGCCAGATCTACGATCGGTGTCTCAACCAGGATCTCGTAGGCAGTGAAATTCTGCAGGGGATAGGTTGGCGTCAGGGTCAGAACTCGGCCAGCTGGGTCCCAACTCCGGGAATAGGAGACGTTTGCTCCCGTTAGCATGCGGAAGCGAATCCATGAGGACTGCCAGGCAGCGGTGTCGATCTCTTCGCTGAACTCGATCTGTATCTGGGTATCGAGGGGAAGATCACGGGCCCCCAGTGCCGGGGAGAGGGCTACGACCCTAGGGTCCTCATCGTCGAGCACGATCGTCCCGAGGTCCAGGTCCTCTCCATTGAACTGGAGGTCACCTAGGACCCTTCGGTACCCCAAACCATCCAACTCCTGGGCATGGAGGGTGAAATCGCCTAGAAGGACGATCCCGAAGTTGAAATAGCCGTCGGCGTCGGTCTCGGCATGGAGAGTTCTCGGTCCGTCCATAACAACCGTGCCTGCAACGGCGGGCTCACCACTTGCCAGAACAACTCGCCCGCGAACCGAGCCTGTGTCCTGCAGCGTGACGTCGATCACTATTTGGTCTTCAGAGCTGATCGTGCCCGAAGCAGATCCACGCAACCCGGTAACGACCTCGGTCGCCGAGATGCTCAGACTACCGGCCCCTACGCCAAGGAACTCGACACCGCCTGTCGCATCTGTGCTGCCAGCGTGGGTTCGATTCCCATAGAAACTTCGACTGTACGCCCGAACGTCCGCCCCTTCTACTGGGTTCATGAAGCTATCGAAGACGTTGATTCGCACCGAGCCGATCGGAACCCATCTGAGTTCAACAGTGGTTTCGTCGGAGCCGGTGGGGATAGAGGTCGACACTCTCGCCCGGTGGTCTCCAGCCAGTTCGTGGGCAGCCAGCGTGAACCGCTCTCCGACAATGACGTTGTCCAGTGCGAAGGGATTGTCCAGACTAGCGCCAATTGTCTGGCCTCTCTGTACCAGCGTCACGTTGGCTCCGGGAACCGGATCATCTCCTAACCCGAGAGGAGGCAGTATCGACCCCAAAACGGTACCGGTGGGCTCGAGAATGAGATCGAGCCAGATGCGCTCTCCTTCGCTCGAGATGGCCCCAGTACTCTTCGCCGACCTTCGACTGCTGGGTTCCGAGGCCGACAACGTGAATTCACCCTCAGGGATCCCGAGAAACTCGAAGTAGCCATCGACATCAGTGCTGCTATACGTTCTGATACCTCGGATTGAGTATGCCTGCAAAGCAACGGTGACACCTGGGACTCCAAGCTGGATATCAGGGTCAATCAAGTTTCCTTCCACCTCTCCTCGGGCTTCTAGAACGACAGTAACTAGGTTGACGTGGCCGTTGTACTCCACGGCGACGCCGTCAGTGCGGCCAAAGCGTCCCGTCGAGGGATCAAATACCTCAACGCCGTAGGTACCGAGAGGGAGCAGTCGGAATCCAAACTCACCATTCTCATCCGCGGTTACTGAATCAAAGAAGGAACGTCCCCGGAAGAGATTGACCTCAGAGTACGGCACTACATCACCTGTCACGGGGTGTAGAACCGTGCCCGCCACTTCTCCGGTCTCTTCCAGAACCACCTGAACGTAGACGTCCTCGCCCTCGAAATTGACGGCGGTGCTGGTCCGGCCTCCCAATCCACCCAGACTCGGTGCCTTCGCGGACACCGACACGTCGCCGACGAAGATATTGTCGAAGCGGAAGAAGCCCTCGGCATCCGCGTTCTGGACCAACCTACGACGCGGGTAGGCCGCCTCCTGCAAGGTCACCACCGCCCCAGGGGTTCCGACGCCGTTGGCATCCTCGACCCAGCCGAGGACAGTGCCTTGAGCCGGGAGAACAATCTCGAGGTCAACCTCCTGGCCAAAACGGGTCAAAGACACCCCGACTCGGCTGGTTCTATAGACCAAGCCGTCGTCGACGGTCGCGTCCACTGAGATACCTCCGGCGGGAGGTACCAAAGCAAAGAGAAACTCTCCGTTCTCGTTCGTATACCCGTCGAACATCGAGAAGGCAGGATGGTTCAGCTCGACGTGAACTCCTGGTACGGGAGTGACCCCGTCGTGGCTGAGAACGACTCCACGGATCTCCCCATTCTCTTCGAAGAGGATCTCATGGTCCTTCTCCTGACCATGGTAGGTGAGCTCACCGCGAACTGTCCTTTCCCCAAAAAACGAGTTGGAAATGGTCAGGACATAGGGCCCGATCAGGACGTTGGGGAGCTCGAAGGTACCATCTTCGGCCGTTTCGATCGTGTATGGGACGGGGCTGAGAGCCACTACTTGGTGCTCACTGACCACCACCGTCGTCCGATACGTGACGAGGGAGCGAACGCCGGTGGGAACTCCGTTGGCCGCCAAGGACTTGGTCACTCCACGGATCGTCCCGCGCTGCACTTGGAGCGTTGTAGTGGCAGTATGCCCCTCGAAGAGAACCGTAGCGATTGCGGTAGCCCCCTGCCCTCCACTCAGGGCCTGGACCTCGTAGCTCCCGGGAGTCAGATCAGGGATCGTGAACCAACCTTCGAGGTTCGTATGCGCGGTATGGTGCCAACTGTAGGCCCCAGCTCGCAGATGGACCGTTCCACCGGCTATCGGATTGCCATCAATTCCCAAGAACTGACCCGAGATGGCCCCCAGCGTACTCTCCTCCGCAACGACAAACGTAAGATCACGCCGGATCGTCGAACCGTTTGTCACAGAAACCTGTGCGGAGACCTGAAGCCCCCTCGGAATATCGGCGGCCAGCACGGTGCGTTGACCTACGAAGACATCCGAAAGGCGGTAGAAGCCGTTCTCGTCCGTAACCGTATTGAAGGGTGTACCGCTGGCCCAGACTACAGCTCCCGCGAGAGGTGTAGCCTGTCCGTCCTCGTTGCGAGTGACATAGCCCTCAACCGTGCCTCGTTCGTCTCTCAAAGGCACGACAATGTCGTGGACCTGGTCCGGCTGGAGTTCAAGAAAGAGCTGCGCGCCTGATCGCCCGGTGCCACCATCGAAGGCCTCAATCTCCGCGAGTCCCGCCGGCACCGTGCCGAAGTCGAAGCCACCCTCGATCCCGCTGCGTTGGACTCCCATCAGCTGACCATCTACATAGAGCGCAACGTAGGCATCAAATACCGGCAATTGCGTCGTGGCATCAACTACGGTTCCGCGAACATCCGCCGTCTCGATCACTTCTGTCGTTCTAACGATCGTCAGATCACGATCCACCACGGCCCCAGCGACTGGTATCTCCACCGTCTGAGCCACGAAACCACCGTCGCCATCAGTGGCGCCGAGGGTGACGGTACCTACTGGAATCTGTCGAAGGATGTAGTTTCCCTCTGCGTCCACGGCTCCACTGACACTCTCATTGAATGCAGGGCTACTGGCGAAGACCGCCGGGTCGGTGACCGGGCTTCCGTCTTCGTAGGTTACGCGCCCCTGTACGGTGCCCCGGCCCAGCATCACGATATCGAGATTGACGGTCTCACCAATGAAGCGAACTCGTCCACGGGAGCGACCGAAGAGGCCCGTGGCTGGGTCCTGTGCCTTGATCTGATAGAAGTCGCGACAAGTGTCCTTGCGTACGTAGTCGAAAAGGAAGTGTCCTTGCGCGTCCGCAACGGAACCCGCGGTCGCGTGGAAGGTGCAGTCTCCGACGAGGCTATCGGGGTCCGCCTCAAAGAGAACGACCTGTGCGAAGGGAACGGGCTGCCCATCCGGGCCAATGACTCTGCCCTCTACGAGGGTACCTTCATACTGGGTGGTAGTCGCCACCTCGACGACTTGATTGGCGATGGATTCGCCGAGCATCGAGTCCACACCACTTACCGTCAACATCTGGGGTATGTAGGGACTCAGCGGGTTGTCGAACTGGACACGCACAACCCGGGTGTTCCTAAGTCCCTCGAAGGGGTTGATGATCTCATTGCCACCGAGGATGTGCGAGTAATTCTCCTCGGCCTTCACCATGCCGCCCGATGAAACCTTCCCTGGAATCTCGAAATGACCGGGGTCTCTTGGAGAGAGGCTCTGAAGATCGAGATCGTGAGAAAAGAGAACCTCCACGATGTGCCCAGCGGGATCCTGTCGAACGTTCTGCTTGGCGGCTACCACGGCAAACGGAGGAGGCTCGATACCGTTGACGGATGCGATGAGTGTATCGTCGACCAGACCATCGCCCTGGCGATCGACCAAGAGCTGGAGTTCGGTGGACGCCTGATCGAAGTCCACGACCGCGAGGCCTCCAGCCCCCAGAACCACACTGTCCCATCTAAAACGTCGAGCTCCGCCGTCACCAAGAGGGACGACAACGTTGAGAGACACCGTCTCGGATGCAGTACCCGAGATTTGTACTTGATAGCGCTCGTCCTTCGTTCGCGCCAACAAAGCCAGTTCAGCCCCCCCAAGGTTCAATAGGTCGGCGTAGGGGATCTCTCTAAGCCTGTCTTCGTCGGATCCACGACCCGAGACCCGATCACCTGTCATCAGATCGGACACCTGAAGCCGACTCGACTCTCCTTCAACCATCACCATCGCCGGCATCCCGGGCAAGAAGGAGATCGACGTAGCCAATCGATCTAGGACGTCTTCCGGATCGCCAGCCCCAACCAACGTCTCGGCGGCGGCCTCGCTGAATGACCCCCCACGGTTGGTGATGCGGCGCAGCCTGTCCCAACCCGCGTGCGGATAGCGAGCACCCAGCCATTCCGCGGTCAAGACCGCGATGCTGTCGACCAGATCCTCGCCAAGACGGACATGCCGGCCGGCCTGGGCTAGCCAGTACATGAGTTCCTTGATCTCCTGTTCGCTGACCCGAGGAAGCTCAGGGTTGGAGTCCAACGAAGGAGCTGCCGAGAGGGAGTATCCAAGACCTAGTAGCCCGAGGGCTTGTCGGACGATCTCTTCGGGAAGCTCCTCCGTAAAGCTAGGCAGAATCAGCGAGGCTGGAGACAGTGGAATACCTGCATCCCCGACGCCCAGGGTCAACTCGAACCGCGGCGCGATCTCGGTTCCCGTGCGAAATGACGTTGCGACGACCCGACCGGTCCTCAGGGAGCGCAAGTGAAACTCGACGACCTCTGACTCCCCAGCCATCAGCGTCTCGATCTGCTGCTCACGATCCCCCAAAACCTCCACCCCCGACAGTCCAGCGATCGGCAAGGCGAGCCCGATGAGGTTCACGGGCTGCACTCCTGTGTTGCTCACGGTAAGAAAGAGGGAGTACTCCTCGTCAGCTCGAACGACCTCTGGGTGGGTCACGGTGACATCCAAGGCCGGGTTTCTCACGAGAACTGCGCCGCGGGCGCTTCCGGTCATTCTCTGCAGCCCGGTTGGCAGGCCCTCCAGAACACCCTCCAGTTCGAACTCGACGATGTGGGTCCCCTCCTGGACCCCCTCAACGACTACCTCCGCCTTTCCAGTAGCCTGGGCTACTAGAAAGGTGATGTCGTCTCCGGTGCCGAGGATTCCATCCGCTCCCGGAACCCGGATCGGAACCGGAGCTCCCAGCGGGACGGGAGGTTCTGTGGAAGCCGCCCGAAGCCCCGGGGGAAGATGCACTCGCGCGGTCAGGTCACGAAGGACCAGGGGATCTCCTTCTGGAGCCGCATTCTGGGCTAGTACGACCACGGAAAAAAATTGATGAAGGATACTGACGTCGGTTGGGAACACAATGGCGCCAGGAAGGTTGATCCCGGACGACTCGGTGCAGCCTTCGTCGAGGGTAGGTATGCAACCGCCATGAGAAACATGCCCCCCGCCTCCAGACTGACTCTCAGACAAGTGAAGTGAGAATGGAGCGATGGTGGGAGGCTCAAAGCGAGGGCTCACGGTACCCTGGGACCGATCCAGAATCCCGATTCGAAGCACCCTGTCGAAAGCTGCGCCCCCGTTTCCATAGAAGGTCATCACAGGAATTTCGTAGTTGATGACCTCTCCACCAACTGCAAAACCAAAAGTGAAGCTGAAAGCGTCGAAGTTGTCCTCCGAGATCACGATTCCATGACTTCGAATCTCGTCGAGGGTCAGGGGGCGCGATTGCACGCTAACCATCAGCACCTGGGTGACCAAGATGCCGGCAGAACGGGGGTGTGCGTATGCGAGGATCTCGCCGTCCTGCACCAGCCGGATGTTGTCCAGTACGTACTGTCCCTCAACGCTGAACCCGGGTACCCTGAAGGAACTTCCAGGGGATGTCTCGAGCAGGAGTACGCCGTCGACTTCGGGCCCCGTGAGGTCGCCGAGGACCCGCAGTCCAGGTTCCGAGGGCACCTCAAGACCACTCCCCCAGGAGGTGGCGACCTCAGTCGGGATACCCTGCGGAACAGTCTGACTCTCAGGACTGACTGACAACTGGGTACCAGCGACCAAGAGCTGTCCGCTGCCAAGGATGTCTGCCGATCCGGGAGCAGACGTCGTGGCGATAGCGCCAACAAGAACAAGAGCACTGACAAGACGCAGCGCTAGTTGTCGAAACCCGGGTTCGATTGGAACTTGGTTCACCCTGCTCCTCCAATAACACAAGAAAACAGACAAAAAACAGAACGTCAATCAAAGGACGTCCCTGACTAGTAGAACATTTCTAGGATACAAACCGCCAAGGTACCTGTCAAGTAGGACATACCAACCGTACAGGTCTACTGCGCAACTCCGTCAAAAAGCGCCCGTCCTACAAGGGCTGACGGTCACAGATCAAGAGTCCCTGACCGCTCTCCAGACCTACTCCCCCACCGGCAACGGGCAAACCCCATCCGCCAACAACTCCCCGATATAACTCTGCGCCTCAGCCTTGAGAAGCTGCTGAGCAATCGGAACAGACGGCCACTTCTCTACCGCCTTGGTCAGCACACAGTCGCAGGTCGCGATCGCGGCTTCGCGGCTCGATCGGGTTGCCTCGTAGGTTGCGTCGGTGATCTCGATGTCGCCGGGGGCGAGGACGCCGACGGCGCAACCGACGGCGGCCATGCGGAAGGTCAACGAGCCGGGGTTGCTGGAACCTGACTGGATCTGCTCGGTGAGGTTGGCTGAGGATTGGATCCAGAGCTGGCCGGTTTCGCTGGATAGAAAGGTCAGCAGTTCTTGGAGTTGCTTCTCGGTGAAGGTCTCGGAGAGGAGCGCGGCGTACTCGGCGTCGAACTGTGCCCAGGCCTCGGGGTACTCGTTGGCGAGGCGGTCGGCGAGGTCGCGGGATGCCGAGTTGGGGAGCAGGTTGCGGAAGGCCAGCATGATTTCGTCGCGGGGGTGGAGCTTCTCGACCACTTGGGCCGCAGGGGTCGTGGTTGGGGCTGGCTCGGGCGGCGGCTCCTGGGCCTGGAGGAAGCCGGGGAGGACCAGGACGGCGAGCATGGCGGCGGTCAGGGCGGCGGTCAGGGCAAGACCGGATCCTGATGGGTTGCTGGATCGGCTATGGGCACTCTGGCTGGGGATGAGTCGAGTCACGGGGCATCCTTTCTCTCGTCGGCAGTGGACCGGACGGAATCCCGTCACAGCTACTCGGAACTACAGGGGATGAGTCGGTGGAAGATCAATCGTACAATGAAGAGGTTCACGCCCTGGCCGTCGACCACGGCCTTCACAACCAGTTCGGAGTCTTCGATGCAACGTCCCTCGCTCTTTTCTCGCAGGTTGCTCTCTTGCGGGTCTCTCTCGCGCGGCCTGGTACTCGGTTCCCTGCTTTCTCTCGTGCTCGGCTGTGGCGGTGGGGCGGGCGACGGTGGTGCATCGGGTTCGAAGGGCGGGCCGGCGGCGGCGCGCTCCGGCCCGATCAAGGTGGTGGCCACGACCGGCATGATCGGTGACACCGCGGCTCGCATCGCGGGGGAGTACGCCGAGACGATCGCGCTGATGGGACCGGGGGTCGATCCTCACCTCTTCAAGGCGAGTGAGAGCGATGTGCGCAAGCTATCGAATGCCGACCTCATCCTCTACAACGGTCTCCACCTCGAGGGGAAGATGGGGGACATTCTGGTGAAGCTGGCGCGACAGCGACCGGTGGTGGCGGTGAGCGAGACGATTCCGGACGATCAGTTGCGGGAGCCCCCGGAGTTTCTGGGACAGTACGACCCACACGTCTGGTTCGATGTGAGTCTATGGCTGCAGACGTTGGGCCCGATTGCGGACGCCATGACGGAGCTCGATCCCGCCCACGAGGCTGATTTCCGACGGAATGCGGAGGAACTGCGGGTGGAGTTGACTGCCCTCGACCTCTGGGTGGCGGAGCGCATCGCGGAGATTCCGCGGGAGCGCCGTATTCTGGTCACGGCACACGATGCCTTCGGCTACTTCGGACGCCGATACGACATCGACGTGATCGGGATCCAGGGGATTTCGACCCTGGCCGAGGCCGGGCTGCAGGACATGGAGCGGGTGGTCGATCTGGTCGTCGATCGCGGGGTGAAGGCGATCTTCGTGGAGT
>JAIOJS010000468.1 GCA_019911795.1 Thermoanaerobaculia bacterium | reverse complement strand
CTGTTGGGGGGTCCTCCCACGACCACCGGTCGACCGCGAAGGCTGGGCTCGTCGCGCACATGAACGGCCGCGTAAAAGCAGTCCATGTCGCAATGCAGGATGCGACGAATGCCCGCGCCCGAATCGGCGGCAGCGCGGGCTTTAGTCGATTCGGAGAACGCCACCGACTTGACTCAAACGTTGCCGGCGCGCTGCTCGAAGGCCAAACACTTGTAAATCAGGGAAGCGGTCAAGAAGTCGCAAGCGTGGAGGTCTGGCCGCGGTGCCAACTCCACCACGTCCATCGCCAAGACGCGCTTGCGGCGGAAGAGCACCTCGAGGAGTTCGAGGGTGGGATACCACTCCCCTCCCCCCGGCACCGGCGTTCCGGTGGCCGGCATCACCGTCGGGTCGAAATAGTCCACGTC
Source organism: Thermoanaerobaculia bacterium (assembly GCA_019911795.1). Classification (GTDB taxonomy): domain Bacteria; phylum Acidobacteriota; class Thermoanaerobaculia; order Multivoradales; family JAIOJS01; genus JAIOJS01. Next base: position 2,377 of record JAIOJS010000468.1, on the reverse strand, counting down.
GAAGGTCAGATACACCGTTTCGGGAAGTGAATCCAAGTGGCTTTCGAACGACGCCTTGGCGTCGGCGAGCTCCCATCCCCAGATCGTCGGCAAGGCGCGACGATCGATCAAGTCACTCTCTTCCTTGCACAGAGCTCGAATCCCTACCGCTAGGGTTGGATGTTCGGCGTCTAGGGCGCGGTGCATGATGCACGCATGGCTCAGCTCGCTCCCCTGATAGCTCTGCCGGAGGTCAGCGTGGGCATCGAACTGAACTACGCCGATGGGACCGTGGACATCTCGCACGGCTTCGAAGAGTCCGACCGACACCGCGTGTTCTCCACCGAGAGAGACGAGAAACTTCCCCGCTTCGAGGTGGGACCGGGCCGCGGTCCGAATGTTCTCGACAACCTCTTCCGGGGTCGCCTGTCCGCAAGCCACCGACGGCAGGGTGGCGATCCCAGTCAGATAGGGCTCGCTCCGGGTCATCTCCTCCCAAAACTCGACTTGCATCGAGGCCGCGTGAATCGCAGCCGGACCGAGGGAGGTACCCTGGCCGTAGGACGTCGTCCGTTCGTAGGGGATAGGCAGGATCGCGGTCCGCGCCGAGTCGTACTCGGAGTGCTCATCCGGTAGATCAAAAAAGCTAGTTGGGTCGGTCATTCTGATTCATGCTCAATCGTTGTTCGGTGGGTTGCTTGAGGCTCGGCTTGGAGTCGGCCCTCGTCGTCGACATCGTAGCGAACCCCTCAGCCTACCGCTATCCCGAGCGCACTGGGGAGGACCCGAAAGCTCACCTGCGACGCGCCGAAGCTCTCCCCATCGACATCGATCGGCGGCATGTCCGAGTCTAGGCCGGTCAGTTCCAGGGTCTTCCCTCGCACGAACTCCACCCAACGGGTTTTCAGGTGACGCCCCAGCAGTAACTGTGGCAAGCGATAGGGTAACTGCCATCGAGGAACGTCGCCCACAATGACGAAGTCGAGGAGCCCATCGTCGACCAAAGCGCCTGGCGCGACCTTCATCCCTCGACCAAAGGTAGGTCCGTTGGCGATGGCGATCAGGTAGTACCTTCCGGCGGGTTGCGACTGTCCGTCGATGCGGAGGGATGCGTTTATCGAACGATAGCTAACCAGTGCTTTCAGGGTCGCAGGAAGGTAGCGCTTCCTTCGGCCCGGACGACTGGTGCGTGCCAGCACCTCGTCGACGCGACCCGCCAGGCCAGCCGCGGCGACGTTGATGGCTACCCTCTCTTTCCCCTCGCTAGATACACCGATGGCGTCGATGCGCCGCAAGTTTGTTCCCATCGCTCGATCGAAAGCATCCGCCGGTGAGCGGGGCAGTTCGAGAGCCTTGGCCAGGTCACCACCGGTTCCGGCGGGCACAATCCCAAGACTGATATCTCCGGCCGCGCCACGGTTGGCCGCGAGGAGGCATTCCGCCGCCAGATTGACGGTCCCGTCACCGCCCACCGCCACCACCCGTCGAATCGGCTCGTTCAGGCCCTCGAGAAGACGTTCCTTGGCGCGGGATCGATCACACTCGACCAAGGTGCGGGACAGTCCGAGACCTCTCGATCGAAGACTCTCCCATACGCCCTGGGCTCGTCCAGAACCGGCCGTCGGGTTGACCAGGAATAGGGTTGTCGAGTCCACCCGCTTCTACTCCGAGGGGGAGGGACCAAGAAGCGCTTCGGTGGCGTCGTCCGACACCCCTTCAAGGAAGGCATCCAGGTCGTCGGCGGCCTGTCGTGCCAACGGATGAGATCGCGACAGGTAGCAGAATTTACGATTGCGAAGGAACTCTAGATTCCAACGCGGGTAGGGTTCATAGTCTAGAAACGTCTCCTCGCAGCTCGCCTCCAGGCCGGCGGGGCCGAGCAGCTCGTAACGCATCTGGAGTCGGGCCTCGCGAAGAGACTCCACCACGAACGGCTCTCCCAAGACCGCATGCGCCCGCGCCGCCTTGGTTCCATCCCGGCCCGCCAGCTGTCCGACGACCGAGAGGGCCTCGCTCATCACCCCCGGAAGCGGCCAAGGATCTTGTCGGTACTGAGTCAAGGCTTCCAGTAGGAACCCGAATGCGGTCTCGACCTCTCCCATCTGTTGCCACATTCGGCCCTCGACCACCTTGGCCTCGGTGGGTTCAACCTCGGCCAATCGCGCGATAGCGTCGGCGGCGCCAGGATGCTCGGTGGCCGCCATCGCCATCGCCACCCCCAATCGGTCAGCGCGGGCGTCTGGCAACTCCTCCTGCGCCATCCATTCGGTCAGGGTCCGGGCCAGATCGCCTTGCGCGTACGACACCCGAGCGCGGGAGCGATGTTCGGCCGCGACGTTCTCGAACTCGACCTGGTCCGGCTGGGGGATGTTGCCCCCTTGAACGATCATCCGAGCGA
>JAIOJS010000467.1 GCA_019911795.1 Thermoanaerobaculia bacterium | reverse complement strand
ACTCAAACAGACGGTGGAGCGAGGGCTCCAGGACCTCAGGGAACTCGTCGACACTTTTGCTGGAATGCCCGGACGCAAGGCTCTCGTCTATGTCAGCGATAGCCTCCCCCTCACTCCGGCCGAGGAACTCTTCCAGGCGCTCCAGGTTCGCTATCAGGACCTCTCCAGTCTCAATGGGATCATGGAGTTCCATGCGACACGCGACTTCGAACTCCTCACCCAGGTGGCCAACACCGCCGGCGTCACTTTCTACACCCTCCATGCCGCCGGCCTCGAGGCTCCCCTGGGAGCCAGTGCAGAGATCTCCGGGTCTGGAATTGATGAACTCAGACCGACCGTCGACTCGGTGCGGACGGCTAATTTCCAGGGTTCTGGACGTGTCATGGCCGCCGACACCGGAGGCTTGGCCCTGCTCAATACCAACGATTTCAGCAAGGGCCTCGGTCAGATAGTCCAGGACTTCGAGAACTACTACTCCATCGGCTATAGACCTCGCCACGGACACGACGACCGCTATCACGACATCGAGGTCAAGCTGAAACGGAAGGGGCTCGACGTTCGCCACCGTCGAGGTTATCGGGACCGCTCGTTCACCTACCGAATGCAGGACGGCGTCGTGACCGCGCTTCAGCATGGCTCCGAGAACAATCCGTTCGGCATCGAGGTCTACGCCGATCCCATCCTCGAGGTATCCGACGACGACATGGTAGTCGTTCCCTTCGCGGTAGCGATTCCGATCGACAAGCTCGTCCTCGTCCCTCGGCAGGGTTTCCATCAGGGGCGGGTGAAGCTCTTCCTTTCGGTCAGAGACGCGAACGGAAACAACAGTCCGGTACAGACCGTCGAGGTTCCCATCGAGATCGATGACGCAGCGATGGAGGCCGCGCTCGCCAGCAACTGGACTCAACGAGTGCAGCTCCGAGTTCGGCCAGGTCGCGGGATGATCGGGGTCGGAGTGTGGGACGAGTTTGGACGCACGGCGTCGGTTCTTCGCCGACGTTTCGATACGGCGAGCCCGTAGGTCCGTCGAAGGAACCGGCGACTCGGTGTGGCCGCGTCCCAAGAGTTGGAATATCACAAGGACCGCTACCGTTAACTCCAATGAACCCTCATCGATAAAGACGACGGACTAGGAGCAGACGCTTCCAGACCCAACCCCATCTAGAGCCGAACTCGAGAAGCTGGTCCCGCCGATCGGGTCCGAAGACCACCATCGAGGTCGGCTCGACCAACCCAGGAACTCCTCATGAACACTTCTCCTCGGAATCCCATGACTCGCCTTCTTGGACTGTTCTCGGTCCTCACACTCCTTGTCTTCCTGACGCCCCCACTTCTCGCTCAGGAGTCTGCCACTACCGACGAATCCACTCAGGAGGAGGCTCCGCGTGAGAGCTTCACCGAGAAGGTCGAAGTGACCGTCGTCGAGCTGATGATCGACACCCGCGACAAGAAGGGCAACCCGGTGGTTGGACTTAGCCCTTCCGACTTCGAGGTTCTGGAGGACGGACAGCCGGTCGAGGTCCTGGGAATCGATTATCCCAACGTTGGCACCGGAACACCGACTGCGATCCCGAATCTCGAATCGCAACCCAGCGCCGGAGCCGAAGTAGCGCCTAGAACGGCAGACTGGCGCTTTCTCGTCTACGTCGATGGTCCTCTCGCGGGACGCCGTTCAGTGCGTCGAGCGATGGAGATCCTCGACGAACGGGTCGAAGACCTGGTCCGTCAGGGACCCGTCGAGGTCGTCATGGCAAACCCAGAGCCCAAGATCCTTCAGGCCTTCACGCGGGACCCCAACAGTATTCGGAAGGCGCTCGAGCTGGCCGCCGACGAGCCGATTCGTAATGAGCTCGTGGAGGGGCGTCGCTCTTACATCCGACGACTCGACATGCGGCTGGATGAAGGAGCTACGGCCGATCGCATGGTCGCTGGACTCGAGAACGACATCAAAAACCTGGTCATGCAGGAGCATCGCACGGTCAGCTCGCGCATCGTGACCCTGAGCGAGTGGATGGCCGCCTACGGCGACGTTCCTGCGTCAGCGGCCATCATCGTCTCCGATGGCTTCGACGTCGAGCCGGCTGACTTCTATATCAACTCCACGGCGATGGCGGTGGACGAAATCCGGCTCAAGACGGAACTTCAGGAGTACCGCGTCGACGCCCTGACCGACATCCTCTCGCGCCAGCTCGCGGCGACAGGCTGGACTGGGGTGATGATGTCGCTGGGCTCCAATGCGCTCTCTCCCCTCGGCGCGGACGCCTCCATGGCCCAGCGCGATCGCTTCCGTTCCATCGCCACTGGAGACCCGGGGAGGGCAAGCGCGACCACCACGGTCGAGCACGCCCTCGAGCCTCTCAACATGGTGGCCGAACAAACGGGAGGAGAGCTGATCACCAATGAGAAGAGTGCCGGCGAGATCCTCGATCGGCTCAGCCACCGCCCCCGCCTCACCTACGTCGCTCCGCGATCCCGGGACGGACAGGTCCACAAGGTCAAGGTCCGATCGACCCGACCAGACATCGAGGTCTTGACCCCCAATTGGACACGTTCCGCTACGGGCGTTCAGGTCGCTGCCTCCAAGGCTCGCCGCTTACTCGTCATGGACTCCGACGCCGGCGAAGTCCCCGTTCAGCTGGAGTTTCCGGAGGTCGGACCCCAGAAGAGCGGAGGTGCCCGTCGACTAGGTGTCTTGCTCTCGATCGACGTCAACCTCCTGCAAGGTATCCTCGACAGTGACTCCGTGACTCTGGCGATCACCCTCGGCGTCGACATCCCCAACAAGCCGCCCTTCACTCATCAGATTACCCAGACGTTCGCACTCCCAGTAGCTGAGGACGGCCGCTGGCCCCTACTCGGCTACCAGACCTTGATTGAGGTGCCGGAGGAAACTCGTCGCATTTCGGTCGTAGTGGAGGAACCGGAGAGTGGAATCTGGGGAGGTTCGGTGGGCACGTTCCGTCCTTGACCCCGCGACCTTCCGGACAAGACACTTCCAGGGTTCCCAGCGTCGCCTTGACAGTGAAGCAACAGCCCGGTAAGTTTCTCGTGTCACCGCTCCTTGGGATCTCCGTGAATCGCAGATGAACTCGCAACGAGGTCGCCGGCAGTTTCACTCCCATGCGGTGGTGTTCATGTGTCCGCACGGTCACTCGTTCGGCATGAAGGAAGACTCGTCCCGGCTCCGTTGAGGAGGTGGTTCGAGGCTCCTTTGTACTCTATTCAGGAGGAGTTCGATGTCACTACGCCTACTTCGCACACTTGCACTCTGGCTTCTCGTCACCGCCGTCGCCGGCGCCGCCCTATCCGAAGTCAAGGGACGGGTCTCGGGAAGGGTCCTGGATGAGAACGGCGACCCGGTGGCCGACGTTTCGGTCCTCGTCACCGACCTGGAGGTAGCGTCCTTCTCCTTGAAGGAAACTACAGATGCGAAGGGCCGGTTCAAGATCCTCCTGGTCGATGCTACTCGCAGGTACCAGGTTGAACTTTCCAAGGATGGCTATCAGACCGTGCAGGCCCCCCTCAACGCGCAGGCAGGCGCCACCAACCAGGAGCGCTTCACGATCCTCTCCCTCGCCGCCGCCCAGTCTCAAGCCAGCGCCAACGATCCCAGCGCGGGCGCGATCGGCTCCTTCAACGAAGGAGCCAACATGGCCAACATGGGCGACTTCCACGGCGCCCAGGCCAAGTTCAGGGAAGCGATCGCTCTCGACCCCACCTTGGCTGACGCCCACTCCGCCCTTGCCGCCAGCATGATGGCGATGGGCGATGCCGCCGGCGCCGCCGAAGCCGCCGAAGCCGCCCTAGCGCTGGCCCCAGACGACACCCACGCCCTGAGAATTCGCCTCGAGGCCTACGAAGCCCTCGGCGATGCGGGTAAGGCCGCCGAGGCCAAGGAAGCCCTGATGGCGGTCGATCCACAGGCGGCAGTCGGCGACCTCTTTTCGCAAGCCGCCACGCTCTACAACAATGGCGATACGGCCGGGGCCCAACCACTGCTACAGAAGGTGGTGGAACTTCGACCGACGCATGCCAAGGCGCAGTATCTCCTCGGCATCAGCCTCATAAGTGCCGGTGACATCGAAGGGGCCAAAGCCCACCTGGCCAAGTTCATCGAGCTAGCCCCGAACGATCCCGATGCGGCAATTGCGCAGGAGATGATCGACAACCTGTAACCGCCATCAAACTCCTCACGAGAGCTAGAGATCCCCGGTATGACAGCTTCATTCGGTTTCGACGCCCGCTCCCTTGATCCAATTTCCTGAATCTGGAAACCAAACCCTTGAACCACACCCCCTCCTGGCGGCACCAAGAGCCGACCCAACTTCTTACATCTACGCATGAGAATGGAGAAAGTTTGACATCGTGAGGGACCATCCCTCCTTGGCGCGACTCTTGCAGTTCAAGTTGTCGCAATGAACCCAAGGATCAAACACGATCACGTTGCAATCCCCCCTGAATGCCTGGCTCATCGGACTGGTTCTACCAAGAATCACGGTTTGAAGCCTCCAGGGTCACAGTTTTGTCGTTAAGTCCTTCCTCGGAGCGTTTTCGAGGGAGAAACATCAGAATGGTACTGAAGGAGTACTTCACACATGAGAAACTTGCGGCGCAATAGCGCACTGTTTCTGACGCTCGGCCTCGCAGCCTTGCTTCTGGTCCCGGCAGTTTCTGCCCAGACCACCCGCGGATCCATCATCGGATCCGCTACGGATGACACCGGAGCTGCGCTCCCAGGCGTCACCGTCACGATCTCCTCCCCGGACCTCCAGGGAGACAAGGTCTCCGTCACTGACGGTTCGGGAAACTACAGCTTCCGAGTCATCCCCGTTGGTATCTACCGCGTGGAGTTCGCCCTCGAGAGCTTCCAAACCATCATCAAGGAGAACATCGCAGTCAATATCTCGAGCACCGCCGAGGTGAATGCAGAGATGACTACGTCGTTCACCGAAGCGATCATCGTCACCGCTGAGCGGCCGACGGTGAACACCAACTCCACCGAGTTGGGTGTTGCCCTCGACTCCTCGTTCTTCCAGGCGCTTCCTACCGGCCGTGACTACACGTCGGTCGCCAGTGTCACCCCGGGCGCCCAGTCCGATGGTGCCGGTCAGACCTTCTACGGTTCGACCGGAGCTGAGAACGCCTACTACATCGATGGCATCAACACCACCGGTGTGGAGCTCGGACAGCAGGGCAAGACCCTGAACTTCGAGTTCATCAAGGAGGTTCAGGTCAAGACGGCTGGTTACAACGCTGAGTACGGCCGGTCTACCGGCGGTATCCTCAACGTGATCACCAAGTCCGGTGGTAACGAATTTCACGGCGACGTCTTCGGCTACTACGATAGCGACAGCCTGCAGAACGACCTCAAGGGTGAGGCCGAGAATGGTGCCGTATCCGGTTCCACGCAGACGGTTGGCTTCGTTCGGTCCGACTTCGGTCTCGACCTTGGCGGCTACCTCGTCAAGGATCGACTCTGGTTCTTCGCTGCTTACGACCGTGTCGACAACAGCAACGACCTCGAGTCCCTCGAAGACTTCGGCGCCCTGGGAATTCCCGGTGCTCCCTTCCGTGGCGACAGCTTCAGCGACGACACCACGCGTGACCTCTACGCCGGTAAGCTGACGTGGCTGGCTCATCCGAGCCACACCGTTTCGGCTTCCGTATTCGGTGACCCGTCCACCCGCGAGGGTGCCCTCGGCTCGCTCGCCGCTCCGGCAACCCACTACAACCAGACCCTGGAGACGGGCGCTCTCGACTACGCGCTCAACTACGACGGTATCTTCACCTCGAGCTTGATCGGAAACCTCCGCATCTCGCAGCACAACGAGGAGCAGACCACCGGTGGACCTGGTCGTAACCTAGTGGCCTTCGTCGACAGCACCGATCCTCTTGGCGACGGTACCGTGCCCCTCGGTTGGGCCGGTGCGCCTGCTTCCTCGGGAATCGGCTTCTTCCAGGACCAAGAGTTCACCCGCGATCAACTCCGTGGTGACCTCACGTACTTCCTCGAGGACTTCGCTGGCCAGCACGAAATCAAGGGTGGCTACGAGTATGAAGAGATCGGCGTCGTCAACGCCAACTACAACAGTGGTGGCGAGCGGATCTATCGCTTCGCTTGCTCGGCGAGTCGTTGCCCCAACGGTGGCGACTACTACTACCGCCATCGGTACTACGTCAACACCAAGATCGACCCGTACTCGGCTACGGCATCGGACGTCAACAACCCGTTGACCGTCGATACCAAGGCTGACAACTACGCCTACTTCTTGCAGGACACCTGGCGTCCGGCTTCCAACTTCACCGTGAACCTCGGTTACCGGATGGAGGTCCAGAAGCTCTACAACGCCTTCGGTGAGGTGAGTGCCAACATCGACGACAACGCCGCGCCTCGCATCGGTGTCGTCTGGGATCCGCTCAACAACGGCCAGTCCAAGGTCTTCGCGCACTGGGGCTACTTCTACGAGACAATTCCGATGGACATCGTGATTCGCTCCTTCGGCGGTGAGATCTCGGTCTTCGCTTACAACCAGGACCAGAACCCCGGCGCCTTCGCCGGCGATCCGGGCACCAACCGACTCTCCACCACCCTGGGTGGCGGTGTCTCCCGCGTCGATCCTGCGACCTCCGGTCAGTACATCGAGGAGATCATCGTCGGTGGTGAGATGGAAATCGCAGACAACATGGCGATTGGTGTGAAGTACATCAGCCGCGAGCTCAACAGCGTCATCGAAGATGCGCTGTCGGCTGACGGTGACTACTTCATCGGTAACCCCGGCAAGAACGAGTTGTCCGGTACTTACGATCTCGGTTACGCCTTCGGCTACAACGAGACCTTCCATGAGCTCGACGAGCCCGTTCGTACCTACGACGGTATCGAGGTTACGGTACGTAAGAGCCTGTCCAACAACTTCCAATTCTTGGCCTCGGCCCTCTGGTCCGAGCTCAAGGGAAGCTACGACGGTACTTTCCAGGCGTCCACTGGACAGCTGGATCCGAACCTCAACTCGGCCTTCGACTACTACGATTTCTCGGTCAACAACACCGGACTCCTTTCCGGCGACCGCGAGTGGCAGGTGAAGTTCGACGGTAGTTACCAGTTTGACTTCGGTCTCACGACCGGTATCTCCACCTACTACCGGACCGGAACGCCGGTCACCGCCATGGGCTACTCCGATGCCTACGCCAACTGGGAGTACTACCTCTCCGAGCGTGGTGCCTTCGGTCGCGTCGACGATGCGTACGAGATGGATCTCCACCTCGACTACCCAATCAACCTCGGCGGCAACAAGCAGCTGAAGATCCTCGTGGATGTCTTCAACCTGCTCAACCGTCAAGGTGAGCTGACGCGTAGCAACCGCTACACGCCGGCCCATGAGGACTACCAGCCGCTGAACTGGTTCACCAACACGGTGTCCACCATTCAGCCTGGTGATCCAGCAACGCCGCCAACCAACACGGCGTTCAACACCGCGACCTCGTGGCAGAACCCCCGGTTCGTCCGCGTCGGCCTGCGGTTCTCCTTCTAATCAGCTGATTAGTTAGGAGAGTTCCTCGGAACTCAAAAAGGGGGGCTTCGGCCCCCCTTTTTGTTTTCCAGTGAATCTCTTCTACAGCCACGTCTTCTCTCCCTGAGGCTCTCACTTGACAGTCGTACTACATCGTGAGATCATCCATCCGGATGAACGGATACGCCACTGCGGAGGAGACCCGCCCCGCGATACTAGATACGGCAACCCTCCTCGCCGACACGACTCGCTGCCGCATCTTGCAGATTCTCGAAGATCAGGAACTTACGGTGTCAGAACTCTGTTCGATCCTTCAGCTTCCTCAGTCCACGGTGAGTCGCCACCTGCGCATCCTTGCCGACGACCAGTGGGTCCAGTCGCGTCGCGACGGCACCAGCAACCTCTATCGTCCGGTTGCCGTGAATGGCGCCGCGGGTAGCCTCTGGCGGTTGATCCGCGAACAGCTCTCGAGCAACGCCGCCGTCCAGCGCGACCGGCTTCGACTCAAGGGTGTCCTCCGCGAACGCATCAGTCGCTCCGAACAGTTCTTTGCCAGTAGCGCCGGAGAGTGGGATCGCCTTCGCGACGACCTCTTCGGTCCTCGCTTCGACCTCCTGGCCATGGCCTGGCTTCTCGGCAGCGACCTAACGGTGGGCGACCTTGCCTGCGGAACTGGTCGAGTCGCCGAGGCGCTCGCTCCGGCCGTCGGCAAGGTTCTGGCGATCGATCAGTCCGAAGGCATGCTCGAGGCCGCCCATCGCCGCCTCGATGATTTCGAGAACGTCGAGCTCCGTGAGGGGCGACTCGAGAGTCTACCCATCGCCGACCATACCCTCGACGTGGCCGCCCTCTTCCTCGCTCTTCATCTCAGCCCCGACCCCCTGCGGGTCTTGAGTGAGGCGAGGAGGGTGTTGCGGCCGGGAGGACGCCTTCTGGTTGTCGACCTTCTACCCCACGCCCGCGAGGAGCTGCGACAGGAGATGGGCCATGTCTGGCTCGGCTTCTCCCAAGATCAAATGGCTGGGTACCTGCAACCGGCTGGCTTCTCAACCGCCAGCAAGGCATTTCGCTACTCCCCCCTACCAGCCGTCCCTGCATCGACTGGACCCGGCCTCTTCGTCGCCGTCGCTCAGACCAGCGAGAAGCCTCACTAGCCCGACCTCACCGTTTTTGCCTTCAGACTTATCCAACAACCCCAACTCTCGAAACTGAACCAAGTCTAGATCTCGAGAATATCTCGAGACCCTTTACCCACTAGGAGTTCCATATGACCGTAGCAACACTCGACTCACACGCCCCGTTCGCCGCCGCCGAAGCCGTCGGACGCCTGCCTTACAAGATTGCCGACATCACCCTCGCCGACTTTGGCCGCAAGGAGCTCGCTCTTGCCGAACACGAGATGCCGGGCTTGATGTCCCTGCGCCGCAAGTTCGGTACCGACAAGCCCCTGGCCGGCAAGAAGGTCATGGGGAGCCTCCACATGACGGTCCAGACCGCCGTCCTGATCGAGACCCTCACCACCCTCGGCGCCGACGTCCGTTGGGTCTCCTGCAATATCTTCTCGACTCAGGACCATGCCGCGGCCGCCGTGGTGGTGGGACGCCCCGAGACTGGCGGCACCACGGAACAACCCAAGGGTGTCCCCGTCTTTGCGTGGAAGGGTGAGACCTTGGAAGAGTACTGGTGGTGCACGGGAGAGGCCCTGATGTGGCCCGATGGCACCGGTCCCGACCTCATCGTCGACGACGGCGGCGACGCCACTCTCTTGATCCACAAGGGTGTCGAGTTCGAGAAGGCCGGCGCCGTGCCGTCCTTCGATAGTGAAACCGAGCCCGAGGAGTGGGGAGTCACCCTCGACCTCCTACGACAGGAGCTGGTCGTTAATCCCGGACGCTGGCAGCGCACTGCCGACGCCATGATTGGTATCAGCGAGGAGACCACCACTGGCGTCCATCGCCTGTACCAGATGGAAGAGACCGGCTCCCTCCTCTTTCCCGCCATCAACGTCAACGACTCCGTCACCAAGAGCAAGTTCGACAATATCTACGGTTGCCGTCACTCCGTCATCGACGGTATCAACCGTGCTAGCGACGTCATGCTCTCCGGCAAGCTCGCGGTCGTCTGTGGCTACGGAGAGGTCGGCAAGGGTTGCGCCCAGGCGCTCAAGAGCCAGGGCTGCCGTGTCGTGGTCACCGAAATCGATCCGATCTGCGCTCTCCAGGCCGCCATGGAAGGCTTCGAGGTGAAGACCCTCGAGGATGTCGTCGCCATTGCGGACGTATTCGTCACCGCCACCGGCAACAAGGACATCATCACCGCGGCCCACATGGCGCAGATGAAGGACAAGGCGATCGTCGGCAACATCGGCCATTTCGACAACGAGATCGACATGGCCGGGCTCGCCAAGATCCCCGGTATCCGGCGGGATAACATCAAGCCGCAATACGATGAGTGGATCTTCCCCGATGGCCACGGTGTGTTGATTCTCGCAGAAGGACGTCTTCTCAACCTCGGTTGCGCGACGGGTCACCCCAGCTTCGTCATGTCAGCCTCGTTCACCAACCAGGTGTTGGCTCAGATCGAATTGGTGGTCAACACCGAGAAGTACGAGAACAAGGTGTACGTCCTCCCCAAGATCCTCGATGAGGAGGTCGCTCGACTTCACCTCGACAAGCTCTCGGTCAAACTCACCACCCTGACCCCTGAACAGGCGAAGTACCTCGGTATTCCCGCCGCGGGTCCGTACAAGCCAGAGATGTACCGCTACTAGTCCTCCAGTGGACTGCAACCCTCGAACGGTTAGTGGTTGGGGGTTACAGTCAACGAGTAGCCGTTCGAGGCTCAGACAACGGCCGGACCCCACCTGGGGCCGGCCGTTTCGCGTTCCACTCATATAATTCGCTAGTGAAACCGCGACACCCATTGTGGAGTCGAGGAGACTGGAGCTGGGTTCGTGGCGACCAGCGTCTAGCCGCCCTTCTCGTTCCCATCACCCTACTGGCCCTGACCGTACTCGGCTGGGAACAAGCCGACTTCGCGACCCGCCAGATCGGTATCACCCTC
>JAIOJS010000466.1 GCA_019911795.1 Thermoanaerobaculia bacterium | reverse complement strand
ACCGGACCCTCTCCATCGTTTCCTGGGCCCGCTCGCGAGCCTTTCGAGAACCCTCGATCAGAATATCCAGCAGAGTTCCTGCGTCGTTGAGCAACTCCTCCCGGCGACGCCGGAACGGTGCGAGGTAGTCGACCATCAGGTCTCCCAACAAGCGCTTGTCCTCGACACAGCCGATTTGCGCCGCCCGGCACTCCACCGCGACCCGCTCCTGGGTCGCGTCATCGGAGATGAGTTCGTGAAAGCGGTAGAGATTGCACACCTCGGGCCGGCCGGGATCGGTCTTTCTCAGTCGCTCCGGATCGGTGAACATCTGCATGCACTTGCGACGAATCTCCTCCGGCGAGTCAGTTAGTCCGATCCCGTTGCCGTAGGACTTCGACATCTTGCGACCGTCGAGCCCCGGCACCTTCGAGGACTTGGTCAGGAGCGGCTTGGGCTCGGGAAACACATCGCCGTAGTAGGAGTTGAAGCGCCGGGTGATCTCGCGGCTGATCTCCAAGTGGGCTACCTGGTCTGCCCCGACGGGCACGAAGTCGGCCCGATAGATGATGATGTCCGCCGTCTGCAGAACCGGATAACCGAGGAAACCGTAGGTAGACAGGTCTTTGCTCTCGATCTGCTGCATCTGGTCCTTGTAGGTCGGCACCCGCTCGAGCCATCCCAGAGGAGTGAGCATCGACAGCAGAAGATGGAGTTCTGCGTGTTCCGGAACCATCGACTGGACGAAGAGAACGCAACGCTCGGGGTCGACACCCGCGGCAATCCAGTCCGCCACCGCGTCGAGGGTGTTTTCCGCCACCTTCGAGGGATCGGCATAGTCCGTGGTCAGAGCATGCCAGTCGGCGGCGAAAAGATAGCAAGGGTACTGGTCCTGGAGTTCGACCCAGTTCTTGATCGCACCAAAGTAGTTGCCGAGATGAATGCGGCCCGTCGAGCGCATTCCGGAAAGCACTACCTTTTCTCGAGTATCGGTCACGGAGTCTCCTAAGCGTACTGGATGAGAGTCTGGGGTAAGGATCTTGAGGAACTTCTAAAGGCCATGACGAGCGGGTTGGACAACCGCGTCGTCACACGAATTACTCGAGCCGTTCCTTGGGGCCCGGCGGAGTGATGGATCGGGAAGCCTGGATGCCGGTCGGTGTACCGTCCGCGGTGGGTCGAGACGCCTATGGAGCGCCCTCATTATACTCCGCGATCGCGACCTCTCCGAGCAGGCGTTCACCCCTTCCGATGAGACCGAACAGCCATCCTTGGGCGATCAACTGACACACGAGAGCCACGAAGAAGAGCATGTGGTGAGCTCCAGGCTCCCAGCGGCCGATATAGGTGGGGAGCCCCGTCGCGAAGAGGCCGATGAGGGGAACGGCCCCGATGCAGCAAGCGATCAGGATCTTGCGAGTCACCGCTCGGTACTGGGCCTCGAGTCCACTACCACCAGACCGCGAGCGGCGGACTAGCCGCCGGGTTCCTATCAGATAGAGGGTCAGACAGAAGTACCCCAAGAGCAGGGCTGCCGCCGACATCAACGAAGTGACGAGGTGAGCGCCGATATCGTCGGACCCCGGAAC
>JAIOJS010000465.1 GCA_019911795.1 Thermoanaerobaculia bacterium | reverse complement strand
GGACAGGGAGGTCCTAGACCGGAGAGGCGGGGGAACTCAATAAGATGCTTCGAAGTGAGACGCTGCAGCCGAACGATCGGGGTTTGACCAGCAGAACACGCCGAGAACTGGCATATTGTACCATCAGCTACCCCATCCATGACGGGGACTTGGGGTATCATCACGAGTCACGGAGCGTTGAATGACAAGGTCCGCCGATCCAGCCGCCGATCCAACCCCCAATCCCGGCCTCGAGATCACCCCCAACGAGCCATCGACGGAGCTGTCAACGGAACTCTCCTGGCGCCTCCCCGCCGCCCTGCTCTACATCGGGGGCCCCGACGTCCAGAGCCGCGATTGGGAGAGTTTCGCCGGTCGACTCGAGGAGCTGTTGCCCGGCCTTCATCGAGCCGCGCCGGGAATCCTCGCCTGCACCGTCTCCGAGTCGATTGCCAACACCCTCGACACCACTCTCGAACTCGGTTTGGATTTGCTACAGCAGGAGCAGGATTCCCATCTGCCGACCCTGGCGCGACTGGTCCTCCTGGTTGCGCCCGGCTTCGTGGAATCCCACAAAGAACGCTGGATACTCGACGACCGAGACCCCCTGATCAAGGCTCTCGCCCAGAGACCTACTCTCGATCTCGAGCCTGGCCTTTACGTCTCTAGCCGAGCGGTTCACACGCTCGAGGGTCACTGGGCGACGAAGTCGGCGGGAAGCTGGTCAACCCGGTCGCTGGCCGAGGTGCCGCTGCAAAGGGTCAGTCGAGGATCGGCCCCCGGTCGCCCCCAGGTCCGCAATTCGCGCATCTTCGGTCGCCGCATCGAATGGGTTCCGCGGCGCCAGTCGGAACGAGCCCTCTCCGAAGCGCTGGCCACCGGGCGGGTACGGGTTCAAGGCCCCCTCGGCAGCGGCAAGAGCCGGCTCGTCTCCGAAGTGCTCAGTCAGCCCCGGGGGCAAGCGATCGTCACCGTGACACCGAGTCGATCCGGCGCTCCCCTCCAGGAACGCCTCGCGATGTCCCTCGAACACGTTCTCGAGGGCCTCTTCCCCTCCCTGATCAGTGCCGACAAGGCCAGCGTCGAATCCACTGCGGACTTCATCGAGCGGCTCCAGGCGTTCGCCCAGCAACACCCACTCTGTCTTGTCTTCGACGATCTTCAGCGCTCTACCGCCGAGGACATGGCCTACCTCGAGAAGTTCCTGGACATCCCGGTCGAGCCTGATCGCCTGACGATACTGCTCGCCGGTCGCACCTCGACGGCGTGGGGACCTCGTGCCGGATCCCTCCTCGGGGTCGAGGTTCCGATGCTGTCGACCGATGCCACCTTCCTACACGCTTCACGCGTCTGTGAAGGCCTGGAGATGCCCCAGGACGTCATCGACCGCTTCAGTCAATCTGCCGGCGGCAGTCCGTTCTGCTTCGAAGAGGGAATCCTCGAACTCATCCACCGTCGGGCCTTGCGTAGGGTCTACGGAAGCTTCTTCTTCGGCGCGCCCAACGACATCGACCTGACCCCCTCCTCGCGTTTTGTCGGGCACCTCCTCGAGGAGAGCCGGCGCTCGGGAACGACGCTCGTCCTGGTCACCTTGGCCAGCCGCGGCGGACCCGTACCGGTCGACAGCCTGCAACGGGTCGCCGCGAGTCTCGGCGCCGGCCTGCCTTCCGGATGGGCGGATCGACCGCCGGTCGCGGACTGGGTGGTGCCGGCCGAGACGCCCTGGGGGCCGGGCATCGATTTCGCAGCTTCGTCACTCCGTAGCGCCTTCGACTCACTCCTTGCCCCGACCGGTCGCAAGAAGGTCCGCGCGGCGCTCGGTGCCGATCTCGGCCCCCTGCCGAGCACCACTCCCGAGGCCCGATGGCTGGCCTACGAATTGATGGCGGGTTCCCCCGGCGCCATCGAAGTTCTCCTTCAGATTCTCCGTCCTCTGCCCCCCACCGAGCGCCGCG
>JAIOJS010000464.1 GCA_019911795.1 Thermoanaerobaculia bacterium | reverse complement strand
CGCAGCAGCTCCTTGCCGTAGCGCTGCCAACGCCCCGACTCCTGCCAGAGCTCAGCCGGCTGCACCGCCGGCATGCTGAGCTCGATGGCATCGGCTGCCCCGAGTTCTCGGCGCACGATCGTCATGAGCTTCTGCAGGCTGCGCCAGCCGAAAGGCATGTAGGTGTAGATGCCCGACGCGACCTTCTTGATCATGCCCGAGCGAATCATCAGTTGATGGCTGATGACCTCGGCATCGGACGGCACCTCGCGGGTGGTGAAGAGGTAGTAACGGCTCCAGCGCATTGGGGGATCTCCTGACGTATTGCTGCGTATCGCGCCGCGGATGGACGCGTCTAAATCATGGGGAAGGTTGGGTCATCGCGAAGGGGGCGACGCTGCCCTCAGGCGCGTCGATCGCTCTGCTCGGTCAGGCGATCGTACATGCGCCGGCTGTCGCGCAGGCACTCCATCATCTTGAACTCGACTCCGGAACCGTGGGCTCGCAGGGTTCGAGCCCGGTCGAGGACGCTTCGAGCTTCCTCTTCCTCCCCGGAGGCCAAGAGGGCCATCCCGAGTTGAGTCAAAGTCGAACTCGACGTTCCGAGTCGATTGGCGCGATCGAGGTAGTCGACCGCCTGTGGGAACTCCTGGCGCTTGTAGTGAACCCAGCCTAGCGCCGCCAGGGGAAACTGGCGCAGTTCCTCGGGAGAGATCTCGAGAGCCCGTCGGGCCAGGCCGAGAGCCTCGTCGAGATCTCCGTCCATCTCGGCCAGACTCCAAGCCATCTCGTAGTAAGCGATGGTCCGAGAGACGTTGCCGTCCACGATGTCGAGCAACTGGTGGCCCACTTGGTGCCCCTCTTCGAATCGCCCAGCACTCCGCAGCGCCTCGATCCAGATGGCATAGGCGGTCGCCAACAGCATCTCCCCCGGCTCTGCCGCCGCGATCCGCTTCACCGTCTCCTCGATCTCCTGAGTACGATCGAGAGCGAGACAGGTCAGGGCGTAGTAGGTCAGGAGGGTCGGGTGATCGGGCGCCGCTCGGAGGGCCTCGCGAAACTGTCGATAGGCCTCTTCGGGCTCATCGTGGGCCAGAGCCTCCTCCCCTCGAGCCAGGGCTCCGGCGATCGTCTCCGGCACCTTCGGTAAAGGCGAGTCGCCGGAATCGGCGAGGTAGCGGACCAACTCTCGATAGTGGAACTTCTGGGGATTGAGCTCATGCGCCTGGCGGAATGCTTCCAGAGCTTTGCGATTCCATCGGCGGTCGAGGTAGGCGAGGCCGAGCTGGTAGAAGCCCTCTTCGAGATCGGGACTCTTCTCCACCGCCGCCTCGAGCTCGCGAATCGCTCGCCCCACCTCGCCCAACTCCTGATAGCTGCGACCCAAGAGAAAGAGAGCCTGCGGAGCCGCGTCGATCGCGACCGCTCGACGCAGATGCTGGGCTGCCTCTCGAGCATCCCCTCGCGCCGCACAGACTGCTCCCAGCGAGAAGTGGGGTAGGAAGGCGTCGGGATAGAGTTCCTCGGCCCGACGAAGGTGGCGGTCAGCGACCTCGCGATCACCCTCCTCGTGCTGGATGACCCCGGCGTACACCAATCCCTCGTAGTGGTCAGGCTCGAGGGCCAGGAGCTGCTCGAAGTAGGTCAATCCCTCGGCGGCTCTGCCGGCGTTGAACAGCGTTTCACCGAGAAAGTGTGCCATCTCGTGATTCGAAGGATCCAACTCAAAGGCCAACTCCAGAGCGTCGATAGCCCGCTCGAGATCCATAGCGGCGAAGGCCTGTTCCGTGAGGTCGAGCAGGTCGTCGAAGCGCTCGGGCTCCCCACCTCGGTGCAGAGACCGAATCCGGGCTCGGTAGTGCTGGAAGTGGTCCCGCTTCTCGATCGCCAGCAAGCGAATGGAGCGGTGTCGACGCCAGGTTGCCTCCCAGGCTTCCTCCTCGACCACTTCATGGCGTTCGAGGAGCTCCCGGGCCGTCGCCACGCCGGCCTCGGTCAGGGCAAGACTCTCCTGCTGCTTGCTGACGACATTGAGCAACTGCTGCACCGTCTCGGTGGTGCGCTTCAGGGCCTCTTCGAGGATCGAGATCCGCTCGAGTAAGTGCTCGTCGAAGGAGAAATCCTCTTCGAGATCCTCGAGCCCCTCCTCGCTCGCCAGGGGACCCGAAAGGATCATCAGCTTCTGATGGCAGCGCCGACAATACTCCTCATCGTCCGGGTTCTTTGCTCGACAAGCCTGGCAGTACATGGATCTCCCTGTCGGAGGGCCGTTCTCCGGCCTAGCTCGAGTAATCGTAGAAGCCGCGTCCCGACTTGCGGCCGAGATGACCGGCGTCGACCTTCTTCACCAGTAGAGGGCAAGGGCGGTACTTGGGGTCGCCGAAGCCTCCTTGAAGGACACGCAAGATGTCGAGACAAACATCGAGTCCAATGAGATCCGCCAACGCGAGGGGTCCCATCGGATGGTTCATCCCCAGCTTCATCACCGAATCGATCGCTTCGGGTTCCCCTACTCCTTCGTAGAGACAGAAGATCGCCTCGTTGATCATCGGCATCAAGACCCGATTGGAAACAAAGCCCGGGGCATCGTGGACCTCGACCGGAATCTTGCCGAGCCGTCGAGTCGCCTGCTCCACGGCGTCGTAGGTCGCCTGCGAGGTGACCAAACCCCGGATGATCTCCACCAACTGCATCACCGGTACGGGATTCATGAAGTGCATGCCGATCACCCGTTCGGGACTGGACGTGACGGCGGCGAGCCGCGTGATCGAGATCGAGCTGGTGTTGGTAGCGAGGATGGCGTCGGGGGAGCACACTCGATCGAGGTCCGACAGAACCTTGGTCTTGACGTCCTCCCGCTCGACCACCGCTTCCACCACCAGGCCGGCGTCCGACAGGTCTTCGATCTTCTGACTCGTCTTGATCCGAGCCAGGGCAGCGTCGCTTTCGGCCTCGGTGAGCCGCTCCTTCGCGACCAATCGCGACAGGCTCTTCGCCACTCCCGCTCGCGCCTTGTCGAGGGCCTTAGCCGACAGGTCGACGAGAACCACGTCGAAGCCGGCCTGCGCCGCTACTTGAGCGATCCCGTGCCCCATCGTTCCCGCCCCAACCACACCGAATATCTTGCTGTCCGTCACATCGCGCTCCTTCTATCAACGGCTGAGCCTACGGTATGACGCAGTGTGGGGCAAGTCTGAGCGTGCGGGCGGCGATCCGACCGATGCCTACCGGAGGAGAGCCTTTGATGTCAGGCAGACTGGATCCACGGCTCATCGCGACCGAACTTGGTCGAGAATGCCGCACCGACGCCGATCAGGGTCGCCACCGTCCAGGTCCAGACCCCGACGTAGGGAAGCAACTTGAAGGTTCCCAACATGAGGAGTCCCACCGTGGCTGCGTTCTGGGGCAGACTCTTGGCCTGGCCCAAACGCTCCGCGATCCACACTCCGAGGGCATGGAAGACCGCGGTCATTCCCCAGAGCTTGAGCAGAAGGCCGAAGAGCCCGACGAGGAAGAGCATCGGAAGTCCCAGCAGTGAGGCGGCAAAGGAGCTGACAAAGACCGCGGTGAGTACCATCGAGCTCACCGCCGTCAGGCCCACCACGAAGTTGCGGAAAGGCGAGGCAGTGATGCTCTTCGACGTCGTCAACACCTCCCGACCAGCGGTGGCGAAGAGGAGAAGAGCCACAGCGAGCCAACCGCAGATCAAAGCGATCTTGGCGCCGAGGACCACGGGTGAGGTGGCGGAAAGGCCGAGGCTCGGCCCCTCCATCAGAGTCATCCAGGCCTGTGAAACCGTGGGGTAGGCGACCGTGCGTCCGCCAATCTCGCAGCCCGGCGCCACCTTGACCTGTCCCCCGAGAACGTAGACATCGCCGGCTACCGAGGCCCCGTCGGACAGTTCGACATCCCCGCTGAGGACGATCACGTCCCCGGCCACCGAACCGGTAATACGGGCCGAACCATGGACCACGGCGACGTCGGAAAGCGCCTCTCCTTCGACCAGGAGATCCCGTCCCAAGGCCACCAATTGGCTGCGGGCCAAGGTGCCCGACGCCAAATGAAGAGCCGGGGTCTGAAGAGCTGCGGCCTGAGGAGCCGGAGCCGCCCCGGATCGATCGTCAGCCTCGGATCGATCGTCAGGGGTCGACGGTGGTTCGTCCTGTACCGTCGCGTCCTGGACGGGAGTCCAGGCCCCCACCCCCAGGGCGAGGAAAAGACAAAGCAGTCCTTGCCGAATCGGTCGACCGCACAAGATTCCAGCCGCCTTGGGACTAGTCAGAATTCACGGCTCCCGTGCGCTCGGTGGCCCTCTCCCGCCGACCGCGTCGAACGAGGCGGAACAGCAGGATGTTCAAGGCGAGAACCGCAGCGCCAAAGGCCACTTGCTGGGGAAGGGTGAGGGCTTCGCCGAGTGCCATTCCCACTCCGCGCCAGGAGGCGCCGAGCAGGCCAGCGCCCGCCATAAGCGTCGAAGTCAACAGACTACCGATCGACGCCATCAGACCGCCGACCGACGCAGCTGCCTGCAGACCGCCCGGGTCGAGGCTCATGAGGAACGCGCCCACCACCGCCAACATCACCAGGGCCGCGACCGGAAAACGCCAGCGTCGGGCAGCCGGAACCGGTGCCGTCGACCATCCCGGTGAGGCGGGAAGACGGGCCATGACCTCGTCGACGAAGCCGGAGCGCGGGGTGATACGGCTCGCCGACAACAGCTCATTCAGCTGAACCAGCTGGCGTCGTTCTTCGCGCAGTTCCGAGGAAGTCTCCAGTGCCGCACGCAGGGCCGGCCCATCGGTCGTCTCGAGAGCGCCATCACTCTCCAGGTCGAGGAGCCTACGGTAGTCTCTATCCTTGTTCTCCATCTCGGTCATTCTCCCAGATACTCCGTCAGCTGTTCTTTCAACATCTGTCGCCCCCGAAAGAGCTTGTTCTTGACAGTGCCGAGGGGCATCTCCTTGATTTGCGCGATCTCGTCATAGGATAGCTCGCCGTAGTGACGCATGACCACGAGCTCTCGATAGTCTTCGGGTAGGTTGTCGATCGCCAAGTGGATGGCATCTCCACGTTCTCGATTGCGTAGGTCCCGGTAAGGCGACGCGTCGGGGTCGGGTATCTCCCACTCATATTCGCTGTCGTCCGAAGAATCCCGACGTTGCAGTGAAACCCACTTGATTCGTCGCTTGCGTATCTCATCGATCGCCTGATTGTGCGCGACCCGAAAGATCCAAGTCGAAAACTTGTACTTGGGGTCGAAGCGATCCAAGGCGTTGTAGACCTTGAGAAAAACGTCCTGCGCCACATCGTGGGCTGCCTCCATATTCCGCAACAGCCGGTTCAAGAAGTTGACCAGCCGTCCCTGGTACCGACTCACAATCTCGGCATAGAGCTCGTGCTCTCCGTCCAGGATGCGCACCACCAACTCACTATCTGTAGGTTTAGTGGTTGCCACGGCCACCGCTAACTACGCTCTCGATGGAGGAAGGTTGCACGACTCACTCAGCTCACTGACCCCGCGGTGTCGTCGGCATGACAAAGCGAGGTAAGTTGGATTCCAGCGGGCGCAGTGCCACGATGCGATCGCCTTGGACGATCTGATCGAGAATGTCGAGTCCCTCGGTGACCCGACCGAAGACGGTGTAGCCACCGTCGAGATGCGGCTGATCGGCGAGGGTAATGAAGAACTGGCTTCCGCCGGTGTGGGGACCCGAGAGGGCCATACCCAGCACTCCCCGGTGGAAGCGGAGAGGATTGATCTCATCGCGGATGGCGTAGCCCGGACCACCCCAACCATCACCGCGCGGATCTCCCGCCTGGACCACAAAGTCGGGGACTACGCGGTGGAAGATCAGCCCGTCGTAAAAACCCTGTCCCGCCAGCTGGACGAAGTTGAGACAGGTCTGAGGGGCGGAAGGACAGTCGATCTCCAGTTGCAACGTGCCATGGTCGGTCACCAACTCGGCGTGCCAGGGTTGACGTGAGGCCAACCAGATGGCGCGATACTCGGTCGTTCCCAGTCGACTCGTCACCGCCCCGACGCGGGGCGCTTCCTGATTTAAAGCGCCCAGCGCCTGGATGACCTGACGTCGGAGTAGGTATTCAGGAGCATCCGCCAACTCGAGAAGGGCGAGCGCGATGGCGTCGAGCTCTTCTGCGCTGGCCTTGGCTCTCGATTCCAACGCTTCTACTGCGGCGAGTCGGGCATCCGGCTCGCGGTCGTTCCAGGCGCCCCGAAGAGCGAGGACGATCGGCTCGTACGGAATGACCGGATGGTCCTTCAACCAGGACAGCGCGACAGCGCGGACGATCGGATCAGGATCCGCGAAGGCAAGACGAACTCGAACTGCACCGTCCTCGTCCGTGTCTCCCTCGAGCGATGCCTCCAGCGCCGCCATCCGGACCCGCGGACTTTCGTCAGCCGTCAGGCGCCCGAGGGTTTCGAAGTCACCGAGCTCGGCCGCGCCGATCGCCGCCGCGCCCCGCAGGACGGCCGAGGGGGAGCGCGCCAAGATTCCTATGAGCTCTAGGCCTACCGGGTCCCCACCCTCCGCTAAGGCGAGAAAGGCTAGCTCCCGCTCTCGCTCGGGACCACTCCTCGCCCTCTCTACCAGACGGGCCGACAGCTGAGGATCGAGGAGCCAAGTCCCGGCGACCTCGAGAGCCGTCGCTCGGACTCCCGCCGTCGGGGCATCGAGCAACTCGCTGATCCGACCGCGCCAATCCTCGGGCGCCGCGAGGCCATGGCTTTCGACGAGACCCTTGCCCGCTCGTAGGGCCTGCACGACGGGACCTGGCGAGCCGTCGTCCAAAAGCGTCCTCAGAGTCTCGAGATCGCTTCGCTCCCCGACTTTCCCCAGCGCGCGGGCGCTCCAGGCGCGAACTTCAGGCGATGGATCCGCCGACAGCTCACGGAGGGTGGGTAGACCTTCCGGCCTCGGGTTTCGACACAGTGCAAACGCCGCCAGCCGGTGGAGGGCCTCGCCCTGTTCCAATCCTTGGATGGCCAGAGAAACCGCCCTTGTCTCATCAAAGAGAAAAAGCGCCGGCAACAACCTTGTCCAGGCCTCCTCTTCGGGCAGCCCCACGAGCGCGTTCTCTACCCGCTGAACCGGCACCTGCCATTTGGCCAGGGCCTCGACGGCGAGTCGCCCTGTCTCGCGGTCTGGATCGCCAACCGCATCCAGGAGCGGCACGAGGTTGTCCTCGGCGGTGTGCTCACCGAGCGCGAAGGCGGCCGCCCGTCGGACCTCGGGGGAGTCATCCTGCAGCAAACCCTCCAACGGAGAAATCGCTCGCGAGTCGGAGATCCTTCCGAGAGCCCGCGCCAGATCCAGTCGGAGATCCGGTCCGCCGAGCATGGAGCGTTCGACGGTGTAGGGCTCATAGATCTGCCGGTCGACGAGGAGGAGTTGGAGTGCTCTCGCTTCGAGGGCCGGATCATTGGAGAGCTCCGGGGATGCCGAATCGCCAAGACTCGACCTCGAGGTCGAGGACGACGTCGTCGCGCAGGAGAGCACTAGGGCGGAGAGGAGGACGGTGAGGCACGATATCGCTAAGCCCTTCATAGCCGTGATGATACTCCGAAGGCCGCCCCGTCATGCCGCCTCACGAGTCCTGCGAACGACCAGTTCGCCCCAGCGGGACTCGCTATACTTCCGCGGTGTCTCCCCCCCTCCTCATCTTCCGCGATCTGGTCCACGGCTTCGGCGGCCTGCCCGTGCTTCGCGGCGTCTCCGGACGGGTCGCGACGGGTGAGCTTCTCCTCGTTCGCGGCGCCAACGGGTCGGGAAAGAGTACCTTGGTGCGCTGTCTCGCTGGCCTACTACGACCCCAGTCAGGCGAGATCGAGTTGCAGGTCGATGGACAGTTGCACGACAGCGAAGCTCGCCGGCAGCGGATCGGCTGGGTCGGCCCCGGCCTCGCCTTCTACGAGTCCCTGACCGCGGAGGAGAACCTCGGATTTCACGCCCGACTGCGGGGCATCGAGCCCGACCATGGGCTAGCTCTCCTTCGAGACCTCGGAGTTCCCGCCCACCGCGCCGCCGGGGCCCTCTCCTCGGGAATGCTCCAGCGACTTCGCTGGAGTTTCGCACTCCAGCACCGGCCACCGGTTCTCCTTCTCGACGAACCGTTCCAGAACCTCGACGCCGCGGGCGAGGAGGCAGTCCAGGCGCTTCTGTCCGCTCACCTCGAAAGGGGGAGCCTGGCGGTCGTAGCGTCACCGATACAGCTCGGCCTATCCACCGATCGGGTGCTCGACCTCACGGATATCTCCGCCCATTCCGCAGCGGGTGAGAGAGCCTCTGGAGAAGCAACGTCGGACGGCACGGGCTCATGATCTGGCTACGACAAGCCCTCGCCGTCCTCGCCAAAGACTGGCGGACCGAGTTGAGGACCCGCCACGCGCTGCACACCATCGCCCTCTTCGCGGTAACAACCCTGGTCACGGTCAGCCTCGCGCTCGGCCCGGCCGGCGTTTCCTCGGCGGAGCGCACGACAACTCTTCCCGTCATTCTCTGGATCATCCTGCTGTTCGCGGCTGCAGCCGGCCTCCCGCGCTCCTTCGTCGCCGAGGAGGAGGGGCACACCGCAGACGCGCTCAGGCTGTCCGCCTTGCCCTCGGCGATTTTCGCCGGCAAGGCAGCCTTCTCCATCGGACTTCTCTGGGGTCTGGAACTCCTCCTGACACCGCTGTTCCTCGCCATGATGGATCTTCCGGTAGGCGCTCCGGCTGCGCTCGTACTCATCCTCCTCCTCGGAGCGCTGGGACTGGCCGTCGCCAGCGTCCTGGTGGCCGCCATGGTGGCCCAGGCCCGAAGCCGTGGCGCCCTCTTTCCCGTCCTGGCCTTTCCGCTCCTCCTACCCCTACTGATGATGGCGGTAGAACTCACCCGGGGAGCCGTGGTCGGAGGCTTGGATCTCAACGTGCTCCAACAACTGGTGCTGTATGATGCATCCCTGACTGTCGGCGGGCTGATGCTCTTCCCCGTGATATGGAATCCATGAACCGATGAAGACACTCTTGCGCTGGAGCCTCTGGCTCTGGATATCGCTTTGCATCTGCGGCGCGTTCCTCTACGCCCCGCTGGCCGAAGGCTTTGTCGGCCAATCGAGCCGGATCCTTTTCTTCCACGTTCCGATGGCCTGGGGCGCCTTCGTCGCCTTCATCACGGCCGGCGTCTACGCCATCCTCTACCTCAAGCGAAGGCGTCCTGAAGACGATCGTAGGTCAGAGGCCGCGGTACAGATCGGCCTTCTCTTCTGCGTGCTCGCGACCATCACCGGCGCTCTCTGGGCGCGCGTGATGTGGGGCGCCTATTGGAACTGGGACCCGCGCCAGGCTTCGATCGTCATCGTCCTCGTCTTCTACGCGGCCTATCTCGTCCTACGCGACGCCGTCGAGGACCCCGAGACGGAGGCGCGGCTAGCCTCGGTCTACGCCGTGCTCGGACTAATCGTGGCGCCCTTCTTCTTCTTCGTCCTTCCCCGAATCGTCCAATTCACCCTGCACCCTGATTCGGTGATCAACGACCGCGGATCAGTCGACATGGAGAGCCGCATGCTGCAGGTCCTCCTGGCCGGCGCCATTGGCTTTACCGCCCTGTTTTTCTGGATCCTGCGCCTGCAGACCCGCCTGGCCGCCCTCGAAGGGAGACGACGGCATCGAGGACTGCTATCATGAATGACATCTGGTTGGTCGGCCTGAACCTAGCGGCTTGGACCGCCCTGTTCCTCTACCTACTTCGACTCGAGGCCCGCATCGGCCGGCGAGAGGACGACACATGAGCGATTCCACTCCCCCTACCAACACCGCCTCACCTGAGACCAAAGCCGCGACTGCAGTACCGCGTCGCAAGCGACCGACCCTCTATATCTTCGGCACTCTCCTCCTCCTCGTTTTTGCCGGATTCGCCCTCAACTCCTTTCGTGAGACGTTGACCCCCTATGTCTCCTTCGAGCAGGCGGAACGACAGGATCGCAACCTGCAGATCGCAGGCGCTCTAGTTTCCGACAGCAGTCTCTACGATTCCGAACGGGAGGCCCTGATGTTCACCCTCTCCGAGGAGGACTCGTCGGCCACGATGCGAGTTCGCTACCACGGCCTGAAACCGGCCAACTTCGAAGATGCGATCAGTATCGTGGCGATCGGTCACTACGACGGAGGCGAGAAGGTCTTTGTCGCCGACAAGCTACTCGTCAAGTGCCCCAGCAAGTACCAGGGTATCGAAACTACCGAGACGAAGACCTACGGATGATGCGACCCTGATGGAGTCTATTCCTCTAGAAGGTAGAAACTCGCCCATAATTCCAGAGCGCCCACGATGAACTATTTCAGTCAACTCTACCTACCCGGCGCTCTCGCCATCTGGTGTGCGCTCCTATTCGCCCTTACCGCGATCTGGGGATACAGCCAGGTCCTGACCGAGGACGATCCCGACAAGCGCCGATTCGCGCGCCGCGCGTACCAGTTTTTCGCACTCTCCGTGGTCCTTGCCGCCGGTGTGCTCATCATCCTCCTGATGCGGCGCGACTTCCGCATCGAGTACGTCTATCAGTACTCGGGGCTCGATCTTCAGTGGTTTTTCCAGTTTGCGGCCTTCTGGGCTGGCCAAAAGGGTAGCTTCCTCATCTGGTTGTTATGGGGTTCCCTGCTGGGTGTCCCACTCGCCTACGCGGCCAAGCGAGACGAGGCCGCGGTGATGATCGTCTTCACGCTCACCCAACTGGGGTTGCTCTTCATCCTGGTCCGGGAGAATCCCTTCGTCATGCTGGCTCAGACGCCAACCGACGGATCGGGATTGAACCCGCTCCTCCAGGACTACTGGATGGTGATCCACCCACCCATCATGTTTATCGGCTACGCGGCCACCGCGATCCCCTTTTCCTTCGCCGTGGCTGCGATGTGGCGCCGACGCTACGACCGTTGGGCCTCCGCTACCTTCCCCTGGGCGTTGGGCGGATTCCTGGTGCTGGGAACCGCGATCCTCATGGGTGGCTACTGGGCGTATAGGACCCTTGGCTGGGGCGGTTACTGGGGCTGGGATCCGGTCGAAAACGCCTCCCTCATCCCTTGGCTCCTCGGGGTCGTCCTCATCCACGGTCTGCACCTGGAGCGCCAGAAGCAACGCTATCGACGCGCCAATCTGGTCGTGGCTTGTCTTCTGTACCTATCGGTTCTCTACGGGACTTTTCTGACCCGATCGGGGGTCCTGGCTGACTTCTCGGTCCATAGCTTCGTCGATCTCGGGATCTCCGGCTGGTTGATTGCCCTGATGGGATTCTTCTTCGCCATGTCTGTCTGGCTCCTCGCCACTCGGCTGGGACAGATTCCCACCGAGTCCAACGAGGACCCAGTCCTCTCTCGCGGCACTTTCTTGGTCCTGTCTACGATCGCCGTCGGGATCGCTACCCTGGTCATCGCCATCGGGACATCGGCACCGATCCTCACCCGCTTCATGGAAAACCCCGGCCAAGTTGGACCGACGTTTTACAACCGGGTCAACCAGCCCATCGCGATCCTGATCGCCGGACTCCTCTCCCTCGTCCCTTACCTGACATGGCGCGGGAACTCGGCTCGAGAGATCGCGCGCCAGATCGGGGGCGCTTCGGTGGCGGCTCTCATCATGGCGGTCGGCCTTGCCATGGGCTTGAGAATCACCCAGCCCCTCCACCTCCTTTTTGTGTTCCTCGCCTCTCTGGCCCTGGTCACGAATCTCGTAAGAACAGTGCAGAAGGGACGACGCGGCGGACTTCGAAGCGCGGGCGGTTACCTCGCCCACGTCGGCGTTGGCATCATCCTGATCGGCTTCCTCGCATCTTCCGCCTACGACGAGAGCACCAAGGTCACCCTCGAACAGGGAGTAGCTCGCCAGGTCGGTGACTTGACCCTGACCTTCAATCGCTACATCCCTCGCCAGGGCTTCGAGAAGGAGAAGATGGAGGTCGAGGTCGTACGCGCCGATGGCAGCAGCTACCTCGCCTACCCCAAGCTCTTCGTCAATCAGCGCACCCGGCAAGTGATGGCAAACCCTCACATCCACAGGCTCGCCTTGAAGGACCTCTACATCTCGCCGATCGATTTCGACCCCGGTCAGACCATGGGCAGCGAGCAGTTCGAGTTGACCAAGGATCAGTCGACGACCCTCGGAGACGTCACTCTGCGCTTCGTCGACTTCGACCTCCAGGCGGAAGGCAACGCCCTGGTGCAGATGCAGGAGGGTGGACTGGTGACCATCGGAGCGAACGTGGCCGTAGAGCGAAACGGGAATTCCGTAGAACTCCAGCCTCTGTACCGCTTCTCGCCTAACGGCCAAGTGGAGTCGCCCGTCGTCCCCTTGCCCGGCGGTGGTCTGCTCAGCGTCCTCGGGATCAACGCTTCGGAGGGCGCGGTGCGACTAGCCGTTTCGGGAGTCGCGACCGGCCCCAACCCAAAGCCGGCTCGCCTCTCCGTCGATGTGACCAAGAAGCCCCTGATCAATCTCGTCTGGTATGGACTCTACGTGGTCCTCGCCGGCGGCATGCTGGCCACTTGGCAGCGGGCGCGCGAACTCCGTATTCTCGATTCGCTACGGGCCAAGTAGCCACGCGACTGAGGCGGGGCGCTAGACCCCCATCGCCAGCCGGTCGGCGAGGATCTGCGGAAGTCCAGCCTCCTCGATTCGGCTCTGAGCCTTCTCTACCGGATACTCGAGGCGGTGCCAGCTAACGATCCTCTTTTCGCTGTCGTAGATCATGTAGGACGCCATCGGATCGCGATCCCGGGGCTGTCCCACCGAACCCGGATTGATGAGGTAGCAGACGTTCGGTTCCAGTTCCACCGTACCGGTCTCCCCCCGGAGAAGTGACACCTCGATCCCTGCCTCTCGCTCGACAAACATCGAGGGGATGTGGGTATGGCCAAAGAAGGTTACCGACACTCTCCATTCGGCGAATATCTGGTAGGCGTCAAAGTCGGAGAAGACGTAGAAATCTTCATCCAGCGGAGAACCGTGACAGATGCTGAGACCCTCTTCGATCGATAGCGGCCCCCGGGGTAGCTCACGTACGAAGCGTAGGTTTGCCGAGGTCAGCTTGTCGGCCGACCACCGAGCAGCCTGCAGTGCGGCCGGATTGAAGTTGGCACCATCCTCGACCCCAGCCACGACCTTGTCATGGTTCCCGCGAATGACGATGGCCGGTGCCGGAAGGCTATCGCGCACCGCCTCGACGATCTGGTTGGGAGCAGCCCCGTAACCCACTAGATCTCCCAAAACCAGCACACTATCGAAGTGCTTCCTGCGGACCTTCCGCAGGACCGCCTCTAAGGCGTCCCAGTTGCCGTGCATGTCGGAGACGATCAGGTATCGCAAACTTGGTGCCTCATCCGCTCAACAATCCGCCGGGCCACCTCCGAAATGGTCTCGCCTGCGCTCACATCGAGCTGCAAGTCGGCCTTCTCGTAGGCCGGCAACCGAGACCGATAGAGTACTTCCGCCTCCTGCCGACTCGAGAAGAGTGGCCGGTCCTGCTCGCCTTGGCATCCGATTCGCTGGGCCATGGTATCAAATGTCGGATTCAACCACACTACTGATCCACAGGCCTTTGCAAACGCGAGATTGTCGCTATCAACCAGGGCCCCGCCCCCGGTCGCTACGACACAACTCCCTGGATACTGGGTCTCGCGGATCACCGTCGACTCGAGTTCCCGAAAGGCCGACTCCCCAAGCCGGGAGAAGATCGTCGCAATCGACTCGCCCGCTCGGCGCTCGATCAGCTCGTCGAGGTCGAGAAAGGGACAGGCCAGGAGACTGGCGACCTCACGACCCACGACCGTCTTGCCGGAGCCCATGAAGCCTGTGAGAAAGAGCCTCACGGCGTGCCAGACTCCCCCTCGGCACACTTGCGCTTCTCCGCCCGTACCGCGCGACGCAACAGCCAACCGAAGCCGCCCCATACGACTCCACAGATCGCGACCATGGTCGCCCAACCGAGCGCCGTCAAGATGAGGCTCCAGCCGTCCCGGCTGAATGGGCAGCATCGACGAAGCGACGACCTAGCCAGCGGTTGAGGGCAAAGAGTAAGACGAGCACCACCGCCCACTGGGCCAGAACTGTCCCGACACTGAAGGTCGCGGTGGGGTCGAGCCACCCCTCGGGATCCCATCCGCGAGCCTGGTGGAGCCACCAGACCATCAAGGCGATCGCCTCGACCGGGACAATGAAGCCGATACACAGGGACCACCATCGTCCGATTCTAAGATCGCAGGCCGCATCGTTGATGGTCTCGCTTCGAAGCCTCTCGAGACCATGAAGAAGGGCCGCCAAGGCGAAGAACAGGCCCGAGAGGATCAAACCCACTCCCCAGACCCAGTCCTGATTCTGGAAGAAGGCCATCGACAGGGCCGAAGGCACCCCGACACCGAAACCAACCCCTGACACGATGCCGAGGGAAACTCGCCGTGAGAGACCACCATCCATGAGAACGCGCGTCGCCAGTTCTAGCATCGAGATGAGGCTGGTGATGGCTGCGAAGGAGAGGGCGAGGAAGAAAAGAACCATGAAGAAGGCTCCGCCCGGCATCGCGGCGAAGAGCTGTGGCATCCAGATGAAAGTCAGGCCCTCGTTGCCGGCGCCGACGATCTCAGACTGAGCCGCCGGATTGATGGCGAACACCGTGCAGAGGACCATGATGCCAGCCAGCAGCGACATCGAGTTGTTGCCAAAGCCAATCAAGAAGGCGTTGAGCGGCACATCTTCCCGGACCCTCATGTAGACCGCATAGGTCAAGATCAGACCCCAGCCCGCTCCGGTGTCCCAGGCATTCTGGGTCAAGGCTTGGAGCCAGAGATCCGGATTCGCTAGGTCTCCCCAGTGCGGCGTGAAGAGGAACTCGAGTCCGGCGCTGGCCCCGGGAAGGGTCACGGCGCGGATGGCGAGGATGAACACGAGGACAAACAGACTGGGGATCAGAATCCGTGCGACGCGCTCGATTCCGCGAACCCCAAAGGCCACTACTAGAGTCGCCAAGAGCATGGCCACAAGATGGAATCCCACCGCGGAGGGAGAGGCGGAGAACCCATCCCAGGAAGATTGAGCCTCCGCTGATGTCAGGCTACCGGAGAGAGAGACCGCGAGGTAGCGCAGGCACCAGCCCGCCACTACCGAGTAGTAGCACATGATTGCCGTCGCGCAGACCGCGACCCAGGCCCCCATCCAAGCCCACCGGCGACCGGCAAGGCGAGTGAAAGCACCAATGGTCCCCAGTCTGGCCTTCTTTCCGAAGGAGAACTCGACCATCATCAAAGGCACTGACCAGAGGATCAGGAAGACAACCCAGGCGACGAGGAAGCTGCCTCCTCCGTTGCTCGCCGCGACCCGCGGAAAGCGCCAGATGTTCCCCGTACCGACCGCCATGCCGAGGGTGGCGAGGATCAGGCCCCAGCGGTTCGAAAATGCTGCGGTCTGAGTGGACCCTGGGCTCATGATGCTCCCGCCGTGGCTGCCAAGATCCGGCGGCAGGACCGACCGATATCCTCGGCCTGACAGATGGCTCCGAGAACCACCACGCTATCCGCACCCGCTTCGAGGACCGATCGCACGTTGTCGACCGTCATGCCGCCAATGGCCACGATAAGACGGTTGGTGAGTTGCCGCGCTTTTCGCAGCAGCTCCAGTCCGACCGAAGGTTCAGCATCCTTCTTGCTCAGGGTGTCGAAGATTGGCCCGACCGCCAACACGTCAACCGCAGGATCACCGTCCGCCTCCAAGACTTGTTCCAGGCTGTGCGTCGACCGACCAATCCAGGGAGTTACCCCGACGAGTTCGCGCGCCGTCACCGGACGAAGGTCGCTCTGTCCAAGGTGGACGCCGGCCACCGGGAGCAGGGCCACGAGATCGACTCGATCGTCCACCCACAGTCGTGTGGATCGACCCTCCAACCGACGACTACACTGCTCGACGTCGCGGAAAAGACGTCGATCATCCCCCGACTTGTCCCGGATCTGAATCCAGTCGACGCCCGCATCTGCGATCTCCTCGACCGCGTCCGGCAGGTCCCGTCCCGCCAAGGCTGTGCGGTCGGCAATCACGTAGAGGTTGGGAGATCGAGGAGTTCGAATCACTCTGGCTTCTCGGACTGGCGCTGAAAGAACCCAGTCATGAATCCCGTGGTGATGTTGCCGGACACGAAGACGGGATCGCGGAGAATCTTCTGATGCAATGGGATTGTCGTGTGGATACCCTCCACGACAAAGAACTCCAGGGCTCTCAGCATTCTCGCAATGGCTTCCGGGCGGTTCGCCGCATGAACGATCAGCTTGCCGACCAGAGAATCGTAGTACGGCGGTACCACGTAGTCCTCATATCCATGGGTGTCGACTCGCACTCCAGGACCTCCCGGCACGTGGAACGTCTTCAACATTCCGGGAGATGGCGTGAACTTCTCCGGATGCTCCGCATTGATGCGACACTCGATCGAATGTCCTCGCGGCTCGAGTCCGCTTTCGACAGTGAGGGGTTGTCCGGCCGCGATCTCGAGTTGCATGCGAACCAGGTCGAGACCGCTCACCATCTCGGTGACGGGATGCTCCACCTGAATCCTCGTGTTCATCTCCATGAAGTAGAAGGAACCGTCTTCGTCGAGGAGGAACTCAATCGTTCCTGCGTTCTCGTAATTGACGTACTCCGCGAGACGTACCGCCGCGGCACCCATCTCGCGACGAAGCTCCGGTGTGAGGGCAGGGGAAGGGGACTCCTCGAGCAGCTTCTGATGCCGGCGCTGCACGGAGCACTCACGCTCGCCGATGTGAATGACCTTACCGAAAGAGTCGCCGAACACCTGGAACTCGATATGGCGAGGGGCGGTGAGGTACTTCTCGAGATAGACCGAACCATCACCGAAGGCCTTGAGCGCTTCCTCGCTGGCCGTACGGTACATCGACTCGAGGTTCTCCTCCGCATGCACGATCCGCATGCCTCGTCCTCCACCGCCCGCCGAAGCCTTGAGGATTACGGGAAACCCCACGTCTCGTGCCATCGCAAGTGCCTCGTCCGGGGACTTGAGGGCTTCTTGGCTACCCGGCAAGACCGGCACGCCTGCCGCGCGAGCGGTTTCGCGGGCCTGGGATTTGTCCCCCATGCGGCGAATCACATCCGGCGACGGACCGATCCACTTGATGTTGCACTCGGCGAGGACTTCGGCGAAGTGTGCGTTCTCGGCGAGAAAACCGTAACCGGGATGCACGGCATCGGCGCCCGTGATCTCGGCAGCGGCAATGAGCCTCGAGATGTCGAGGTAGCTCTCATTGGAAGCCGGCGGGCCGATACAGACATCCTCGTCGGCGTAGACCACATGCAGGCTCTCGCGGTCGGCCGTGCTATGGACGGCGACGGTAGGGATTCCGAGTTCGCGGCAGGCTTGGAGGATCCGCAGCGCGATCTCACCGCGATTGGCGATCAGGACTTTCTTGAACAGAGGAGCCATGAGCTAGGCCTTGATGGCGAAGAGGGGCTCACCGTACTCGACGGGCTGAGCATTCTCGGGGAAGATCCGCGTGATCTCGCCATCGATGTCAGCCTCGATCTCGTTCATCAGCTTCATCGCCTCGACGATGCAGAGAACCTGTCCCTTCTTGACGCGGTCACCCACCCGAACGAAGGGGCCGGCCTCGGGCGAAGGCGCCTCATAAAAGGTACCAACGATCGGTGATTCGAGAACGTGTCCGATCGGCTCCTCCGCCGCCGGCTCGGGAGCAGGAGCAGCGACCGGCGGAGTCAGCATGGCAACGGCCTGTGGCGCGGGACTTGTTGAGACTGCTACAGGTTGGGGCGCCGGAATCGCCAAGGGTGCCGCCCCTCCCTTGCCCGTTATCTGGATGCGAAAGCCGGAGCGTTCGACCTCCAGGCCCTGAAGGCCGTGGTCCCCGACCAACTCAATGAGTTCTTTGATCTGTTCGAATGTGAACATGCGTCGATCTCCTCCTACGTGAAGAAGCCGCCCGCCGGGCTCGGGGGCGGCATACGGAAGTCATAGTGATTCTTAGGTCAGATCTCTCTCGAGGAGGCCCCGGGCCCGTCGCAGCTCAAAGCGAGCGCGTCCGAAGTTGGCTGAGTCGCGCAGCACCAACAGCAAGAAATAGTCGGCGGCAACCGCACTGACCATCAGCGTCATCTCATCGGTGGTGACCGCAAGGTGCTCCACGGCACCGACGTTCAACTCGCGGTGATCGTCCGAGAGGTTACGCACTTGGGTCATGAGCTCCGCCGCCAAGACCTCCAAGTCGAGACCCGGCTCCGAGCTGACCGATTCGACCGGCATCCCATCCTTCGCCACGAGCGACAGGGCGAGGGCTCCATCTATTCGCCGGCTAATGTCACTCAGCTTCTCTAGGAACATCCTGTTGACCCTTTCCCTGAATTCTGGTCAGGTACTGCTGAAGCAACACGAGCTTGCGAGCAGTCAGCCCTCGCTCATGAACGGCTTCGTCGCCAAGGAGGTCCTGAGCGGTGACCTCCCTCTTAAGAATTGGCTCGGACGGAACGTCAGCCGGGGGCTGGGGGCTCAAGGCCGCCAGACCCGCCAAGGCATCGGCATTGCTGGGTTCGGCTTCCAGTACCTGACGGTAGACCCGCTGAGCCTCTTCTAAGTGTCCCTGACGGCGGTAGAGGTCGCCCAGAGTCGCGGTAACGCGTTCCGGGGAGGACTCCGACGCAAGCGTCTCGGTTGCCTCGGCCTCGATCTCAGCCTCTTCGTCATTCTCCGCGGCGAGATCGTACCCGTGGCCCCCTTCGGCGGTAGTCGACTCGACCGCCTCGACCAAGGCCGGGACCGGAACGAACGGGACGTCGAGTTCGATGATGCTCGCTACCGCCTCGTTGATATCGTGCTCCTCGATGTCTTCCTCCTCAGGCTCGACATCCTCCTCGAGAGACTCTTCGGGAGCGCCGGCAACCTCTGAGGCCATCTCTCGGGCGAGGTCGGCTGTCGTCTCGTCCAGGTCGACTTCAGGGGTGGTAGCAATTGGCGCTTCGCCCCCTGGGTCGACTTCGCCATGAGCCTCGGGCTCTGTTTCGACCTCAGGTTCAGGTTGGATCTCGCCCGGGGCTTCCTCTTCGTCGCTCTCGGCCTCCCGCTGCACAACGATCTCTGGCTCCTCGACGGCGTCTTCCTCTCCCGCCTCGGAGACAACGATCGTCGGCTCTGCAACTTCCGAGGTGTCGTCGCCCTGCTCGCTCGTTTGGAGGGAGACCTCGGACTCGTCCCTTTCGCTGAGTGGATCGTCCTCGACCTCTCTATTCAGGGCGACCTGATCCAGGGCAACTTCGGGCCCCGGAATCGGGACGTGATCGGTCAGATCGAGAGTTCCGTGATCGGGCATCGCCATTGCCGACTCGCCGAACTGACTGCCCTCTTCAACCACACCGGGATCGGGTCGACCCGGCGGGCTTGTGATATCTGCCCTAGGGGCGAACTCGCTCGAGGAACCCTTCCAGGTTCGGTCTGCGGCCGGACGGACGGGAGGAGCGGAAGTCGCCGCTCTGGGCGCGAAGTCCGAGACGTTCTCCCGAGCGTGGAGCGATGCCGACGCGGCCCCTGAGTCGGCCGCAGCGAGCGAGAACACTGTGCCCACGATCGGTGAGGGAGATAGCAACCCGCGCCCAGCGCCAAAGGGCT
Organism: Thermoanaerobaculia bacterium; assembly: GCA_019911795.1. GTDB lineage: Bacteria > Acidobacteriota > Thermoanaerobaculia > Multivoradales > JAIOJS01 > JAIOJS01. Next base: position 7,007 of record JAIOJS010000464.1, on the reverse strand, counting down.
CTGGGGTTCCGGCCCGGTAGAGTGCACCTCGGGTCCGAATCGCCGGCGAGACGGGAAGGTTCAAGGGAGTCGTCCGAGTCATACTCAAATCAAAAGGAGGATCCGACTCGGCTGCGTCATGGTCCCGTAGTTCAACCAAGGGCGCCCCGCCCGCTGTACCGACTGACAGAGCCTCGCCCGAACCGGCATCGTGGAACGGCTGCTCGTCGACCCTCGAAACCCTGGCGGTCGGCATCGAGGAGGTTGGAATCGGCTCCGTCAACTCGGCACCCGCGCTGGGCTTCGTATCCGACAGTCCATTGGCCCGGCGTTCGAGTTCGTCGAACTCCTCACCCCCGGCACCCAGCAGCCGGTAGCGCTCCAACGCGTCCAGCGCCGCCGAGCGCTGATCGAGTTGAAGGTGAGTCTCGACGAGAAGTTGACCAGCAACCAGATGGGTGGGGTCACGGACCACGACTGCCTCTAGAACCTTGCGGGCCTTCTCTCCTTGATGCTGTTCGAGGTAGCAGCGCGCCTGCACGATGTTTGCAGAGAGGTAACGTGGGTGGTACGCCAGCCCCTTCTCTAGTACATCCAGTGCTTCCGCGACCTCGCCCCTCCGTCGATGAGCCTCAGCTAGCTGGACGAAGATCCGGGACGACGGATCCTGCTCCCAGCGGTGCCGTAGGCTCGCAAGCCGGTGTTCTCCGATTGGGGTTTCAGCCATGTTCTAGGTCACTCGTAGGACGAGCGGATTATAGCAGGTGCGTGGCCGGGACTGGTCTACTGTACGGCAGGGGACCACGCGGCACTTGCGCTCGAACTGGCCGAAACCAGTCGGCAACCCTCAGGGCGTCGGCAGAGCGTCAACCGGAAGCGAAACCTGGCTGGTGATTTCCCCTCCGCCACTCGTAACCCTAGCGGTCACTTGAATCGAGGTCCCGGCGAGAGCTGCGGCTTCGGTAGAAGACAGCCGGAGGGTGTCAGCTGCCTGTCCGTCCGCGTTGGTGTGCTTGAGGGACCCGCCCGAATCGAGTCGTCCTGCAGTCGAGGAGAAGAGGACCGAAACACCAGGCAGGGGTTGGCCGTCGGCACCCAGAACCGCGAGGGACAAACGAACTCGACCACCCGAGAACGAAAAGCGGGTGGGATTGGCCGTCAAGTTCAGACTCGTTGGATTGTCACCGATCTCCACCGTTGTCGTGACCGCTGTGGCACCACCAGAGGCGGCCGTGATGGTTGCGGATCCACTCTGACGCCCCCCCGCGAGGTGAGCTAACGCGAGGCCACGGTCATCCGTCGTCACAATCGTCGGTACGGAGCCCAACGTCGTGGTCAGGACGATCTCCGTCCCAGGGTTTACCGGCACTCCGGTCGATCGGACTGCCGAAATGCTCAGCACCGAGATTCCGTCGAGACCAATTTCGGTGGGATTCGCGGAGATCGTGAGGACCGCGCTCGAAGGAGCGATCGGAGTACCCTCTCCGCAGCTGAGGGCAACGAGTCCGAGCATGGCAAGAGCGAGAAGAGCTGGTGTGTTTCGCGGCATGGCGGTCGAGTATACGAAAAGGGGCGACTTCCCGTCTAGGAAGCCGCCCCTTAGATCCAGTAACTAGCGAGTCGCTACTATCAGTTCTCGCTATTGTCGGTTGGACTCGTACACCCTGGATCAGCTGGGAAGTCGATGAAGGTGTCACCATCATCGTCCAACCCGTTGCTGCAGAGCGGTACTTCGTTACAGGGAGTGCCGAGGTAGGTAAAGATACCCGCGGCCGTGCCCGTGCAACCCTGGGGCAAGTTCACTACGGTGATTCCCACCACCTGAGTCATGAACTGGGTCCCGGAGATTCCGTCCCCGTTCTCGTCGCACGCCGTCGGAGTCGTTCCACTAGCGGGAATCGACGCCGTGACCGACGAGGACGAGATCACGTTGGTGGACGAGGAGGTGCTTGTGCCGAAGCGAACCACAACTCCTCCTCCACCGGACCCGAAGCCCGAACCGCTGATGGTGGCGCTACCGCCGCCAGAGTGAGACGAGCTGCTCGGACTGACCGAAGCCACCAGGGGACTACCAGATTGATAGGTAAACATTAGGTTCCCCGAAGACTCAACCCCCGTCAAGATACTACGTACCTTGACCGGCAGTTGGGTTTCGGTACAGACACCGACCGGAGCCGGCGACGTACGCACCGTGATCTTCGTGGGAGTGACGCTGAGCACTGTCTGCTCCGCGCTTCCGAAGAAGACTTGCATGGCGGTATCAAAGCCAGACCCGAGGATCTCGACCGTCTCACCACCAGCAGGATTGCCGACGGCGGGGATGACCGAGGAGACGAAGATGGTGGCACCGTAGTGGAACACCAACTTGTTGCTGCTCAGCCCCGTGGTCAGATCGATGATCCAAACATCCGCCTCTCCGTTCCAGTTCGAACTCGGAGCCAGCGAGGCCGCGTTCGGCGTCAGGAAGGTCACCACGGTCGAACTCGAGTTGATCTGCTGGAGTTCGATCACAGGACCGCTCTCCGCCTGCATCATCACCCGGACATTGCTACCGAAGCCCGAGCCTCTCGCCACTACAGTGGTTCCACCCGCGGTCGGACCGTTGTCCGGTTCGAGTGAGAAGACCTGGGGGAAGGTTCCGGTGCCGCCGTGAGAGTAGACGTACCCACCGTTGATGCTGTCGGAAGCACTGAACTGGGTGTTGAAACCGCTTGTCACATTGACCGAGACGGTACGTGTCGTGCCGACTGGGACCGGAGTCGAAGATGGAGGTACTCGTACGCGAATCCGGGTCGGAGTCACGCCTAGAATCTCGGCATCGTCGCTTCCGAAGGTCACCTTGACAGGTTCTCTAATATTGATTCCGAAGATGCTTGCGGTCTGTCCGCCGGCAGGATCACCTGTGTTCGGTTCCATATGGGTGAGGGCAAAGCCGCTCTCATCCGGGTGGAGAATCTGGATGACCTTCTGGCCGATACTCCGTTCGAGGGTCGCCGTGATGACCTCGTTTCCGGGGGTCACGGCAGTGTAGAGGGCCGAGAAGCGCCCAAAACTCAGAGTTCCGGTGACCGTCTGTTCGCCTTCAAACATGCCCAAGCCAGCGGTCAGCTGAAAGAGCGTGCCCTCAGGGGGTGCCGCACCGGTGGAGGAGTTCACCACACTGATGCCGATGACACTCGTGGGATTGTTGTTGGCCAACTCGATCGTGCTGGGGCTAGCCGTAACCGTAATGACCCACTGGTTTGAGCCCTGACCATCGCCAGGATTCTGTCCGCCCTGCGAAGGTGCGGTAGGGCTGTCAGTGCTGCACCCCGCCGCCAACAGCAGCAGCGACGTGAAACCGACACTCGCCAGGAGGGGGAGCGGCTTTCTGACAAAGAGTTTCTTGAAGATCGTCATGGCGTTACCTCTGTTCACGGTACGAACTCGATGGTGAATCGAGCGGGCTGAGTCGAAACCCGATCACCGCCGATCGTGCGACCGAAGAAGGTGAGTTCTAGGTTCATCACGATGACCTGGAGTCCCGTCTCTTTGTCGAAACCACCATTGCTGGCGAGAAGCTCCGACAGCGGAGGGTTCGAGAGTTGGGGATCACCAAGGATGACCAGGTTGTCGTATTGAGTGTTGCCGTTGGCCGGGATGTTGCCGAAGATCGTACGGATCAAAGTCGGCGGGACCCGCGTGCCTTGGTCTATACGTGAGTAGGAAACCTGGTAGGAATCCATCTCGACCGTCATCAGGTCCGAACTCGGCCCGCCGGGCCGAGCCACCACGCTATCGATGGTGAGCTGACCGACCGATACGAAGTTCCCTGCGGTAGATGCACCGGTGACCGAGACTCGAAACGGAAGTTCGTCGAAGTCGCTGGTGGTGAGGATGACGCCACCCTCAGCTTCGTCGGTCCGGGACTCACAGGCGAAAACGCCTAGTGCCAAGAGCGCAACGATGGAGGTATGCAGTAACGTTTTCATGGCCACTCCCCTTCTGCCCTTCAAAGCTTGATCACCCGCGGGGTGATAAAGATCAATAGTTCGTCGTTTTGGTTGCTGTCGCGTCGGTTCTTGAACAGGTGTCCAAGAATCGGGATGTTGGCAAGGCCCGGAACGCGGTCCTGACCGCGATCGTTCGTGACCTTGTAGATACCACCGATCACCGTAGTTCCGCCATCGCGAACGATGACGCGAGTTCTCGCTTCCTTGGTGGAGATCGGCGCGTTCTGAGATCCCTGGACCACGAACGCGAGTTGCGGCTCACGCTTCTGGACGTTGATGTCCATCAACACCGTACCGTCGGCGGTGACGTGCGGAGTGACATCCAACTTCAGGGTCGCGTTTACGAACTGAACGCTCACCGTGTTGTTCGAAACGGTCTGAATCGGAATCTGCAGACCACTCTGGATCGAAGCAGAAGCATTGTTCAGGGTTGCGATCTTCGGAGCCGAGAGAATATTCACCAAGCCCTCTTGCTCCGCCGCTTGCAACGAGGCATCGAGAGAGAAGGTATCGAGGATGTTCGCTAGGCTGACATCGAGGAAACCGTTGGCACCACCCGTGAGGAGATTGACCCCTCCCGCCGAGTTCACTTCGTTAGGGAAGGTGAGTCCGGTGGTATTGCCGTGCTCCGCATCAGCCGACTGTAGGAAACCCCACGCTACGCCGAGACTCCGACTGTACTCCTTGGTGGTCTCGACGATTCTCGCCTCGATCATCACCTGCGGCTCCGGCACATCGATCTGATCGATGACAGCCAGGACCGCGTCCATGTAGTCAGGAAGTTCCTTGATGATGACGGTGTTGGTCCTCGCGTCAACAGCGGCGCTGCCCCGGCTGGACAGAATGGGAGCCGAACTGTTGCCGAGGAGCGATGCGATCTCGGCGGCGGTCGAATAGCTGATGCGCTTCATCACCGTCTTTAGAGGAACGCTTTCCGCCAGCGCCTGTAGCCGCTTAGCTTCATCCTGCGCCTCGGAAGCGAGCATCGAACGCGGGGCGATACGCATGATATTGCCTTCGAGTTCATAGCCAAGTCCGTTGACCTTGAGGATCTGCTCGAGCGCTTGGTCCCATGGAACCTGCTCGAGTTCGACGGTTACCGAGCCTTCGACACCGGGCTGAACAACCATGTTCAAACCACCAATCTTCGCGAAGGTCCTTAGCACTTCCTTGATATCCGCGTCCCGCAGAGTGAAGGTGATTGGAGCTCCAACGTACTTGCTGTCGCTGGTCGTCACCTCCCGAGCCGCGAAGGCACCCTGGCTAGACGTGTCGGAGCTGGACCCCGCCATATCGTCGTTGGTTTGTGCGGCTTCGAGTAGGGCTACATCACTAGTTTCGACGAGGGTGTATTCCTGATTGGACACTGCCACAGAGGGCGCGGTAACCAATTCCTCCTCCCACAGCTCCTCTTCGGGTGCGTAGTTCGGTACCGGTGCCGGCGAGGCGTCGGCTACTCGGCTCGGAGTCACCGTCGCTTCGAAGGTCGACGCATCGTAGGTTGCAACCTGTTCCGAGGCGGCCCTGGGAGCATCCTGAGCAGCGACCTGGGTCTCGGTCCGTATCGGAGTAGTGGCTCGAATCGGCTCAGCCGGTGCGAGGGTTGGAGCGGCTCCTGGCTCGCCGTTCCAGCGCACTACCAAGCGTCCGCCCTCCGATCTGATCGTGGGCTTTGCCGCTACTGGCAAATCGAGCACAACGCGCGACACCGGACTCGGTGACGACTGGAACTGGGCAACACGAACAGCATCGAGACTCGGGAGTCCCGCTGGAAGAACGCCCAGACCACTGGTGTTAACCACATCGTGGAGGTCAACTACGAATCTCGGAGGGTTCTCGAGAATGAAGGAAGAGTACAGGAACTCTCCATCACCCACGATCTCCACCGAAGGATCGCCGTTCCGACGAATAGTCACGGCTTGAAGACGCGTCGCTTCGACCCCATTGGGTGAGGGACCGAAAAGGGGCTCGTCGGCCGTTCCGACCGCCGCTTCGAGCCGTGGCCGGCTGGCCACCGTCACGGCCGGAGGATTCGTACGCTCGACTGAACTGGCCTGTGCGATCGTCGCCGTCTTGGCGCGGTCGCCCCGCGGCAGGATGAGAACCGTGAGGAACTCGTCGACCGCCTCGACCTCAGACTCCGTTCCAGGGGCCGTATTGATCAACAGGCGCGTCATCGGTCGATCGTCGTTTGCGACCGTCTCCACGGTAAGGCCTGAAATCAGCCCTTGCCCGGTGGGTGCCACCAAATCACCGATCTCACTGTTGGGCAGATCGATGACGAGCCGCCCTTGAGAGTCGCGGTATTGATGCCATACCAAGGGCTCACTGGCGCGGATGGCTAGTTGGGTACCGTTGGCCTGCTCCACTAGCGTCATGCTAGTGAGCGGCGTTGACCCACTCTGGTCAAGGTCGGCAAATGCCAACCCCGAAACGAGAAGACCGGTAATCACGAGTGCGACAGCTAGAAGCCGCCGGCTGGTTTTTTCTGTGGTCAATTGTTGATTCCCCATAGCGCTCGCCTCCCTCCGGCCTTAGGGCTCCGGGTTGAGCTTTTTCACCACTTCCCGGAATGGCTTGATGATGCTCGGATCGTTGATCGTTTGCTTAAAGACAACTTCGGTTCGGGTTATGCGGATGACCTCTCCATCGAAGAGAGTGTCTCCCTGCTGCACCAGATACGCCTTCTCTTGGTCGGCAGTCTGGACTTGAGCGAATGTCTTACCCTCGAGATTGAAGAGACCCTTGACATCGATTTCATCGATGAGGAGACCCGGGACACCCTCTGGGCGTTGGCCTTCCTCCCCCAGCGGGGTCCGTCGGTTCAAGGAGAAGAAGGGATCCCGTCGGCCGGCCGGGTCATAGCTGTACCCGCCCCCGCTGAGGACCTCTTCGTCACCCTCGAGGATCTCGTCGATCTGTTGGTAGTCGGCGTCAGCGACTTCGGCGATCTCTCCAGGAGTTGCCACCGTCGGCACTTCCGCTTCACCGGTATCGGGCGTCGTGGCGTCCTGCGCGAAGACTGCTTGGCCCATT
>JAIOJS010000463.1 GCA_019911795.1 Thermoanaerobaculia bacterium | reverse complement strand
TCGGGATCGATGCACGTCGGTAGCCCGAGTCTGAACTCATTTGGAGTCGTTGGCCGCCGCACTGTTCTCTCGCGGGAGCGCGGGAGAGTGTCTCGGCGACCGAGTTGAGTTGTTGTCTCTCCAGGTGGGTGAGACGTCTTCCCCTGAGAGACCAGACAAGCGTATACGCGTTCCCCGGGTAAGGCCGACACCAAGTCGCATCGCGCTGCCTTAGACCACCGTGACTGCCGCGGCCGCTTCCCCGGCTGCGACATCACCCAGGACCACTCGGACTCACGAACCTGCGTACTAGCGGCCCGATCGGACGGGCGCACCGACCAGAACTCTGGCGTCGAGGGCTAGGGAGGATGTTCCCCTCGGTCGGGCGAGGAAGGGGTTGATATCGAGTTCCGTAATCCGTGGATGGCGGACGGAGAGTTGGGCGAGTCGAAGCAGGATCTCGACGAGAGCTTCCCCGTCGACGGCCTCGTCTCCTCGCACCCCCTCCAACAGGGCATGGCCGCGAAGGCCGCCGATCACATCTCTCGCCTCGCTTTTCGTCAGCGGTGTCACCGCGAACTTGACGTCGCGAAAGACTTCGACGTACTTGCCGCCGAGGCCGAACATGAGAAGGGGTCCGAAGCGCAGGTCGGTCGAGATCCCAAAGATGACCTCCTGCCCGCCCTTCTCATAGCGTTGCAGGAGAAAAGCTTCTGGAGCATGGCCGACGGCTTCGAGACTCCGGATCATGGACTCGGCGGCTCGGGTGACCTCAGCGCTCGAGCGGAGGTCGATAGCAACACCGCCCGCATCACTCTTATGAATGAGATCGGAAGCGATCGCCTTGAGTACGACCGGGTAGCCCAGCTCCTCCGCGGCCTCTACCGCCGCGGCCGCCGTATCGACTCGTCGCCAAGCCACACAGGGTATTCCGTAGGCATCGAGCAGTTCGAAGGTCTGGCGGGGAGGTAGGTAACCCTCTCCGCGGGCCAAAAGAATTTCGTCAACGCGGACTTCGTCAACCTCGAAGATCGGAGGTACCTCGTGAGGCCGTCGCCGCCAGCTGGCGTAGCGTTCGAGCTTGGAGAGGGCCACGGCCGCGGGTTCAGGGAAACGATAGACCGGAAGAAGGTCATCCCGACCTAGGATGCTGGAGTAGAAGTCCTCACTAGCCATCATGACGGCCAGCACCGGCTTCTGGTCGTCGGTCGCGGCGGCACCCTCGGTCGCCGCGGCGAGAACCTCGCTGGGATCCTCGAGGAGCGGAGTCACATTGACGACGATCGCCATATCGACTCCGGGGTCGGCCAAGACGACCTCGAGACTTCTACGGTATGACTCCGGACTCGCGGAAGCAATCATGTCTACCGGATTGCCCAGACTGGCCTCGGCAGGCAGAAACCTAGAGAGCTCATCGCGAGTAGCGTCCGAGAGTTCAGCGAGTTCCAAGTCGAGATTGACGCAGGCGTCAGTGGCCATGATGCCGGGCCCCCCAGCATTGGTCACGATGGCGACACGGGGTCCGTCTGGCAGTGGGCAACGATCCAATGCCCTCGCGACATCGAAGAGTTCGGCCATCGTGTTGGCGCGCAAGACGCCGCATTGGGCGAGAAAGGCCGAGACCGTCACGTCGAGACCGGCGAGGGCGCCAGTATGGCTGGAGGCGGCACGGGCGCCGGCGTCGGTTCGTCCCGACTTGACCACGATAACAGGTTTCTTGCGCCCCACCAGCTTAGCGATCTCTGTGAACCGCCGTGGGTTCCCGAACGACTCCAAGTACATACAGATCACTCGGGTGTCGTCGTCATGGTGCCACATCTCGAGCAAGTCATTGCCCGAGACGTCCGCCTTGTTGCCGACCGATACGAACTGAGTGAGGCCGATCCCGAGGGCAGCCGCCTCGTTGAGAATAGCGATCCCCAGGGCACCGGATTGACTGACGAATCCAACGGAGCCGCGGCGAGCCGTGACCGGAGCGAACGTTGCGTCGAGGGAGATTGCGGGGTCGGTGTTGCTGACCCCCATGCAGTTGGGACCCACCATGCGGATCCCGGCCGATCGGACCCGATCGAGGATCCGGCGTTCGACGGCAGCGCCCACCTCACCCGTTTCCGCGAAACCGGCAGAGATGATCACCAGCCCGCGAACGCCCGTCGCGATGCAATCCTCGACGACCGCCTCGACGAACTGTTTGGGCACCACGATCACGGCAAGATCGATGGGATCCGGAACATCGCAAATACTCGGGTAACATTTGAGCGAATGCACCACTCGAGCCTGTGGGTTGACGGGAAATACGGCTCCGGTAAAGCCATTCGCCAGCAGGTTGTGAACGATGGCGTAGCCGATGGATCGCTGATTGCGGGAAGCTCCCACCACGGCTACCGAGCGCGGCGAAAAGATCGGCTCGAGGCCTGATAGCGAGGTGTTCAGGGTCTTCGTCTCATTCGATTCGAGTGTGGGCCTCCAGGTGCTTCAGCAGGCGACGGAGGCAGTACTCCGGTCGGACTCCAGTAGAAGCGAGGCTCGATCGAGTTCCGTCAGCAGAAGAGCCGCCAGATCGAGAGAGGTAACGATACCCAGAAGTTGGTCGTCTCGAGTCACCAGCACTCGATGGTACCGGTGGCTGATCATGATGCGTGCGATCTCGGAGACTCGCGTTTCCTCCGACACGGAATAGATCAGGGTGGACATGATCTCAGCCACGCGGTGATCGGCCAAGTTCCCCTCGAACTTGGGTGCTGGTTCGATGCCCAGCGTCGGGTTACAGCCGACCACGAGCTGCAGTGGTTCGGGTCGAAAAAAACCATCGCCCTGGTGCTCGGTCTCGTCTCCGACCAGTAGCCCGGCCGCCCGTGCCAGATCGCTGACAGAAACCACCCCGACGAGGCAGCCGTGCTCATCGACAACGGGAGCACCCGAGATCTGGTGTTCGAAGAGGAAGGCGCCCAACTCGGGGAGCGGTAGGTTAGCCTGGACGGTGACCGGATCGGGGGTCATCACATCTACAGCCTTCAATTCCTTTGGGTTCATGGCTTTGTCTCCACCAGTCGATAGTCTCGGCGCGCCCCAACGAGGGTTGCAACTGGAGTAATGGTAGACAAGCGACTGTGCGAGCAGCAACACCCGTTGGGGTAGGCTAAGAGGATCTTGGCAGTCCTCCCCAGTAGATCGCTGGCGGCAATTCGACGAAGCCGGGGCTCGTCTCTCTAGGTGGGTGAGACGTCTTCCTGGGCGATCGCCGGGGCGGTGCGAGTCCTCAACCTCTTGGAGAGCCTGACCCACGGGTTGGTCCAAGCTTTCTGAGAGCGGCTTTGGCGGAGCGGTGCCTGCTCGTGGGGAATAGGGCGCATGTCGGGGTCGACAGACCTCTATCGCCCAAGGCTTAGCTCATCTGGAGTGGTTGGCTGCCGCTTTTCTGCTTTGCGGGAGCGCCCAAGAGGGTCTGGCGATCGGTTTGAGTGGTCATCTCTCCAGGTGGTTGAGACGTCATCCCCGGTGGGGCTCGAGCCCTCGTCCGAGAGATCGAGAGGGAAACCCGAGAGCGCTTGGCCAAAGAAGGCAAGAGCCCCCTCGGAGCCCGGCGGATCATGAACCAGCATCCCCACAGCGAACCCCGCAGTACCAAACGTTCCCCCGCTCCGCTCGTCCACGCCGCTTCACCGGAGGAGTGGATCACCTACAAGCGCACCTGGCTCTACTTTGTGGACTGCTACCGAGAAGCTGCCAATCGTCTGAGAAATGGTGACCTCAACGTGCTCTTTCCCGAGGGCTCCATACCGCCGCGGCTGCCGTCCTCGCGAACCCTGGGATTGGCGAGAGCCGCTCCGGCCTAGAGAGGTCATCGATCGACGAGTTGGTCCAGGCGGTCCGAGGGCGCCTTTGGCGGAGCTTTGTCCGCTGGCGGTGATTTACGCGGACATCGGGATCGATGCACGTCGGTAGCCCGAGTCTGAACTCATTTGGAGTCGTTGGCCGCCGCACTGTTCTCTCGCGGGAGCGCGGGAGAGTGTCTCGGCGACCGAGTTGAGTTGTTGTCTCTCCAGGTGGGTGAGACGTCTTC
>JAIOJS010000462.1 GCA_019911795.1 Thermoanaerobaculia bacterium | reverse complement strand
GAGTCTATCTAGTTGATTTTAAATGCTTTACTGCGGAGAACGCTGAGACTCTCCGGACGAAATCGCCGGTCCTGCAGACAACTATCTTCAACTGGGTTGGAAGAAGTTACCGGAATTGACCGTGGCCTTCGCTGGACCCGCGGGATGGTGCAGCGAAGATTCTCGAGATTGAGTCTTGCGTTTGTTCCTCACCCTGCGAGATAATCAACGTACGCCGTACTACTTGGTTTCAGCAGTGCATGGAGAGGCTTCTGCCTCGAACCGCAAACAGATCCTTGGAGGGATTCCCGATGAAGAAATTCGTGATCGTTTCGCTAGCTTTGATGTCTACCGCTGGATTGGTGTGGGGAGAGTTGCCGGCTGAGAAGACCCGTGAACTGAACGCCGCCGGCATCACCGACTGGCAGCCAGGGCAAAACGCAGGCCAGCAGGAAAAGTTCAGGACCCTGGCCAATCCACTGGCGGTTCCTGCGGGACCTGAGGCTCCTGACGACACCGCGACCATGCAGTACGACAACGGAACCATCTCGGCTCTGCCGACCGTTTTCGGGGGGATCTACGGCAACAGGTTCTCACAAGGCGTTGGTGGCGTATCGCTATCGACCATTACTTTGAACTCCTTCAGCTTCTATTTTGCCGAGGACTCCCTACCGGATGACAATATGTTCTTCCAGGTCGCATCAACCAGTGGTGCGACGGGAATGATCAATGCCAGGGCGAGCGCCAATGTGTTGAGTCTGATCAACGCTGGCACGTCATTCTCGATGCTGACAACGATCAATGTTGTCCCTCAGTCAGTTCTTGTTGTTAGTAGTGCCCCAACCACCGGCATGTTCAGTAACACTTTTTTCCTTGGTGCTTGGTGCTTGAACTCGAACACTGCAGGGCCCGGAGTCACGAACGAGGCGATCGGCTTGGCAACCAACGTCGGCGGTGGTTTCCGCGGCTACACGGCTGTTTCCGGAACCGGTCCCGTCGCCATGGCGCCAGGCAGTTTTCAGGCAGTGTTGCGAGCTAATATCACCTCACCAAACGCGGTCCCAGTGGAGCTGATGAGCTTCGGGGTGGCTGAGTAGCGCGGGGGGCGCACCAGGGCACTCTCTGCGAATTTGGCGGTGGGGATCTGGAGCTATCACTTGGGCTGAATTGACCGCTCGCCTCCGGACCCTGTGCCTCTTCTTGTTGGCTGGGCTGTCAGAGCGTAAGCGCATGGCGTCTGGGGCCAACCGAAGTTGGAATTGAGTTAGAATCGAGGCCTTGTCGCGTCCTGCGGCGAGGCCTTTCCACTCCCTATGGCACTAAGCTTGGTAGCTGCCGACTTCGACAGTCTGCCTGTTTGGCTCAGAGTGGTCTGCTCTCCTTGAGCAGACCGACGTGCCTTAGGAGTTATGTGTTTCTTCAGGAAGAGTCGCCTTGACCACAATATCGCTTGTCCTTGTCCTCTCCTTTCTTCCATGGATTGACGCCCCGTCTGAGTCGACCGCGGAGTGGTTACCCGAGCTACCGATCGCCTGGACAAGTATCGGTCCTATCACCGCGACGGAAGTGTTGCGAGAGCATCGCTACCTTGAGCGCGATGAACAGCGGTGGCGAAAGGAGGAAGGACACGAAGGTCTGGCGGCCTGGCGGGAGTGGTCGCAGCGTGTGGCCCTACGTAAGGTCGCCCGCTCTCGTCCCGAGACTACAGCTCTGCTGGAGAGTCCCACCCTTCGTGAATTGATGCGTCGAGGGGGCCGCGATTGGTGGCTGGCACGTTGGGCGGAGCAGTGCTATGGCCTGCCGCTTCGCAAGTCGAGTGATGAGGAGATCGAGAAGTTGCTGGCAGGCGAGGAGCGAAACATCCCAGACCGTCTCCGTCTTTCTCACGTCTTTCTCCGGGCAGAATCGCCGCAGGAGATCGCGGATGCGATCGATCAGCTCCAAGAGTGGGGTAGGGAGGTTGAGGATTTGGAAGACTTCTCGCACCTAGCGCGTGAACACTCGGATTCGCTCTCGGCGCCCAAGGGCGGAAGTCTGGGATGGCTTCGAAAGGGCTGGCTGCCAGCCGACGCTGAAGAGGTCCTCTATGAGGTGCCCGAGGGCATGGTCAGTCCACCACTGGCCCTGCGGGGCGGGGTACATCTCTTCTTTGTGGAAGCCAAGGATCGGGCCCGAAGGGAGATCACGCCGGCCCAGGTGCATAGAGCACGGGGACGTTCTTTTGTCGAGCAGCGAGCCGCTTGTCGCGAACGGCGGATCTCCGAGAGTTCATTGGTGCCGAAGGTTGGGGCTGGTGTCTGGCCAGATCTCGAAGTCGGAGATTGGAGTATTTCCGGGGTTGTGTTAAAGGAACTCTACGGACAGAGGGTGGAATCCTCGTCGGAAAGAGTTTCCGAGTGGATCGACGCCGAGACTCTCTATCAGCTTGCACTGAGTTCTGGAGCGTTGTCCTCCGATGAACGGGCAAGACTGGCGGACCTCGAGGACAACGTGCTCCTCGGCGCTCTCGTCGACTCTTCGATGCCGAGTTCGTTTCCCGACCCGTCGGAATCAGAGCTTGAGGGTCTTTTTTCGGAGCGTTCGTCGAACTACCGAACGACTCGTAGCCTGCGTCTCGAGGTGCTACGGGCACAGGTTCCGGAGGGAACCGATCCCATTGAGTTCTTGGATTGCCTGACTTCGGCGTCGTATGGCCTAGGCGAGGGAACGATGACTTGGGTTGAAGCGGGCAAGAGTTGCCCCGGGACAGCCTACGAGAGTTGGCCCTTGCTCCCCATGCTGGCGGTCGCCAGCCAGTCGAGCCCTTCGGTCTTGAGTCAGGTCAAGGACCTGGCTGAGGGTGAGGTAAGTGCCCCCATCCAGAGCGGAGAGGATTTCTTCGTGGTAGGTATGGTGGAGTCTGTCCCGGACCGAGCCATGACCTTCGAAGAGTCGAGGTCCAGGCTACGAAGAGAGTTTCTAAGGGCTAGGCGTCAGGAATTTCGGTCTCAATTTGTCATCGGTCTGCTCTCTTCGGTCGAGTTCGGTTGGGCGCCTGGCGGCGAGGAGTGGATGATGGACCAGACGGGCGGATCCGCAGACGACTCGTTGTTCTTGGGGGAGGGCGTGGGAGTTGAGTCGACCGAACCGTAGTCGCAGAGCGGCGCTTTCTTTGAGCCTGTTCATGGTGGGATGTCTGTTGGCAGCGTTCCTGTCGACGGCCTGCTCGCGGTCACGACCCAACCTCGTCCTGATTACCATGGATACCACGCGTGCCGACCACCTAGGGGCCTATGGCTACGAGCGGGCGGAGACTCCCAACCTCGATGCCTTGGCCTCGGAGGGTTTCCTCTTTCGCCAGCATCTGACCCCCGTTCCTTTGACCCTGCCATCACATACCTCGATCATGACCGGCCACTATCCGCCGACCCATACCGTGCACGACAACGGCACCTTCTTCGTCCCCCAGGAGGCGGTGACCCTGGCTGAAGTGCTCAGTGCGGCCGGCTACCAGACCTCGGCCTTCGTCGGGTCCTTTCCGCTGGAGTCGCGGTTCGGTCTCGACCAGGGATTTGGCACCTACGACGACGACTTCTACTCCGGCTCTCGAAGCCGCCAAAAGCAGAGTCTGGATATCTTCTTCGATGAGCGGAGGGCCGGTGACGTGGTAGAGGCGGCCATGGCTCATCACGAGAAGCGGTCGGCGGGCCCCTTCTTCACCTTCCTCCACGTGTTCGATCCGCACCAGCCGCAACAGCCTCCTGCCCCCTTCGATCTCCGTTTTCGCGACCGTCCCTACGACGGCGAGATCGCCTATGTCGATGAGCAGCTCGGTCGTTTCTTCGACTTCCTCCGCGAGCGGGGTGAGTGGGAAAACACCATTGTCATCGTCACCGCTGACCATGGAGAGGGGCTCGGAGACCATGGCGAGTTGACCCATGCCATCCTGCTCCATCAAGCAACCCTCCACGTTCCGTTGATCGTTCGCGGACCAGGTATCGAGCATGGAGACACCGAGCGCTGGACGATCTCGACCCAGCTCTTTGCGACGGTGATGGACCTGCTCGGGATCGAGCCGGGGACGCCGGATATTCCGCGGAGCCCGAGTCTCGCCCCTCTCTTGCACGGAGAGCAAGCTCCGGGTGGGGTTTTCACGGCATACTTCGAGACGATCGCACCGGTCACGAGCCAAGGGTGGTCACAACTCGTCGGCTTCATGAAGGGCGACTGGCGCCTGATAGCGGGGCCGCGCTCGGAACTCTTCGACCTCGGGCAGGACCCGGGGGAGACCATGGATCGGCACCGCGACGAGGAGGAGAT
Organism: Thermoanaerobaculia bacterium; assembly: GCA_019911795.1. Classification (GTDB taxonomy): domain Bacteria; phylum Acidobacteriota; class Thermoanaerobaculia; order Multivoradales; family JAIOJS01; genus JAIOJS01. The sequence goes on along the minus strand of JAIOJS010000462.1, from coordinate 27,006 downwards.
TGCGACGGCGTTGTACCGTGACCTCCAGAGTTTTTTGGTGGAACATCAGGTGGAGTCGGTGAGCGACTCCACGGCCTCGGTCGATGCGGAAACGGTCGAGCGCTTGGCGGCTCTAGGCTATCTGCAGGCCGACAGCGAGGCCACCCGTGATCTCGACGACCTTCTCGATTTCGGCGACCGGCTAGACCCGAAGGATCGCGTCGTCGATGTCTCGCTCGTTTCGGAGGCCAAAGCAGCGATGTCCCGGGGACAGTGGAGCCGAGCCGAGAGCCTGTGGAAGAAGGCGCTCGAACGGACACCGCAGAACTCCTACGCACACCTCGGACTAGCCCAGTTGTATGGGATGACGGAGGATTGGGATCGATCCTTGGCCAGCCTCGGGCGAGCACTCGAGGTGACTCCCGACTCGATGGCGGCCCTGCGTCTCCAGGGTGAGATCTTGGTGCAGATCGGAAGGACTCAGGAGGGTCTCGACCTGCTTCTGGAGCTGCCTCAGGACTCGGTCCAGGCAACGACCTGGATCGGCAAGGCGTATCAGGGTCTCGGAGAGTCGGCCGAAGCGGAGGCCTGGTTTCGACGGGGGCTCGAGGTCGATCCCAGGAACCGTTGGCTGCAGCTCTACCTGGCCAACGAGCTCGCGACCTCGGAGCGCTTCGGGGAGGCTGAGACCGTTTACCGTGGCCTCCTGACCACAGACCCCTACTTTCAGCTGGCCTACTACAACTTTGGACGCTCGCTCTTGGACCGCGGGGAACCCGAACGGGCGATCTCTATTCTCGAGCGGTCGGCTGGCCTGGCGCCAGGCCACGCCCTGACCCAGCAGGCTCTTCGCGAGGCGCAGACCGCTGTTGCTGCGAGTGCGGAGATACCTCAATGAGAAGGATGCACGTTTTGAAGCAAGGCACGGTCCTGGCACTCCTCGCGATGGTCGCCTGTTCGGCCCCGCGCCCCGATCCCGATCTCCTCGCGAGTTGGAACGGCGGAGAGATCCGTGTTGCCGAACTCGACACCTACCTGTTGAGCCTTCCGTTGGGTCAGCGAAGCCCGGGACCGGAACAGGATCCAGAAGAGTGGCTGACGACTGAGGTCGAGCGGCTATTTGAACGCGATGCCCTGCGATCTGAAGGAGAACTGGCCATCGGTCCCGCTGAGGAGGCCGCATGGCAGGAGCGATCGCTCAACGCCCTTCGGCAGGCTTTCATGCAGCGGAAAGACGATCAGTTCGATATCACGCTGGACGAGGCGCGCGAGCAATGGGAGGCGAACCGCGCCGCCTTCAGAGTGCCCGAGACCCGCCTCTTCCGTAATCTGTTCCTCGCCTTTCCTGAAGGAGCTGGTGAGGAGAAGCGCGAGGCTGTTTGTGCTCAGGTCGAAGATCTGCGTCGACAGGTCGTCCAGGGCGCCAGTTTTACCGAGTTGATTCACCGTCACTCCGAGTCCGCCAACGCTGCGCTTGGGGGCCTCATCGGACCGGCGACCCGCGAGCAATTGCGGGGAGAGGCCGGCGAACTGGTCTTCTCTCTCGAACCGGGAATCATTAGCTCGGTGCTGGCGACTCCGGCCGGATGCCAGATTTTCATGATTCAGCAGGTCCGGCCCGCCGAGGAAGGACGTTTCGAGTTGGTAGCGGGTCGGTTGGTGCAGCAGATAGCCGAGCGACGCCGCGGGGTCTGGCGACGCGAGTTGCTAGATGCGGAGTCCTCGAAGCTCGGCGTCGTCCTTCCCACGTGGATGGACGAGACTCCTCCCGACGATCTTGCCGTCGACGATGTGGTGTTGACGGTGGGGGAGCGATCGATCACTTGGGGCGAGGCCCAACAGCGGGGGCGCACTGCGAGTATTCCCACCGCTAGCGCTCTCCGATTGATGGCAGAGCAAGTCGTCTTCTCAGCGGCCCTCGAAACCGAGTTCCCTGAAGTCGCGGCCGACATCCTCGCCAAGCTGAGAGTCTTATTCGAGGATACGCTGCGCCGTAGTTCGTCCCTTCGAAGCTTCTTCGCGGATCAGCCGGAAGAGATCCTGAGGGACCACTACGACGATCATCTGAGCCGGTTCCAGAGCGACCCAAGGGTCGAGCTGACGATCTACTCGTGGCCCATCGCCGAAGGCGACCCATTGCGCTCGATGGCTCGTCCCCGTGCCTTTGCCAAGAGTCTTCTCGTGAACGGGGCGATGGCAAACGACATATGGGAGGAGTACGCCGGAGATGCCGGCGTTTCGCGCCAGAGTCTGCCCCAAATGAGCCTTCGTGAGATCATCAACCGGGTTCCCGGAACGAGCGCTGCTCTCGCTAGCGATGTCTTCGAGGGAGCAGTGCGGGGACCCTTCCGACTCGGCAATCAGTTGGTGGTCCTGCAGGTGGATGTCTACATCCCTTCCCGGCAACTCAGCTATCTCGAGGCCCTGGACAGCGTCCGAGCCGACCTGATCCGCGAGCGCGGGACAGAATTGGAGGAAGCCTGGCGCCAGGATCTCGCCGAGCGCTTTGGATTGCGGCTCTTCGCTGACAATATCGCGGCCTTCGGAACCCAGCTCGTGGATCGGCTGTTGGAGAATGTAGGCCAAGAAGACCCGGTTCCGTGAGGATTGGAGCGACCCTACTGATCTGTGGGCTCCTCTTCGGTTGCGGCTCGGATCGAGACGGTCAGGAACGCGAGGACCTGGAGTTCGTCCGCGCCCAGAATGCTCTGGCGCAGGGGCGGGAAGATTGGGCTCGGGTGCATTTTCGCCGCGACTTCGAACGACATCCCGAACGGGTCGAGTCCCTACGCGGCGAAGCCTCGGCCTGGATGTCGGGCGCGCAGCAAAGCTACTCCGAGGCCGTCAACGCCTTACGCGGCGTGCTCGAACGAGATCCAACCGATCAGGAGAGTCGTCGGCTTCTCGTTAGAGCCCTGTTGAATCTGGGAGATTGGGACTTGGCGCAGTCCGAGGCCCGGGATCTCGACGACAGCGAGCCCTCCCGCTTGCTGCTGGCGGAGTCGCTGCGAGAGACTGATGCAGAAGAGGCCCGCGAAGTGCTGGAGAGGGCGCTAGATGCCGGAGCCGAATCCTGGAGTGTTCACTCCTTGGCGTCTGAGGTTTTCGAGCGCCTCGGCGATTTCGAGCGATCTGCGGAAGAGGCTCAGCGAGCGATTCGACAGAACCCATTGGACTACTCCTCCTACTATCGGTTAGGGCGCCAGGCCCGTCGACGCGGCGACGTCGAGGAGGCCACCGAGTTGCTCGAAACGCATCAACTCTTGGCCCGATTGGTCGGCGACGGGACGATGTCGCCGCCGCCGCCGCAGGACGCCCTCAGTCTTCTCGACCGTCTCGCCGCTCGGGGGGGCGTCGAGACTTTCGCGGTGCAACGCCGTCGGGCTGAACTCCTCCTCGAGGCCGGACGCCTGGCGGAGGCAGAGAACCTGATTCGAGAGCTGGGCCAAAACAACGAGGCCGGAATTTCAGATCTTCTAGAAATGGCACGGGACCTGGGCGACGCCGGGCGTTTGGCCAGTTCGCGCTCGCTCTTCGAAGGTGTCCTTGGCCTGGATCCCCACAATCGGGGCGCCGTGAGCAGTCTGGCTTTCCTCGATCTCGACCGAGGCGAAGTGGAAACCGCCCGTCGACGACTGGACGAGGCGATTCAGGCGGATCCCGACTTCGCGCGGTACCATTACTTGAGGGGCCGCGTCGCGGTGACAGACGGTGAAGAACTCGTGGCGCTCGGCAGCTTTGGCGAGGCGGTGAACCTGGCGCCCTGGGAAGCAGGCTGGCGAGTCGAACTGGTAGACCTACTGCGTGCCACCGGGGATGAGGCGCGGGCGCGAGAGATTCTATTCGAGGCGCCGGAGGCGAGTGCGATTCTCGACGACTACCGGCGTCGCCACGTGCGCTGGGTCGGCGACGCGACGGGAGGAACGGGGTAGGCTCCGAGACTCATGAGGCAATCGCTACTTGCAACTCTGTGCTACCTCCTGGCCACGGCTTCGGTGCTTCTCGGGGCTCCGGAGGGACCTTGGTTCGTCGACGCGACGGAGTCCCTCGGCGTCTCGTTCCACCACCAGGACGGTCGTTCAGGAGAGAAGTTCTACGTCGAGTCCGCCGCGAGCGGCGGCGGATGGTTCGATGCGGATGGCGATGGCGACTTGGATCTCTACCTGATCAATGGTGCTGCGACTCCTGGTTCCTCGGTTCAAGGAACTCCTCGCAACGCTCTCTATGAGAATCGCGACGGTCGTTTCGTCGACATATCAGAGGCCGCCGGCGTCGGTGACGAGAGCTATGGCATGGGGCTTTGCGTGGGTGATGTCGACGCCGATGGACGGCTCGACTTTCTTGTCACCAACTACGGCCCGGATCGGCTCTACCGTGGCCTCGGGAGTGGACGCTTCGAGGAGATCGCCGCCCGTGCCGGCGTCGACGACCCTCGTTGGGGGGCGAGCTGTGCCTTTGGCGACCTCGATGGCGACGGGGACCTTGATCTCTACGTGACCCATTACGTCGACTTTCGCTTCGATCGCAACCCGTTTTGCGGCGATCGGGCGCGCAACCTCCGTGCCTACTGCCGCCCCGAGGCGTTCGATGGGGTGACCGATTCACTCTTCATCAACCAGGGCGATGGTTCCTTTCGCGAGGAGGGTCAATCCCGGGGGATTGCTCGAGGGGCCAACGAGAAGGGCTTTGGTGTCGTTCTATCGGATATCGACGATGACAAGGATCTCGATATCTATGTGACGAACGACGGCACGATGAACCGTTTATACATCAATGATGGCAAAGGGCGTTTCAGTGACATCGGTTTGCTCAGTGGCGTTGGACTCTCGGTGCAAGGGAGAGCCCAATCGGGAATGGGTGTCGATATTGCTGACTTCGACGGAGATCAGCGGCTCGACGTCGTGGTCACGAACTACTCGATGGAGTCGAACGCGCTGTACCGCAGTTTGGCTCGAGGACAGTTCGACGAAGAGAGCAGTCAGCGCGGCCTTGCCGGCCCCTCGTTTCGCCTCGTGGGTTGGGGCACCCGTTTTTTTGACGTGGACAACGATGGCGACCTCGACCTCGCCGTAGCCAACGGACACGCCGTTGACAACATCGAGATTTTCGAGGCCAAGCTCACCTACGAGCAGCCCAATCAGCTGCTGCTGAACGATGGCCGTGGCTACTTCACCGACGCTAGCCAGCTGGCGGGAGAGCCCTTCCAAAGGCAGCGAGTGAGTCGCGCTCTGGCCGTCGGTGATTTCAACGACGACGGTCGACTCGATCTTTTGATCACCAATACCAATGGGTCCCCCGAGGTTCTAAGGAATGAACTCACCACGGGCAACCACTGGCTGGGAGTCCACTTGAAGGGACCGGCATCCAACCCATTGGCTATTGGTGCCCGTGTCACTCTATCCGGTCCCGGCGATCGCCATCAGCTCCAGGAGGTACGAAGCGGCGGGAGCTTCCTCGCTCAATCGGATCTCCGACTTCATTTCGGACTCGGTCGGGAGGCCGTGCCGGTCAAGCTCGAGATTCGCTGGCCCAACGGTGAAGTTCAGCGAGCCGAGGTCGAGGAGTTGGATCGATACGTCGAGGTCGCTTACTCGCCGGCGCACTGACCGGGGTCCAACCGAGAAGGCTCACTCCCACGGTTTGGAGCCTCACCCCGTCGAAGGATGTAATAGGCCCTCGAGCCGAGGCTCTTCCAGCGCTGGGCGGTGCCATCGGGCCACGTCACTTCGACATCGACGGAGTCGCTAGCTGGTCCCAACCCAAAATGTACTCGAGGATCGGAACTGGACGCATATCCGGATCCGGCCATGACCGAAGCCGTCTGCGATCGTCCCGCCGCTACCGCGGTGATGCGGGCGCCGATCGCAGAGTGGTTGGGGGCTCGGTCGGTAAGTCTGAATCCAATCCAGGCTCCATCGGGTCCCTCATTGTGGAATGCCCGAGCACGATCCTGGTTGTAGGACACCACCAGGTCCAGCCTCCCGTCCTGATCGAGGTCCACGGTCAGCGTGCCGCGCCCAACCCGGGGAGTGGCGAAGTCGCCGACGTCGGCACCGGGTAGTTCGCTGAAGCGCCCCCTGCCGTCATTGAGGAAAATCTGTCCGGGCTGTTTCCAGCTGAGTCCATCGTTGAACAGTTGGACATTGGAGTGGAGATCGCCGTTGGCGACGACGATATCAAGATCCCCGTCGTTGTCGATGTCGAGGAGGTCAGTACCGAACCCCAGAACCGGAAGAGAGAGATTCTGGAGTCCCGAGGGTCGTGTCGCGTCGGTGAAAAAGTTCGGGGCTCCTTGGAGATACAGCGTATTGCTCTCGAGGCTAAGGTTGGTGACGAAGAGATCGAAGCGCTGATCGCCATCGATGTCTCCGGCGTCGACTCCCATGCCGGCTTCAGTACGGCCGTCTTCGTTGAAGGAAACTCCCGCGAAGAGGCCGGTTTCTTCGAAGCGCCCGTGACCCAGATTGTGGTAGAGGAAGTTGGGGGTCGAGTCATTGGCGACGTAGAGATCGACCAATCCGTCGCCGTCGATGTCGGTGGCAACGACTCCCAGCCCCTTGCCGCTCTTGTCGACGAGGTTCGCGGCGAGCGAATCATCCCGAAAAGTGCCGTCGCCCTGATTGGCGAAGAGGTGGTCTGGCGCGGCTGGGTAGAGATCGGGGTGGCAGTAGAGAACCACATCTCCCTGCCCCTGCCGACATTCCCTATGGGTGGCGAGACTGTACTGGAGGTAGTTGACCACGTAGACGTCCAGGTCTCCGTCGCTATCGGCGTCCAACAGCGCAGCGCTGGTAGACCAGTTCGGATCGTCGAGTCCGGACCGCCCGGAGACGTCCTCAAAAGTGCCGTCCCCGCGGTTGCGTAGGTAGGTATTGGGACCGAAGTTGTTGACCAGGATATCGTCGTCGCCATCGCCGTCGATGTCGCCGCAAACGGCACCCTGTCCGTAGCGCCGGTCCCCGGTGCCGGTCTTCTCGGTAACGTCGCTGAAGGTTCCCGTGCCGAGGTTGCGGAAGAGCCGATTTCCGGGACCGATCTCTGGGTTCCAGGGGAAGTTCCCCGATTGCACCAGATAGATGTCCATCGCACCGTCGCCGTCAAAGTCGAGCACACAACCGCCTGCCCCCATGGTTTCGGGCAGGTAGAGGTGGCCATCGCCTCCCGTTTCGTGGTGAAAGTCCAGTCCGGAGTCGGTGGTGATATCGACAAGCCAGGGTCCGTCGGCCCGCAGACCGGAGCTCAGGGCGAGAACCAACAACCAGTGGTATTTGTGTACCGAAAGCCTCATCGAGGGGGGACTCCGACCGAATTGGAGGAATCAGGGGCTTCAGGGAAATTAGATCGTGGTCCGAGTCCGAGGCGTTCGTTGGCTGCATCCAGAAGCGACCGAGTCTCTGGATTGTTGGGATCCAACTGTCGGGCGGCCTCGAGGTGAGGGATCGCTTCTCGGGTCCTTCCCGCGGCCAGGAGAAGACCTGCGACCTCGAGACGCACGGTGACGTCGGTGGGATTGGACTGCAGATACTGGACTCGGTTCTCGATCACCTCTGCGATCTCGCTCAACCGTTGGAATCTCTGGAGGGTTCGACGGCTCTCCTCACCCTCCCCGGAGTTGGCGAGAGATCGGCCGAGGCCGTAGGCAGCGCCAGCGTGGCCGGGGATCACCTCCAGCACCGCCTTGAACTCGGCGATTGCTTCATCGGTCCGCTCTGCCCGTAGGTAGAGCAGTCCCAGGCGATAGTGTGCTTCGGTGAGAGTCGGCCGCAGCGCGAGTGCTCGAAGAAAGTGGACCTCGGCTGTACTGTCCTCCCCGGAATCGGCGAGCAGCTCACCCAACTGGAAATGGCCGGCAGCGTGGTTGGGATCCCTCTCCAGGACCTTGGAGAACTCAGACACAGCGAGTGGAGTGTCACCAATGTTGCGAGCACAGGTAGCCTTGTTGTAGTGAGTCGAGGCTAGGTCTTCGAGGTCGAGAGCTTGATCGAGCACTCGCAAGGCCTCTGAACAACGGCTCAACTCCAGGAGGCAAGAGGCCGTGGTGTGAAGCCATCGCGGCCTATCGGGGCGCGCCTCGATCGCCGACTCGAGGTAGGGGAGGGCTTCGGCACAGCGGTACTGTCGCGACAAGACGTAGCCGAGAAGATACTCGACCGAGGGCCCGGACGGTCCGGAAGTCGAGGATTCCAACCGCTCTCGAAGTCCCGCCTCGGCTTCAGACCAACGCTCGGCCTCGATGAGTTCGAGGAGCGGAAACTGTCTCTCTTGGAGGGGCAGTCCAAGGGTCCCGGTCGCCGACAAGACCATCATGAGGGTCATCAAAAGGACCGTAGTCGACGTGAGAGTGGAGGGGCACGCCGGCGTTCTCCTCGGTCGAGAGATCGAGCGGGCCCTCATCGTCGCAACTCTTGCAGACCGAGCAGAACGCTGTGAACGCCCGGATCCTGAGGGTTTGCCTCACTCAAGAGCTTCGCGAGACGGTAGGCAGGCTTCAAAAGGCGGCTCTCGACGCGCCGACCCTCGAGACCGCGACTCAGTTCGTCGAGGGAAGCGATGGCTGCGCCGACGTCTTCGGCCAGAACCGCCGCTTCGGCACGCAGGAGAAGATCACCCTCACGGGCCAAGGGTGCGAGGAGTCGATCCGCCAAGCGAAGGGCCTCGTCACCCTCGACGCCTAGGCGCAGGCGCCACTCCACCCGCAGCCTCAGGAACGACTCAGCGAGAGGGTGCCCGACCGCTACTGCAGCGAGTCTGGGCTCCAGTCGCGCGACTTGGTTCCAGTCGCCCCGGCCGGCGCTTCGCGAGGCCTCGACGAGAGCGCGCTCCGGGTCCTGATCCCACCTCTCAGCCACTCGAACTTCACGCTGAGCTCTGAGGTCAGGAGAATAGAGGGCGAGTGAGGCGAGGAGAGATCGAAGGTGGTTTGGTTGCAGTTGAAGTGCCTTGCGGAGCTCGGACTCGGCTTGACGGTCCCTTCCCGAGGCGAGATCGACCAGCGCTCGGGCGCAGTGGCCATCGGCGTCGAACGGCATCTCCGAGGCAAGAGCGCTGGCCCGACTGAGTGATCCGAATCGGAGCAACCGAGAGACGGCTTCGAGACTGCTCTCCGTCGACCGGTCGAAGGCGGCCAAGGTCTCTTTTCGAAGTAGGGACTCTTGCTGAGCTAGGAGAGCGGAGCGTCCTTGAAGTCGGTTCCAGCCGTCGGTATTGATAGCGGCACCCTTGGAGAGCTCCCGAGTCGCGATGGCGTCCGCAATGCGGGCGAGTCTCAGATCGAGAGGGGTGACGACGCCGACCTCACCCCACTGCGATCTCGCGTTGTCGAGGGCGATGGCAGCCGTGGCGGTGGGGTCGAGCGGCTGATCCGAGGCTACGAAGAGTAGGGATTGTTCTGGGGGTGGGAGATAGAGTTCGACATTCGAGAACACCTGATTGAGGGTAGCGAGGAGACTACGAAGTAGGTCTTCATCGACGAACGCCAGGCCGATCCACTGGACGAGGACGCCGCCCGGCTCCAACCGTTGGTGCACCAGGGAGAAGAACTCCTCGGTGAAGAGGTGGGAGGAGCCGCTGGTCCACGGATGGGATGGCTGCGAGAGGATGGCGTCGTAGCGCTTCTCGGTGAGTCGGAGGAAACTCCTCGCGTCGTCGTGAAGGACATGCATTCGAGGATCTTGCAGGGGGTCCTCAAAGCGGCGATCGGAAAGGGTTCGAATCGCCATCTCGACCTCGGGTTCGAGTTCGACCACGTCGACAGACTCGATCGAAGAGGGGAGCCCCTCCAAAGCGGTTCCTCCTCCCAGTCCTACGAAGAGTAGATCTTTGGCCTCAGGGCGAACCACCGAGGCCAGCCCACCCAGCCAGCGAGGAACGCTCTGCCGACTACGTCGAGCTCCTGGCTTCTGAATGAGTGCTTCGGGAAGCCCATTGGTTGTCAGTCTCCAACCGTCGGGTCGTTCCAGAAGCAGGACGGAGGCCGTTCTCCCCACTCGGTAGTGAGCAAGATCGCCTTCTTGAACTCCCAAAGCGGAACGGCGGAGGAGGGCCAATGGCGGCGGCGGTGGCTGGATGGCGAGTGCGGCGAGGAGGACCAGTGCCAAGCTCGCCGTGATCGCGCCCCGAGGCGGTAGCAGCAGGGCGCCAAGGATGGCGGTAGCGCAACCAAGAACAACAAGGAAGGTCATGACCCCTTCGAAGCGCAACATGGGGAGCAGGACAAAGCCGGTAAGGAGAGAGCCAAGAATGGCTCCAGCCGTGTTCCAGGCGAGGACTCGGGAGCTGGCCCAGGCCGCTTCTTTGGCGTCGTCGGCGAGAACACGAACCGCGGCCGGAAACGACGCTCCGAGGAAGAGAGCCGACGGGAGCAGGACTGCTGCCGCGACGAGGGTACTTCCCCACACCTCCTGGGCCCGTCCGGCCGCCAGGGAGTTGGATAGGGAGTCGACCGCAACGAACGAGAAATATGCCGTGGTGGCGGCCCCAAGCTGAGCGACGACGAAAACCGAGGCTGCCCGCTTACGGTCAGGACCCAATCGACCTCCCACGTAACCACCAATGGCCAGCGCCATCAAGTAGGTTCCGAGCAGTGTGCCGAGCGCTTGTAGGCTACTTCCGAGGAGGTGGGTCAGGAGTCGAGTCCAGAGCACCTCTAGGGAGAAGGTGAGGACGCCAGACAGAAGAGTCAGAGGAAGGATGATCGATAACCCTGGACCCACCGATCCGACGCGAGCGGCCAGCGGGTGTGTGCGACCCTGCTCCCCCCGGCTCAACTGGAGGGCAACGAGGACGACACAACCATTGAGCGCCACTGCGGTCCACACCGTGCGGTCGAGTCCGATAGTGGGAAGAAGTAGGTGTGAAGCCAGCAGGGCTCCTACCGCCGCCCCCAGCGTGTTGGCGCCGTAGAGTTGTCCGATCCGGGGTGCGATCTCCGCCGTCGTCCTAACCGCAACCCGTGCCAAGAGGGGCAGAGTGGCTCCCATCAACAGAGTGGGTAGGAGAAGCAGACAGGCGGCGGTGAGCAGATGAAAGAGCGCCGAGCCACCGCCACTGGTCCCGGCTCCCGCGTGCCCGAAGAGTGCGACCTGGATGCGGGCGGCGGTCTCGATGCCCAACGGGATGAGAAGGGCGGAGATGCCCACGCCGACCTCGAGGAGCGCGTAGAGACGAATGGGCCGCAGCAGAGTCTCGACTCGCCGTCCCATCCACCAAGCGCCAAGTGCCAATCCACCCATGAAGGTTGCCAGAACGGTCGCGACGGCGAGCTCCGAGGCTCCGAAGACCTGAGCGAATTGCTGCGACCAGGCGATCTGGTAGATCAACCCCGTGGTTCCTGAGAGCAGGAAGCAGAGGAGAAGCAGGCGGTAGCGGAAACCCATGAAGTGGAGTCTGCAGTTAGGTTCGAGGGAGTGGAGTCGCGTGGGCAACGCTCGGCTTGCCCGTGATGACTCTGCGATTGCCGAGTGTATCCGCAGCGGGACCAAGTCCCTAGGGTCCGCGTCTACTCGGGGGTTGGTTCCGTGTGATGGTGGGGGATGGGTACGCTGTCACCGCCGGACCAGGAGAAGGGGCGGGCCTGGATCGCGATCGCGTTTCCTGAGCCCTCGCGCAGCGACCAGATGCCGTCGGCCTGGATGCCCTCGAAGACCTCACGAATTCCCGGCGAAGGCCAGTCGACGATGACGCGATGGACGCGATCCGCAGGGCCGAGACCCATCTCGACTTGCAGGCTGGACGAGCCGAAGCTACCGCCGGTGCCAACCCAGGACCAGAAGGACCGTTGGATGTCGTCCCGAGTGGCGGCCTGAACCTCGATACGGGCGCCGATTGCGGACCGATTGGCTCTGACCCCCTGCAGTCGGAGGGTGAGCCAATGAGCATCGTGACCGGGATTCTCGAAGAGAACGTTGCGCGCCACGTCCGCGGCGTAGGCGCCGCCCATGACGGCGTAGAGATCCTGGTCACCGTCGTCATCTAGATCTGCGAAAGCGACGCCGTGTCCCTTCTGTAGATGACCGAAGCCTCCGGCTGACGAGACGTCGTCAAAGTGGCCAGCGCCATCGTTGAGGAACATTCGGTTCGGCAGCAGTACATCGAAGCTAGGGGCCCCAGTGCCGAGGTAGAAATCGGGCCAACCGTCGTTGTCGAGGTCACCAAAGTTCGCTCCCATGGCGAGGAAAATATGAGAGAGGCCAGCTTCGACCGAGACGTCTTCGAACGTGCCGTCGCCGCGGTTCCGATAGAGGCGGGCGCGCTCTCCCTCAGCTTCGAGGCCGAGGGAGTCGGCGACAGCGTCATCGACCCGCGCGCCTTCGTAGGTCGACCAGTAGCCGGAGACAAAAAGGTCCAGGTCGCCATCCTGGTCGAAGTCGAAGAACCAGGTTGGAAAGCTTCCTAGCGGGAGCGCTACGGCGGCTTCGGCGGCGATGTCGCGAAATTGAAGTCGACCGTCGCTAGTGAGATTCTGCAACAAGAGGTTGGGCTGGCCCAACCGTGAAACGTAAAGATCCTGTCGGCCATCTCCGTCGAAGTCGCCCGCTACGACCGCCTTGACGAAACCTACGAGGTCGAGGCCGGCGGCTCGTGATAGATCTTCGAAGGTTCCGTCGCCACGATTGCGAAAGAGGCGGCAGGGGTGGGGCTGACCCCCGGGAAGGGTCTCGTTGCCGACGAAGAGATCGAGCCAACCGTCACCGTCGAAATCGGACCATGCGGCGGTTTGGGTGGGATGAAAATCGAGCAGACCAGCCTCCTCGGTCACATCGTCGAAGTGGCCGTCGCCGCGATTGCGTAGGAGGGAGTTGGGGTGAAGACCTTCGGGGCCCAGCCATGCACCACGGAGGACAAGAACATCGGCGTCGCCGTCGTTGTCGTAGTCGGCATGGAGGAGATTGAGCCCGCCGGTGATCCCAGCGAGTCCCGCTTCGTGCGTGCGGTCGATGAAGGACCCCGAACCGTCCGAGATCAGCAGGCGCAGAGGGTCCAGGATCCCCCACGATGACACCATGAGGTCGAGGCGTCCATCACCGTCGAGATCCTCGGCCACGACTCCCCCCGAGAGACCCGAAACGTCGGCGCGCGCTGGTCCGGCGATGTTCGGGAAGGGCTCGAACGAGGTTTCCGAGGCGAAGGCCCGGTCGGCGATTCGGAGGGCTTCGGGTACCGCTTCCGGGTACGTTCCGGATGCCATCGCCGCCAGGTTGGAGAGCCAGGTAAGGCCGATGTCCCCGGGGTTTCGTTGTACCAAGTCCAGGTACACCCGCAGAGCTTTCGTGGCGGGCTCTGAGTCATCATGAACACCGCCACCGCGCAGAGGGTAGAGGCAGGCCAAGGGCTCGCTTCCGTGAAGACAGTTTAGTTCCTCACCTAATCGCATCTGCGAGACTGCGTAGGTGCGGTCGAGGTTGTCGATGAACGAAGTGCGAAACAGCGAGGGGTGCTCTGCTACAGAATCTCTCGTCGCCGAGAGCAAGTCGATGGCCTCTTGGGTCTTTCCAGCCTGGAGAAGAGCCACGGCCAGCCGCACGTCGAAGAGAGTCCGGGTTCGGACATCGGGTGGCTCGGGTATCTGGCGTAGGAAGTCGATGCGTGCCTCGGCGGCGAAAGGGCTTCGGTGGTCCGCCTGCGCGGCGAGTGCCTGCAGGCGATCTCGCATGGCCGTAGTTCCGGCGTGAGGCGGCTCTGGGGGGCTCGGTGAGCAGCCTAGGGCGAGGAGCACCACTACGGACGCTAACCCACTGATGCGTCCCTTGGCTCGTCGCCTCGATCTAGGGTACTGGGACTCCCCGAAGAGAAGGGTCGGCGGATGGTCGGTCGGCATGGTTCCGAATCTATACCACCAGACTGTCTTGGGTTGAAGCAAGACCCCTCGATTCCGGAAGATTCGAAAAACGAGTCTTGACAGAGGATACGATCGGGTTCTAGCCTCTGCAGCGATGACACAGACTTTCCTGGAACGGCTGGACTCTCGACTCCCTGTCGCCCCCGTGCGACCGGTTCCTGCCGTACGCCCTGTGCGCCCCGTGCGCCGTCCAAGGACGCAGTCCATCCTGGGGAGTCCACCTGTCTAGCGCCACCGTGTAGCCACAACAGACCGATACGAACCCCCAGCGATGTAAGCGCTGGGGGTTTTTTGGTTTCTGGGAGAACCCTTCATGATCCCCAATCAGAGTCCTCACAATGTTCACAGTCCTCAGAACGTCGACAGTCCTTCTCAACCGCCAGTAGCGGTCGTGGTTCCGGATGCACTGGACCCCCACCGACCCGAGATCACGGCGGCTCGTCGGATCGTGGTGAAAGTGGGAACTCGTGCACTTCTCGACGAGGAGGGGAAGCTCGCCAGGAAGCGCTTGGCAGAGTTGGTGACTACCCTCGCCGGCTGGCAACTGGGTGGGCGAGAGGTCGTCCTGGTTAGTTCGGGAGCGGTCGGAGTAGGTCGGTCAACGCTGGGTGGAGTGACTCAGGAGTCCAGCGCCGAGGCCTGTGCCGCAGTGGGGCAGGGGATCCTCATCGGAGCCTACGAGCGAGCCTTTGGACTCCATGGTCTGACCTGCGGGCAGCTGTTGCTGAGCCAACGGGACGTCGACGATCGCCTGCGGGCGGTGCGGTTGGCCAGTACCCTGGGTACTCTGCTGCGGCGAGGTGTCATCCCTATCCTGAACGAGAACGATGCCTTGGAGATGGGGCAGGGCATTGCCACCGAGGATGGGCCACGATCAGCGTTTACCGACAACGACCGGCTCGCCGCGCTGATCTCGGGACTGCTAGGGGCTGATTTATTGGTGGTGCTGACGGATGTGTCGGGTCTTTGCGACCGGGACCCAACCCGTCATCACGATGCTGAGTGTCTCGATACCTTCGACCTGGCGACCGACGGCGACAAAGTTCGCGTCGAGGGTTCCTCGGTGGGAGGACGGGGTGGCATGGCGAGCAAGTTGGGTTCCGCTGCGGTCGCGGCTCGCGGTGGTTGCGGGGTGGTGATCGCCTCGGGCCGGGAACCCGGGACCCTGTCGCGGGTCCTGGGTGGCGAATCGATCGGCACCTGGATCCCTCCTTGCGGTCGTCTCCTGGCGCGCGATCGGTGGATCGCATTTTCGCCGGTGGCGCGGGGCTACCTCGCACTCGATGCCGGTGCGGTACAGGCTCTTCGGGATCGCGGTGCCTCGCTGTTGGCGACCGGTGTGGTGGGAGTAGGAGGTGGCTTCGCTACCGGCGATGTTCTCGAACTGCGCGGACCCGATGGCTCTGCCGTGGGCCGGGCTCGGATCCGTCACGATGCCAAGACAGTCGCTGGCTGGCTGACGGAGGATCGCCACGGCATCACTCTGATTCGGCGTTCCGATATCGTTCTCGAACCGACCAAGACTTCTCTCCAACAACCTAGTGCTGTGAGACTGCCATGACCCCGCAAACCGATAGCCCCGCCTCCTCTGCCATCCAGGCCAGCCCAAAAGAGGGTCAGTCGCAATCCCTTGCCGAGTTGGTTTCAGCGGCACGAACGGCCCAGCGCCGGCTGGCTGCCGCGGGACGTGAAGCGCGCCGCAAGGCGCTGGTGAATTTGGCCGAGGCAATTCGGCGCGACGAAGGATCCATCCTGCTCGCCAACCGGAAGGACCTGAAGGCCGCAGCAGACGAAGGCCTCGAGGGACCGCTGCTGCATCGCCTGGCTCTCGGCGGATCCAAACTGGAGACCCTGGCCGAGGGAGTGGAGCAGTTGGTCGCGAAGGCTGATCCGGTCGGCCGTCGACTGCGGCACACGGAGCTCGACGAAGGTTTGGTGCTACAGCAGGTGACCAGTCCGATCGGAGTCCTGTTGGTCATCTTCGAGAGTCGTCCCGATGCGGTGATCCAGATCGGCTCGCTCGCCATCCAGACCGGCAACGCGGTGATTCTCAAAGGGGGCCGTGAGGCGGCCGAGTCCAACCGCATCCTCGTGGGCATCCTGCGTCAGGCCCTCGAAGATGCTGGACTGGACCCGGCGGCCGTCGCCTTGGTAGAGGGGCGCGCGGCAGTTGCGGAACTCCTCTCCTTCGACGACCAGATCGACTTGGTCATCCCCCGTGGATCTGGCGAGTTGGTCCGAACGATCCAGGGTTCGACCCGGATCCCGGTCCTCGGTCACGCGGAAGGGATCTGTCACCTCTACCTACATGCCGACGCGGACCCACAGATGGCCACGCGTCTCGTCCTCGACGGCAAGTGTGGCTATCCCGCTGCTTGCAACGCTACCGAGACCCTCCTCGTCCACGTTCAGTTCTTGCCCCATCTGGTCCAGGTCGCTGCCGCGCTGGTCGCAGCCGGAGTGAAGCTTCGGGTGGACGACGCTGCCGCGGAAGCGCTGACCGGAGTCGAAGGCGTGCAGCCAGCCGTCGACGAGGATTGGGCGACGGAGTGGGGTGACCTGGTGCTGGGGATTCGTACCGTCCAGAGCCTCGACGAAGCGGTCGACCACATCCATCGCCACGGAAGTGCGCACACCGAGGCGATCGTCACTGGAGATCCAGCGGTGGGAGAGTGCTTCACTCAGATCGTCGACGCGGCGTCGGTGTTCGTCAACGCCAGTACGCGCTTTGCCGATGGCTATCGCTATGGACTCGGCGCCGAAGTGGGGATCAGCACCGGTCGGATCCACGCCCGGGGCCCGGTCGGGGCCGAGGGTCTCCTGACGACCCGCTGGCTGCTCAACGGGAGCGGACAGGTCGCCGGCGACTATGGCCCCTCGGGACGCAGCTTCACCCATCGCTCGCTGCCGATCGAGAACACCTAGGCGGGTCCTCCAAAGGGCAGCGGTTGGAACGATGGCGGGCCAAGGCATTCCTTGGAGCGGGGGCATAGCCGCTTCAAAAGGAAGGGACTGCAACCCACTGGAGGCTGGGCAAGCTAGTCAGCCCACCGCTTCGATCTCGACGAGGAGTTCACGCCGGCAGATATCAGCGCGCAGGTAGAGAGCCGGAAGCACTCCCCAGGGGGTCTCATCCAGCGCGTCGCGCACAACGGCCTGATGCGCCGGATCTCGCAGGTAGACCTTGAGGAATCCGAGGTCGTTGATCGATCGCTCGCCCGGCAAGCTCTCCAGCAGCGCGGAGAGATTCGCCAAGGTCTCGTCGAGCTGGCCCAAGACACAGTCGGGGTGTTGGTTCTCGTGGCCCACGATACTGGCGGTACCGGCGATGAAGGTCGCTTCGTCGAGGTTGGAGGGCGCGATCGTAGCCCGAGCAAAAGAGGGACTCCTTGGGCCGTAGGTCGAAGGATACTCATAGGCGGCGACCTGTCGGGGGTTTTCCCAGTGAGTCCCTGGATTCCGGCTGGCGAGACAGTAGATGGCCAGTGGACCCGCAGCGCTGCCGACCGCACTGGAGGCGCAGAGCCGCCGAGTGAAATTGGCTCCGTGGGCTGCTTCGAAGGCCAAGGAGCGACCGCGGCAGAAGGTACGGTAGCGCTCCAGT
The DNA here is from genome assembly GCA_019911795.1 of Thermoanaerobaculia bacterium. Lineage (GTDB taxonomy): Bacteria > Acidobacteriota > Thermoanaerobaculia > Multivoradales > JAIOJS01 > JAIOJS01. The sequence goes on along the minus strand of JAIOJS010000462.1, from coordinate 9,586 downwards.
CCCTCTTCCTGGCAGTTGATATTCGGAAGCGATACCCAGAGCCGCAAGGGGTGGAGATAGCCCCGGTCCCGAGTCAGTTCCAAGATCCGACGGAAGGCATCCTGAGTGGCCGCTTCGAGGGGACGATCCTCGATGAGGACATTGCCGAAGAGGACAACGTTGTCCTCGGCGAACTCGATGCCGGCTTCACAACCGCGATGGGGGACACTCGGCGTTTCGAACAGTTCGACCAGCGGAGCGCCTAGCGGCTCCAAGGGAGTTCGAGCAACCACGGCATCCTCGCCTTCCGGCGCTGCGGTATTGCCGTGGACGACGAGCGCGAGCCGGTGGTAGCCCTCGACAGGACCCAGTCCATCGATTGGGGCCAAGCGAGTCCGGAGTCGTTGGGACGACTGAAGTCGGAGAGTCGATGAGGCGACCGGCATGTCAGCGATTCTCTGCGAGGACGCCGCGATGTGCAAATACGCTACGTCGTTTTTGCCTTGGTCGTTCCTGCCTTGGTCGGTTCATCAGCATTCGATCACGTTGAGGGCAAGGCCTCCGCGCGATGTCTCCTTGTACTTCTTCTTCATGTCGGCGCCCGTCTCCCGCATGGTGCGAATCACTTTGTCGAGCGAGACCTTGTGGCCTCCGTCGCCGCGGATGGCGAGGCGGGCGGCATTGATCGCCTTCACCGCGCCCATGGCGTTGCGTTCGATGCACGGGATTTGTACGAGCCCGTTGACCGGGTCGCAGGTCAGACCGAGGTTGTGCTCCATGCCGATCTCAGCAGCGTTCTCGACTTGCGACACGCTGCCGCCTAGTAGCTCGGCCAGGCCACCTGCCGCCATCGAACACGCTACGCCAACCTCTCCTTGGCATCCGACCTCGGCTCCCGAGATCGATGCTTTCTCTTTGAAGAGGATTCCGATGGCCGACGCGGTCAACAGGAAGCGAACGATACCGTCATCGTTGGCACCGTGGATGAAACGGCGGTAGTACTCGAGGATCGCCGGCAGAATTCCTGCCGCACCATTGGTCGGAGCGGTGACGACTCGACCGCCCGCCGCATTCTCCTCATTGACGGCGATCGCGAACAGGCTCACCCAATCGAGGATCGCGAGAGAATCGCGCAGGGAGTCTTCGGGGCGCTCGGTGAGGTCGCGGTAGAGGCGAGGAGCCCGTCGCTTGACCTCGAGGCCACCGGGGAGGATGCCGTCGTTGCGGCATCCCTCCTGCACGCAGTGGCGCATCGCCTCGGCGATCTTCAGGAGTCCTTGCCGCACTTCGTCCTCATCGCGCCAGACCAACTCGTTGGCCATCATGACTTGCCAGATGGCGAGGTTCTGCTCTTTGCAGATGGCGAGAAGCTCGGCGCCGCTGGTGAAACGATGCGGAAGCTTGGTGTTGTCGGCGACGATCTTGTCCTCGGAAGCGGTGTCTTCGTTGACGACGAAGCCACCGCCGATGGAGTAGAAGGTCCTTTCCCGGACGGCAGTGCCCTCGGAGTCATAGGCGTAGAAGCGCATTCCGTTGGGGTGGTAGGGGAGGGATCGGCGTTTCTGAAAGAGGAGATGCTTCGCGGGGTCGAAATCGATCCAATGAACGCCGAGCAGCTCGATGCGCTTCTCACGCTCGATCGTCGCCACCCGCTCGGCCATGGTGGTGGGATCGACCGTCTCCGGTTCCTCACCGAGGAGTCCGATCAACACTGCGCGATCGGTCCCGTGCCCGCGGCCGGTGAGAGCGAGCGATCCGAAGAGGTCCACCTCGACTCGCACCACACTCTCCATCTGGCCATCCGCCGAGAGTCCGTCGACGAAGCGTCGGGCCGCTCGCATGGGGCCGACGGTGTGCGAGCTCGACGGTCCGATACCGAGGGTGAAGAGATCGAAAGTGCTGATCGCCATGGGAGCGTCATCATCTCTCAATGGCGGGTCGGGAACAACCCAGGATCTTGTGGGTACCCGCTCCGTGGCGCGGCCCAGGGCTGTCGCGGATTGCAGCATGACCGGGGTTGACCTAGAATGGCGGCCCTGTGGGGCGGTAGCTCAGTTGGGAGAGCACCACGTTCGCAACGTGGGGGTCGAGGGTTCGATTCCCTTCCGCTCCACCATTCATCCGCTTTGAGGCGGATGAATGGTGCAGCGGAAGCGATCGGCGGTGCCGACCTCGCTGCGCTTGGGCGACACTGAGCGGTTCCCTCCGGCCCTGGCCACCGCTGCGGCTGACGCATGGTGCAGCGGAAGCGATCGGCGGTGTCGACCTCGCCGCGCTCGGGCGACACTGAGCGATTCCCTCTTGGCCCCGCTCACCGCGGTGGCTGACACATGGTGCAACGGAAGCGATCGGCGGTGCCGACCTCGCTGCGCTCGGGCGACACTGAGCGATTTCCTCTTGGCCCCCGCGACCTACTTTGTTGCTAGTCATTGCGCCGCGGCTACTAGCACGACCCCCGCAAGGCCCACGCCGCTAGAAGGTCCACAGCGCCTTGGAGCGCCAACGTTCCCGTTGGCTCCTCGCTCCGTCTACCGAGAAGCAGCGATCAAGGAATAGCGGTCCAAGAGAACCCCCGGCGTCGAGTTGCTGGCAAGCTCTCGCCTTGCTGATAATTAACTCCGGTGCCCGAGATCAGCCCATGCCCCCGAGCCTCGACTACTGCAGGGTGGACGAGGTGGGGGAGAGGTCTTCGCCGATGCTTTCGGTGAGAGCCTCCCGCTGGTGGTAGACGGTCTTCTCGCGTGGGTGCGAGTGCGGCTATCCGAGTCCCCGCCTGCTGGGGACCGTGTTAGGATCTCGCCATAGTGCCCAGCAGCTCAACGTCGCCTGCGGTTGACTCGCCTTCGCGGGTCCTACTCATAGGACCATACGACCCGTTTTGCGGCGAGTACACTTTTCTCGCTCCGCCCCTTGGGGTGTGGCGGCTCGCCGGGTTTCTTACGGCCGCCGGCGCGGAGGCGGAAGTGTTCGACCCAAACTGCTGCGAAGGTCCGGTCACTGAGGAGTTTGCGGCCGTTCTGCGGCAGCCCTGGGACGTGATCGGGGTCTCGACCACCGGGATGACCCTCCGCTACGACTTGGCATTAGCCCACCAGGCTCGTCGAGCCCAGCCCAAGTGCGTGTTGGTTGCTGGTGGCATGGAAGCAACGTTTCGCGCAGAGCTGATGTTTGAGCTCGCTCCTTTCGATCTCGTCGTACTCGGTGAGGGAGAGAAGCCGCTGCAGGAGATCTTGGCGAGGCTTCGGGACGGGGCTCCCCTCACTGGGATCGGCGGTACGGCCTACAAGACGCCGGACGGAACCTTGGCTCGCTTCCACCAGTCGGCACTGACCCCGGGTGAGTTGCGGCAGGCGATCTTCAGTACTCCGTACGAGAGAATGCCGTATCAGAGCTACTGGCGACGACTCGAGTCTGCCTATCGAGTAGGCCGACTGCCGATGAAGGCGGATCGGGAGGCGCGTTTGGCCGAGATTCGCTCGGTCCGATTGATCACTCTGAACTACTGTCCGATGAACTGCTCCTTTTGCTCGTCGACGAACTTCCTTCATGCCGCCCAGGGAGGTGTCGCGAAGTTGGGTCGCCTCGGAGCCGAGGACTGTATTCGGATGATGCGACGGATCGTCGCGGCGCATCCCGATGTTCGAACGATCATCTTCCAGGACGATATCTTCGTCTTCACCAACGACGCCCGAATCCTGCCTCTCTGTGAGGCGATCGTTGCGGCCAAGGAGGCGGGTGAGCTTCCTCCCCAGCTTCAGTTCATCAGCACCAACCGCATCGATGCGATGACGCCGGAGCGTCTCGCCGCCATGCGGCGTGCAGGGTTTCGGGTGCTGGGTTTTGGCATCGAGAATTTTTCCGAGAAAGTTCTCGCGGAGTTCAACAAGAGTCGAATCTATCCCTACATCGCCCCCATGTTGCAGGCGGCGTTGGATCTCGGGGTAACGCCCTTTCTCGACCTAATCCTGACCTCGCCTCGGTGCAGCCTCGGTGACCTGGCCGAGACTCTGCGGCAGGCCTACCACTGGCTCGAACGGGGTTGTGAGATCGGCATGTATCCCTACGTGATTCCGTTCTCGGGTGCGGCTATGGCTACCGACCCCTCTCTAGCTCCCCACACCGTCCACTCGCGGTGGCGCATCGAGGGGACCGATGTGGAGTGGGATCAGCCCGCGAAGATTCCTCCGATCGATCCTGTGGCTCGGAAGGTCATCCTCGACATCGAGGCTGACTTCGAGCGATCCCTGGCCGACCTACAGACGAGAGTGGCTCACCTTCCGTCGCGCGTTCGCTCCTTGCTGTGGATCGTTACTGCCATTCCTCACCTCGAACAGAACGGTGAGTCCATGCCGGGTCTCGAAGATGCCAGAGCGACCCTGCTTTCTCGACTTCCCGGAGTCGATGATCTGGCGACCCACGGGGAGCAACCCTGGCCAGTCGCGAGTCTCTCGGGCTCATGTCTTCTTGAACCGGAGTTCGAGGAGGCGTGAGCGCGGATCGTTCTCCGTGGCCGGTTCTCCTCGCCGCCACATTGGTGGCCGTGGTCGTCTGGGGGCTGTACCACGGAGCGAGAGTGCTGTCTCCCGGGGTGACCATAGGCCTGTATGGAGTAGCCAACATTGTTCTGTTCCTGGACCTTTTCGATCTGATCGTCCGCAGTTTCGTTCGTCGTGCTCAGGCAGCCCCTCCGGACTCCAACGGGGCCGCCCCCTCGGTCGAGCTGAACGTAGCCCCCTCGACTCCTTTCCAACGCCGATTGCACTTGCGGCCTTGGGCCATGGTGGTTTCGGTGCACAATGCCGAGCCGGATCTACCCCGTTTCCTGCAGGCCTACCGTCGCTATCGATCGCGGCTCTGGGTCATCGACGATGCTTCGACGGATGGGACGGTGGCCCGACTCCGACAAGCGGGAGTTCGTGTCGTCGAGCAGGAGTACAACCTCAAGAAGCCGGCCGCGATTCGAGAACTTCTGACGCGTCTTCCCGAAGAGATCGAGACGGTGATGGTCCTCGACCCCGATGTGACGATCATCTCGGACAATCTCGAGGAGATCCTGTTCGAGCACCAACTCAGCGGCATGGCCGGCCTAGCGCCACGGGTCAGAGTGCGTCAGGACGGCTTCCTCGCCCTGCTCCAATCTTTCGAGTACGAGCTTTGCGGTGGGATCGGGCGCAAGGGACTGGCGGATGTCTGCACCAATCCCGGAGCGTCGATCTATCGGCGGCGAGACCTGGCGGAGGCCCTGGATCGGCACACACTGTCAGTGTATGCAGAGGATCTCGAGATCAGTTTGATCCTGTTGGCCCAAGGGCAGGGCATCTACTATGACGATCGGTTGGTGCTCGAGACCGAGGGCAAGAGGGAGCTTGCTGGGTGGTTCTCGCAGCGTGTGGGCTGGTTCTTCGGGCTCCTGCGCGTCTACGTGGCTCGACGGCACGAGATCGCCAGAATCGGAAGACGCCGGGTACTGACGGCCTATCAATACCTAGTGTATTCGGGGGTTCTGACTCTACTGTTGCATCCCCTGCGGATGGCCTCCCTCGGTCTCCTCGGGCTGAGTGCTCTCGGCGGATTAGGGCTTTTTGTCGACCTTCCAATGCTGGGTTCTAACCGATTGATGGATCCGATCTACTTCGAGACGGCCTACGTGCAGTATCTGCTGTTCTCCTTCCTGGCCCTCTGGATCGGAGTGCCGAAGGGCGAGCGCGGAGCCCTGATTCCGGTCGTCCCCGTCTACTTCTTCTACTCGCTGCTCCTCGTGCTCCCGGCGACCTTTGGCTATGTCAACTGGATTACTTTGCGTCTCGCTGGGCGGCGCCTCTACTCCGACCACTTTCAGGACGATGCCGGAGCGCGGCGAGCCGCTTCGCCGAACGTTGCACCCGGGGTGGCGGTATGACTCGCGATCGACCCTCGGCAGCCAGGGAGCCAGTGCGTTACTGGAGCGACCGAGCGATCGCGTTTGGGGGTGGAGGGCAGGGGCTAGGCGCGGTTTGCTCCTACGGCATGCCGGAGTTCTACAATCGGTCCATCGATTTTCTTCAGCGCCGGGCCTTGGCCCGTCACTTACGGGGACTCGGTGGCCTCTCGGTTCTGGATGTAGGCTGCGGGGTGGGACGGTGGAGTCGTCGAATGGCCCGGCGTGGCGCCCAGGTCACCGGAGCGGACATCTCTCCGGCGATGCTCGCGGAGGCGAACCGCCGCACGCGGAGCGAAGGGCTGGCCGGACGCTGTCGCTTCGTGGTTGCACGACTCGATGATCTCTGCCTCGGCCATCGCTACGACCTCGTCTTGGCGGTCACGGTCCTCCAACACATCGTAGATGTCGAAGAGTTTGAACGGTCGGTGGCTGCTCTGGCGGCTCACCTTGCGCCCGGCGGTCGGCTCGTTCTGTTGGAGGCGGCGCCCGATCGGGTACGGCCCGATGTCGAAGGACCGATGTTTCGAGCCCGGACTCGCTTTGAGTATCTGCGTACTTTCGAAGCCGCGGGCTTGGAACTCGTTGGGGTTGGGGGAGTGGATCCGATTCCGGCCAAGCTCTGGGTACTGCCTCACTATCGGAATCTTTCCAGTTCGCTGAGGCTCGCCGCGCTGGCCGGCGCGACGGCGATCTCGCTCCCATTGGATCTTCTCTTGGCGCGGGTGATGGTCGCTCGTTCCTGGCACAAAGTTTTCGAACTCAGGCTTGCCGCACCCGCAGCTGGCTTGGGTCGCGATCCGCTCGGCGCCAGCGACCAGTCCGGCACCTTGGAGTCCGGCGAGTTCGTGCAGGCTGCCGGGAGTTAAATAGATTGGCCCTCCGCACCGATGGAGTCCTCGTTGCGCTAGTTGGACTCGGCTGCCTCGCGATAGTGCCGGTGTGGCTCGAATCGTTGAGGCCGCCGGAACCGGGGCAAACGAACGACGCGACAATCAACGTGACCTCGGGAAGCGATGCTGGGCCGGGAAGTCTGAGGGAGGCGATCTTTGCCGCCGACCGGTCTTTGGAGCGTGCGAAGGTCGTCCTCCTGGCCTCGGAGATCGAACTAAGGAATGCCCTGCCTCCGATCGCCAACCCGCACGGTGTCGTGATCGAGGCCGGGCCGGGTGGCAGCTCGATCGACGTCCGCGCCGTCGTCGACGCGGTGGGGATCGACATCGACGGCCCACGGACCGTACTTCGTGGATTCAGTGTGGTTGGCGGATCCGTGGCCGGAATCCGGGTTCGAGGTGCCAACGCGTTGTTGATCGACGTCTCCGTCAGTGGCGCCTCGACGGCTATTCTCGGAGTCGAGGGAGCTCAAGGATTGCGAATCGTCGGCTGTCAGCTGAGTGACAACAACATCGGTATCAGAATCGATCCGGCCGCTGCTCCCGTCTCGATCGAGTCCTGTCGATTCTCGGGTCATCGCGAGGCCGCGATCTGGTCGGCTGGGCCCGAACGGACGTCGGGGTCAGTGCGGCAACTCAGCATCAGGGATAACCACTTCGATCGAGATCGCATCGGGGTTCTCGTGGGCCACGTGGGGGCTGAGGTCGTGGACAACGAGTTCGAGGCTTCGGTCGACAGTGCGGTCCATTTGATCGGTGGCGCCCGGATTCATCGCAATCACATCTCGGGCGCTGTACGAGTCGGCATTTTCGCGGAAGAACCTACGGCCAATACCCTCATCGAGAACAATGAAATTCGAGCCAGCCCTGGCGTAGCTATCCTCTCGCGACTCAATCGGGGAGCCACGATTCGCGAGAATCGCCTGTACAACAACGCCTACGGGATTATCGATGTTCTCAGTGATCCGGTCCAACCAGGGGTTATCTCGCGCAACCTGCTGACGAGCCAGAGTCTCGACGGAATCGTGATCGTCGGTGGTTCACCTCTGCTACGGAGCAATCGGATCTTGCGGAGTCGGGGAGCGGGATTGCGAGCCCTCGACCTCATCGAGGTCGAGGGAAATCGGGTAGTCGCCAGCCCAAGGGTGGAGGACAATCAACTCGAAGGCAACGCTTCCGACGAGATGGTTCGCGGAGTCTATGACGCCCGCGACGAAGTGGGTAGCGAACTACCGTGAGCGAATCGGCACCTTTTACGGTCAACCTGGGGCTCCGCGAACGACGACGTCTCAACGAAACGCTCTGGTTCCTCACGCTATGGTCGGCCATGTTGGCGATCGCCGTTCCCTGGTACCTGCGCCTACTGACGGTAGAACTGGGGCCGCCCGCGCGGCTGTTGTTCGGCTTCGGCGTCTTCGTGTGGGTCGGATTCGCACTGACTGAGCGACTGCACACCCGACGCGCGGTACTCGCGACGATTTCTACGATCCACTTAACCGGAGTCCTCGTTCTCGGCTGGACCTGGCAGATGGCCGGCGGGTTGGAGAACCCGACGTTTCTCGTGCTCTTCGCGCTTCCGGTTCTCGCCGCCGGGGCCCTTCCCCTACGATCCCTACACTACGTGACACCTCTGGTAGCTGCTGCCGTCGTCGTGTTTCTGGCGTTGCTGGATGAGCCGGAACTCCGCTGGTATCTGGTCTCCCTGGGCCTCTTGCCCGAGGGACTCTCGACCGTAGAGTGGTTCAGAGTACCGTTCTCCGCCTCGCCGTTTCCCGCTCTGACCCCGGCCCCCTCGGTATCGAGCAGTATTCTGCTGACTTTCAGCCTACCCCTCCTCGCGGCTGGGGCGGCGATCGATGCCCTCTCCCGGCAGCTCACTCGGCTGTATCAGCGACTCGAGAGATCAGGAGAGGAGCGGGAGAGGGCCGAAAGCCTGACACGAAGTCTGATCGAATCCTCTCCGGAACCCGCCCTGTTGTTGGACGCCACGAATCTTCAGATCCTCGAAGCCAACGACGTGTTCTGCCAACAGCTCTTCGTCCAACGGGAGGCTCTGTCCGAGGTGAGTCTGCTCGACCTGGTGCGTTTCACGTTTCCCGAGATAGCGGAAGGCGTTCTACGTGGCGAGAGGAAGGACGTGCAGTTTCTTGTCTATCGGATCGGCGAGGAGTCGCGATGGGTCCGGATCGCCAGTCATCCGATCGCATACGGTGGTGATCAGCTGCTGTTCACCACCTTCCACGATGTGGGGCAGCAGACCTTTCTCGATGCGGCCCTCGCGGCTTCCGACGAGGCCCTACTGGTCTTGACGGTTGACGACCGTATTGGCTATTTCAATCGAGCGGCGTCCGAGCTGTTGGGTGACCTCGAAGTCGGTCAGGCGGCCGGGGATGCCCTCGCGGCTTGCGCTACCGAAGCTTTGTGGTGGCAGACCGGACCTCGGTCGCTGATCGAGCGGACCGTCGTCGTCGGTGGTCGCCCATTCCGGTGTCGGATTACCTCCGTCGAGCTATCCGGTAGCGACGGCCGATTGAGCATCGTGCGGATGCGCAGAGGAGACGACCGATGACGAGAGTCGGTCTCCTCGGTGTCTTGATAGTGGCGGCCACGGGCGTATGGGCCCAGAGCGCGCCGGCCAGGCCAATGGAAGCGGCTTGGATCGGATCCCTTCGATTTGACTACACCGACCATGACCTCGGAGGTTCAGTCGAGATGTATCACCTCTGGTCGCGGCCCGGCCAAGGCCACGCCCTTCTGGGCGTCGAAGCCTTCCGACTTGGTGGCGTAGAGTGGGGGG
>JAIOJS010000044.1 GCA_019911795.1 Thermoanaerobaculia bacterium | reverse complement strand
ACCAGGCGGTGCTCGTCGTCGAATTCGAAGACCTGGAGCCGCTGCAGCGCTCCGGCCTTGGGATCGAAAGCGAGGAAGTTGTACATGAATCGTCCCTGCCCGAAGAGCCACTGCTTGTCGGGACTGCGCACGACCATGCGTGGACGTCCGCGGATCCGGTCCTTCGCCTCCGCAACTTTCTGGTTGGAGGCGGGGAGAACCTCGGCCTGAAGGAATGCACAGACCAGCGCCAGCACTCCGGCGCCCGCGAGCGCCGGCAGGCCCAACCGGAAGAGGCTGACGCCCAGCGCCTTGGCCGCGACCACCTCGTTGGTCCGACTCAGCAGACCGAATGTCACCAGCGTCGTGACCAGCGCCGCGATCGGGGCGACCTCGTAGGCCATTTCCAGCGAGACGTACTTGTAGTAGCGGAAGAGGACGGCGGCCCCCGGTCTGTTCTTGAGGATGTCGTCCAAGTTCTCGGTGAAGTCGGCGATGATGGAGAGAGCGATCCCCGACGCGAGAACCAGGCCGAGCACCGCGCCGAAGCGCTGCAGGACGTAGCGGTCGAGGCGGTTCGGAAAGCGGAGTCGAGGCCGCGGCACCAGCAGCAGAATGCGCCCCGCCGCGCTGGTCGTGCGCCGGACCAGCGCTCGGCGGCGGCCGGTTCCTGGGCGGGGTCCCTTGCGCTCGCGGCGATAGGTGCGGGCACCGAACTCGGCGAGGCGACGCGCCGCCGATTCGACGCCGTGCATAAGCCCGCCGTGACGCAGCCACCTGGGGATCAGCGGCAGGTCCCGGTTCTTCTGGTAGAGGAGCGCCAGGGCAGCGAGACCGAGCAGGATGTTCGGAAGCCACATCGCCAGGCCAGGCGGGAGGCTGCCGAGGCGCGCCGCCTCTTCGCCCTGCGTCAACAGGACGTGGTAGAGGACCACGATGCCGATCGACAGGGCGAAACCCGAGGACTTGCCGCCGCGTCGGTTGGTGAACCCGAGCGGGACAGCCAGCAGGCCGAGAGCGACGCACGCGGTCGGGATGGCGAAACGCTTGTGCATCTCGACGCGCGCCAGGTTGCGCATTTCGGGCGCAGCGGTCGGGTCGCGCGCGATCGCCCGGTGCTCCGAGTAGCTCAATGCGCGCATCGTCCGCTTCGACGCCAGGCGGCTGCGCTCTTCGCTGGCGAAGCGATCCCGCAGGAGCAGGCTCAGTCGATTGTGGCGCCGGATCTCGTAGACCGAGGGTCGCGAGAAGTCGTAGCTGTGCTCGACCGCCTGGTCGAGTCGGAGCACGACGCGCTCGCCGGCATCGTCGACTTCGATGCGCCCGCTCCGGGCGACGAAGAGGCTGCTCTTCTCGCTGGGAACTGAATCGGCGAGAAAGACCCCTTTCCAGGTGCCATCGGGCTCGACATCGAAGAGCCAAAGGGTCTTGCCCTGGAACTCCGAGTAGAAGACTCGAGGCTCGAACTTCTGACCGACCGTTCGGGTGACAATCTCGATCAGCTTTTGCGAATAGGCCTGGTTGCCCGCCGGAAGGACCCAGAGCATCAGCGCCATGTTGAGTATCGCGAGCAGGACCGACAACACGAGGATCGGGCGCACGAGCTTGAAGACCGAGATACCTGAGGCGCGCAGAGCGATCAGCTCGCTGTCGGACGCCAGCCGCCCGATGCCGAGCAGCACTCCGAGCAGGAGCGCCATCGGCAGGGTGAGCACGATGATGTTGGGCAGCGAGTAGAGAAGGAGCTGACCTACGGTCAGCGCCGGTACGCCCCGCCGGATGATCATCTCGGCCAAGCTGAAGAAGCGCTGGACGAGAAGAATGAACGTATACACTAAGAGCCCCAACCCGAGAGGTCCGAGGGTTTCGGACAGGACGTAGCGGTCGAGGCGTCGCATGGAGTCAACCCATTATATGGATCGGCCGCTGACCGGTCGCGTCGCGCTCGTCACCGGCGGCGGACATCGGGTGGGGGAGGCTCTGGCCCGCGCCCTCGCCGGGGCTGGAGCCGACCTCGTGGTCCACGCCCACCGGTCGATCGCGAAGGCCGAGCAGCTGGCCTTGGAGGTCGGGACCAGGGCCGTGGCGATCGCGGCGGATCTGAGCCAAGCGTCGGCTGCCGCCTCGCTCTTCGATCGAGCGGCCGGTCTCGGACTTCATCCCGACATCGTCGTCCACTCGGCGGCCGGCTTTCTACGGCGCGACCCCCTGGCCACCACTGCCGAAGACTGGGACCAGGTCTTCGCCCTCAACTTGCGTTCATTCTTCCTGCTCTCGACCGAGCTCGCGCGGCGGCGGCGTGACGGCGGCGGAGACCTGGTGGCGATCACCGACGCGGCCGCGATCGAGCTCTGGCCCGGCTACCTCGCGCACAGTGTCTCGAAGGCCGCGCTCGTCGCTCTGGTCCGCGGGCTCGCCAAGGCCCTCGCGCCGTCTTTCCGCGTCAACGCCGTGATGCCCGGACCGGTGCTTCCTCCCGAGGGGACCTCCGAAGTCGAACGCGCGCGCATGGCGGAAAGGACTCTGCTGAAGCGTCTGGGTCGACCGGCCGACGTGGCTCAGGCGGTCCTCTTTCTCCTCACCTGCGGTTTTGCGACCGGTTCCGTCGTCGAAGTGACCGGCGGTTCCACACTCTGGCGTGGACGCGCCGAGGCCGGCGACCGCTTTCCCACCGATGGCTCGGCCTGATCGGGACTCTCCCGGAGACTGCAGTATGCCCGTCCGCCTCGCACGCCGCTTCCGCTTCTCCTCGAGCCACCTCTACCGCAGGCCGGAGTGGAGCGAGGAAGAGAACTTCCGTCGTTTCGGGAAGTGCGCGAACCTCCCTGGCCATGGGCACAACTACCGCCTGACCGTGACCGTGGGCGGGGAAGTCGATCCCGCAACGGGGTTCGTCGCCGAACTCCAAGGGCTGGACGAACTCGTCGGTCGCGAGGTCCTCGATCGCCTCGACCACCATCACCTCAACGATGTGATCCCCGAGTTCGCCGCGGGTCGCCAGCTGCCGACCTCCGAGAATCTCGCGCTCTGGATCGCTGACCGATTGAACCGGAAACTGCCGGCAGAGCTCCGACTGATCTCGGTTCTTGTCGCCGAAGACGAGGACCTCGCTGCGGAGTGGCTCCGAGACTAAGACCTCGCAGCCCGCCGTGTTCAGAGTCCGCGGCGGGTCAAATAGCGGACGCATCTCTATTTATTGCAGCATTTACGTTGAGTGTCGGCGCGCCGACACAGGCCGCAGACGGCAGGTTGCGACTGCCTTGACCGACTCCGGGGCATTCCGTACACTCGCCTGGTCTCATGATCCTCTCCATCGCCAATCAGAAGGGCGGGGTCGGCAAAACCACGACGGCAATCAACCTCGCGGCGGCTCTCGCGTCGAAAGGGCTGAAGACCTTGCTCGTGGATCTCGATCCCCAAGCCAACAGCTCCATGTCCTTTCTGGACATCCACGGCATCGAACATTCCATGTACGACGTCATGGTCGATCGGACGCTCTCGCTGCGCGACGTCGTCCAACTTGCGGAGAAGGTCCCAAACCTCTCGCTCGCGCCTTCGTCGATCGCCCTTGCGAAGATCGAGTCGAAGCTGCTCGGGGAGATCGACAGCCATTACCGGCTCAAGGACGTTCTGGACCCGGTCCAGGCGGACTACGATTTCGTCGTGATCGATACGCCACCTACTCTGGGCATCATCACCGTCAACGCACTGGTCGCTTCGACCCATGTGCTGATTCCTATCCAGTCGAGCTACTTCGCTCTGGAAGGGACAGACGACCTGCTCGAGAACATCGACAAGATCAAGCAGCGGGCGAACCCGAGGCTGCAGATCCTCGGCGCAGTGATCACCCTCCACGACCGGCGCACGCTCCTATCGCGCGACATCTTCGAGC
>JAIOJS010000461.1 GCA_019911795.1 Thermoanaerobaculia bacterium | reverse complement strand
AGCTGATCGGCCGCTGGATCCCGAAGCTCTCTCAACCAGGCGGGCTTGTCCAACCAAGGGATAAGACCGCGGCTGCGCGAGTTAACGTCGAAAGTTGTGTACGACCGAGTTGAGAAAGGTGGCGTATCCTGAATCTGCAATCACGCAAGATTCACCCACGACGGGAAGGGACACGCCACATGACAGAGAGTACCGTAGTTGAGATTCGCCCGACCACCCAGATTTCCGGAGATGCCTTGACCGAGGTGATCCGTGGCGGAGCTCGTCAGCTGTTGGCCGATGCCGTAGAGGCTGAAGTGGCCTCGTTCATGGCAGCGTTTCAGGAAGAGATTCTGGGTAGTAAGAAGAGACTGGTTCGCAATGGCTACCTGCCAGAACGAGAGATCATGACGGGGATTGGAGGAATTGCCGTTCGCATTCCCAGGGTCCGCGATCGAGGTGTCTCGGGCCAGGAAGACCGTCTGGCGTTTCGGTCGAAGATCGTTCCCAGCTATCTGCGCAAGGCCAAGAGCGTGGAGAAGCTGATCCCTTGGCTCTACCTTCGCGGGGTCTCGACCGATGGGTTTTCCGACGCACTCGAAGCCCTCCTGGGTCCGGCTGCCCCTGGACTCTCCGCCTCGACCGTGAGTCGTCTGAAGTCGACCTGGGAAAGCGAGCACGAGCAGTGGCAGGCGCGAAGCCTCGCCGGCAAACGGTACGTGTACGTCTGGGCCGACGGTGTCTACTGCAACGCACGGATGGAGGACGCCAAGCTCTGCATGCTGGTCCTGATCGGTGCTACCGAAGACGGCACGAAGGAGCTGATCGCTGTGGACGACGGGTATCGGGAGAGCGAGCAATCCTGGCTCGAGCTGCTTCGTGGCTTGAAGGCCCGAGGCCTGGAAATCGACCCGAAGCTGGCCGTCGGGGACGGCTCGCTCGGTTTCTGGAAAGCGCTCGCCAAGGTCTTTGGCAACACTCGCCAGCAACGCTGCTGGGTACACAAGACCGCCAACGTCCTCAACAAGATGCCGAAGGCAATTCAGCCCAAAGCGAAGCAGGCGCTTCATGAGATCTGGATGGCCGACACTCGAGCCAACGCCGAGACTGCCTTTGATCTGTTTCTCGAAACGTACGAAGCCAAGTACCCGAAGGCGACGAACTGCCTAGCCAAGGACCGCCGAGAACTCCTTGCTTTCTACGACTTCCCGGCCGAGCAATGGCCGCACCTAAGAACGACCAATCCCATTGAGTCGACGTTTGCCACCGTGAAGCTGCGAACGGCTAAGACCCGAAACTGCCTCTCGAGGCGAAGCATGATCTCGATGGTCTTCAAGCTATGCCAGAGCGCCGAGAAGAACTGGCGGCGCCTCCGCGGCTACAAGCTCATTGCCGACGTCATCAAGGACATTAGATTCATCGATGGAGTCAGAGAAGACAGGATCGCCGCCTGACTCAGCTGAGGCCATACACAACATTTGACAATAACTCCGGCTGCGCGCGGTCTATCCTTTTTCGCTAGGTGGCTAGACTACCAGCTATGAAGTAAAGGCGGTCGCGCTTCAATGACTTGGAGTTCAGTGAAGCTACCCGCATCTTGGCGGCAGGAGTTTCAACGGCAAATCGTTCACGTTCGATCAGGCCAGCGAACTGGTGAACGAGCAAATAGAGCCCCTTCGAATCTTCATTCGCAACTGTCGAGATCGCCAACTCCAGCTCAGCCTGCTCTGAGACAGCAGCTTGGAGTTCTGGCTGCTGCCGGCTGCGCTTTGACTCAGCAAAGACACGCTCAATTCGCTCGGCGGGCCAGCCACGCTGTCGGTACTTCCGACGTAGGCGTATATCGATCGCACGCTGTCTTTCGTTCTCGAACTCTGCGTCCTCCACCGGGTCAAACACCAAGCCACACGAACACTGACCTCTTGTGATCGCCACGAGTAGTCGCGACCCCGGAATTGACTTCGAGGCCGCAGGGCACTTCATGCCCCTGACCGACAGGCCTGACGGTACAAGAGATCGGAGCCTCTCCGCCTGACTCTCGTTCACACCCAACATCAAGAAGTCACACATGGTTCCCCTAGACACCTAACGTACGGAAGCTAACTGGCCGAATTGGCCACCGCGCCCAACGAAGCGGCGGGCGATGAGCCAAGCGGGACGATGTGAGTTTGAGTCAGCCACCTATGGGGTCCAGTTCAGCGGTTTCGTTGAACGAAGCCGCTGCGCGGCGGGCTGATCCAAGGGTCAAGTTACTCTACTCAGTGGTTGTCCAGTTTCGGGCACTACTGAAAAGGAGTATGACATGACCCCGAGCGAGCAGAAACGATTCGACACACTCTACCTTCGCCACCAGCGTGCACTGAAGCTACAGCGCTACGCCGACAAGACGATCGACGTGTATTCCCG
>JAIOJS010000005.1 GCA_019911795.1 Thermoanaerobaculia bacterium | reverse complement strand
GTGCCCGGGAGCGGGCTGAGGACATCTTCTTTTTGTAGCGGCGCTAGGTCGAAGGCTAGTGACGGGGGAGATCGAGGCAGAGTCCGGAGCGATTCTCAGTGCGGAGCGCCGTACCGAGTACGACGAGCAATGGCGAACCAGTCCTCCGCTGGTGCCATGCGAGAAACCGAGAATCGCTGTGCCAAGGATCTCGTCGGCGTAGCTGGACCACTAGTCGGCGGCCGGAGGGTTGGCCCAAGCAGGGTAGGGGAGGGGCTCTCCAACCGTGCAGCCGGCCCGCTTCCTTGGCAGTTTTGGCTTTGATGAAGTTCATGAAGCTCGTACCTAGATCACAGGCTGGCGAAATAGTTTGCTTTAAGCGTCTTAAATAGTCATGTCAACTGGTTGGGTGTCATCTGGAAAGATGTCTTGCTCCTCCATGTGGTTGGGTTTGAGAATGGTGAGGACCGAATTGAGTCCCACATTTTCCGCCAGCCGAAAGGAGCCATCCATGTTCGACATCACCAAGTCTCAGCAGATCATCTACAACGACCGGCAGGGCATTGAACAGTCGGTCACCGTATACGGTGACCACGAGGCCGCTAGGACCTATTTCATGGTCCCGGTGCCTCGATTGGTCCACGAGGACGGGAATCCTGTCTTCTCGTTGGTCAAGTACAAGAGCAACGAGGGCGGGATCTCAGGAGTGTGTACCTTCGATGTTGAAGTCACCATTCCGGACGACGCGCGTCAGGCCGCGGAGCGGGCTCTGGGGGGAGACATCGTCTGGGGCCAGTTCGACTGGATCGGCGGTGACTGCTCCTTCATCTACGAGGTGGACGGTGAAGAGGATCTCATCGTCGTGTCGCCGTCGCTCTACGGCAACAACCGCGCTTCCTTCCAGGTTCCGCTGCGCTCGGACAACGCAGTGGAGTCGTTCGTCAACGCCTTCTCGGGGGATGGAGCTCAGAGCAGCTACCGGATTCGCTACGATCTGCAGGTTCTGACTCAACTCCTCGGGGCCAGGGCGACGGTGAAGTACAACGCCGATAGTGCCATCACCTTCGAGAAGCGTTACGAGACCAAGAAGGACACCTGGGGTCGGAAGAAGCAGGTCCTGGCCGAGGTCAAGACGATCCTGCAGACCACGGATGCCGGTGAGGTCCATGTTACGGAGGGACGGGGAAGCACTCCCGAGTTGATCCAGCGGGTGCGCGACTGGGCTTGGACGGCTCTGGAACGGGCGGTTGCGGATGCGGTTTCGATGGCGATTGCGGCCGGCAATACCGGCAATCCCGTGTCGGCGACCAGTAGCTTCGAGAGGACGTTCAGCGAAGACTCGATCGTCGATTGGGAGACGCCGATCGTGCGATCGTTGCAGAAGTTCGACCAGCAGACCTGGCAGAAGGTCTACACCGAGGTTGACAACCGCGAGCTGGTCTTGACCTTCGGACTCCGCGGTCGGGTCACGGCCGTGGACGGAGCACAACCGGTGGAGAGGGTAACGGTGACCGTGGAGTACCCGACTAGGACCACTGACAACAGTTTCGATCTCATCCCGGGCAATGATCAGGCGAGCAGCATGACCTACGTCGCTCCCGGCTCGCGGCTGAATGGAGTCTTCGACCCTAGGTACAAGTACAAGTACCAGGTCTTCTTCAGTGACGACAGTCCACCGTACAACTCGGATTGGATCAACGATTCCGACACCGAGATCTCGATCCTGCCGAACCAGCTGGGCATCCAGCAAGTCGATTTCGTGGGCTTCGACATTCCGTTCACCGACTCGAACCTCGGTGATGGAGCCAACACGGTAGCGAGTGTCTTTGTCGACTTCTACTTCGACCCTCCCGCCGGCTTGCCCCCCAGGGTTCAGACCCAGGAGATCAACGGCAACGGTCCGGAGCGCAAGGCCACGTTTGACAGCTACTACAAACTTCCCCTTGTCAATCGGTTTGTCTATCGGTTGCGCTACCAGATGAGCAACGGGCAAACCGAGACCTTCTATCCCACTGAAGACTTCGGCACCCAGAATCAGAACGTGGTTCCGATTCTCGATCCGTTCGAAGTGTTGACCTTCAACCTCCGATCCCTGGTCACCGCGAGTGCTCCTACTTTTGACCTCATTGACCTGACGGCTATCTATCAGGACCAGGCCAACAGTACCAAGAAGGACTCGAACAGCTGGAGTTGGACTCCCACCAGCGGTACCGGGATCGAGAGTGCCACCGCGTGGTCTTTCCGCGCGCTCACCAACCCCGAGGCGGCCTTCTTTGAACTCAACGGTGAAGTCATCCTCAGCGATGGTAGCTTCGCCGTCAACGAACTCAAGGTGCAGGCAAAGAGTCCACGACTCATCCTGCGTTCGACAGCGGAGCCGTTTAGCGTCTCGATCATGACCCAGCGTATCGACTGGACGGTCGTCGAGCAGGTCGCGGTCAACATCTTTCAGCTCGAGACGAGTTCCTTCGAGAAGACCGCTCTTGGTGGACATGGTCGCTTCCTCCGCCAGCTCCCCCTGCTGAGCGGACGGGAGCGGATCGAGGTGGAGGGAAAGCGGATCAACTATCGCGCCCTCTCGCTGCTCGAGGAAGTCGATGGGGAGCCGATAGTCGAGCGCTACTACGATCTGCAGCGTCCCCGAGAGTCGCCCAATGTGGTGTTCTACTACAACGCGTCCTATATCCACAAGGACGGGACGATGCGGACCCTCGGGCAGACCGAGGTGACAGACCAGCTGCAGTTGATCCTGCCCCCCGATGGCGATTCTGATGAGCCCCCGGTGCCGCTGCGGGCCGAGATCCGTATCGACAGCAAGGTGGGCTCGTGATCATGGCCACCGCATCGACACCCGTCCGACGGGACCGGCGGCCGGTGCGGTCGCCTCCCTGGCTCTCCCGTCCCTTACGAGAGGCCGCCTCCGAGATTGTGGTCTGGGGAGACTGTACCCGTCTGGACTACAGGGAGAGTCGGCTCAGTCGATCGGGAAGGCCGGTGGAGGCGGCTTTCGTTTGGCCCTCGGGATCGTTTCGGCTGACCGTCGATCCCGATAGCCATGCAGTCCCTGAGATGAGGTATCGCGCTTGTCGAAGGGAGATAACTTGGTCGCCGACAGAATACCAGGACGCTCTTCTGGAGTCTCTCGAGGTTCGCGGGGCGACGCACGAGCGACGTTACGGGGCCTGGCTGGGTCTGCGGGACGAGGGGGTTGGTGTCGGCCAGAAGCTCTACGTAGAGATCCCCGACGGATTGACGGTGGCGCAGCTCGAGGCGAGGACAGGTCCCTTCGCCAAGGGGCTCGAGCACCGACGAGTCCAGCCTTGCATGGTCGGCCTCGCTTCGGAGGGTCGCAGTGAGGTGTACTGCGCGGTCGATAAGCTCACGCGTCAGGATATCGAGGAGCTGATGTTCGGAATCGGCCTCCCGGCGCGCAGCCACGAGCTCGTCGGGACGCTCGAAGAGTTCTGGCGTTGTCGGATCGTCCAACCCCTGCCATCGGACGACCTCGGATTTAGCGTGGCGTTTGATGCCGAGCTGTGCGCTACCACTCTGACCCTCTACTCGACCGCCAGTGTTCTGCTCGGAAGCGATCGACAGATCCGAGAGGCGGTGCTGGGTTTGGCTTCCCGTCGAGGCTGGTCGGCGGAGAGCTACGCGGGGCTGACCGATTCGCCGTGCGGGCTTATGGGATCTACCGGCCTTCACGGGATGGTCGGCTTCGTCGCTCATGGTTGCCAGGAGATCCAGTTTACGGTGACCGTCGCTCCGCCCGACCCAGCCGCCCCTTGGGGAGCCGAACCATGAATCCTCTG
>JAIOJS010000460.1 GCA_019911795.1 Thermoanaerobaculia bacterium | reverse complement strand
TTCGCGGCCACGATGTCGACCGCCGGCCGTGGGAACATTGCACCGCCAGGGCGATCGAGATTGCCGGTCACGACGTTGATCACATTGACCAGCCACTGGCAAAGACTACCGAACTCCTGAGTCGATATCCCCATCCGTCCGTAACAAACGGCTCCGTCTGCAGCGCAGAAATCCCGAGCCAGCTGGCGAACCGCCTCCGCGTCGACTCCAGTGATGCGCGCTGTCGACTCGGGCGAAAACTCCGACGCCAGCTCTCGGACGACCTCGAGTCCGTCGGTGAAGTCCGCTAAGCGGCCCGGCTGATCGAGTCCCTCCGCAAAGACCACATGGAGGATCGACCACAGTAGCCAGGCATCGGTCCCCGGGCGAACGAACAGGTGCTCGCCCGCGAGGTCCGCCGTCTCCGAGCGCCGTGGATCTACCACGACGACCCGCCCATCCCGTTCGAGGATCGCCTTGAGTCGCTTCTTCACATCGGGGGCGGTCATCAAACTGCCATTCGATACCGCCGGATTACCACCGAGACAGAGGAAGAACTGCGTGCGATCGATATCGGGCACCGGCAGCAAGAGGACGTGACCGAAAAGGAAGTAGCCGGCGAAGTGGTGAGGCAGTTGATCGACGCTCGTGGCACTGTAGCGATGCCGAGTGCCCAGCGACCGGATCAGGGGGGGACCATAGAGCAGGCTGCCGTAGTTGTGTACGGTGGGGTTACCGCTATAGATCGCCACCGCATCTCGGCCGTGACGCGCCTGAACCCCGCGGATTCCCTCGCTGACGCGGTCGAAGGCTTCACCCCACCCGATCCGTTCCCAACCTCCCTCCGCGGTCCTCCCCACCGGGTACCGTAACCGGTCGGGATCGGAGTGGATGTCCTGCAGCGCCACCGCTTTCGGGCAGATGTGGCCACGACTGAAGGGATCGGCCTTGTCCCCACGGATCGATACCACCTCGTCGTCGGCCACGGTGATCTCGAGTCCACACATCGCCTCACACAAGTTGCAGGATCGATAGTGAACGCGTTCTCCCGCGTCCTGTTCGGTAGTCCTCATGGTGTTTCCTGACTCGAGAGGTGCATTCTACCTGGCCCCGAACGGTAATCTCGTCGAAGGGATCGGAAAAGACTTCGTCCTCGCTCCACCGCCAAAGCGCTCGAATGGCTACAAAGCAATAGGAGATTTCGGCGTGTTCGCCCTCCAGGCTTGGGTTCTAGTCACCAGAATCGCCCGCGAACAACGGTTGGCACTCCGGTTGCAGTATTGAAGGATGCCAGGCCAACACTTCGTGCACCCTGGCATTTCCCAAGCAGAAGTCAAGAGAACCAACAATAGACAGGAGATCCTCATGCAACATACCGCAACCCACGTCCTTTCCGCGACGACCCTCATCGGAGACGACGTCAAGAACACTACCGGCGACACTCTGGGCAAGGTGGAAGAGATCATGCTCGACCTCGGCAGCGGATCCATCCGCTACGCGGTGATGTCCAGTGGAGGCTTTCTCGGCATCGGAGATCACTACTTCGCAGTGCCCTGGAGAGCTCTTCAGGTTGATACTGCCGACCACTGCCTCATCCTCGACGTCTCGCCCGAGAAGCTCAAGGGTGCACCGGGCTTCGACAAGGACGACTGGCCGGACTTCGCCGACCCGACGTTCGGCAAAACCGTCTACACCTACTACGGTCAGCCGACCTACTGGTAGTAGTTCGCCACCCTCTTTTCAACTCTTTTCCACCGGAGAACAACACAATGAAAATAAGATCCACTCACTGGTCGAACCTGTTTCCAATCGCTCTCTTCGCCTTCGCCCTCGCCATGCCGATGGTCGGGTGTTCCAATGACGGTCCCCTCGAAGATGCAGCCGAGGAGGTCGAGGACGCCGTCGAAGATGTAGCCGACGAGGTAGAAGACGCAGTCGACGGTTAAGTAGGCCCGTCCCTGGTTCGTTCCCAGGCCCACCGCAGGCAACTGCGGTGGGCTTTCTCGACCCCAGAAGCTCAGAGCCGATCGAGCTGTTGCCGACTCGGCGATACGAGAGTCGCCTGCCCTATGGGTTGCCCCAGGGGTGGTCCACAAGTTGGACACCAACGCTGGGATGCCTGGATCGGGATCGGCGCCTAGATTCCTCGCCAAGACTCTGAGCGCACGAGGTGCTCAAGTCGCTAGACTTCGGGAGCGAGACTGAAGCGGACGGCAAACGCGCGATGTCGGGTCTGCGCTCTTGCGACCAGCTCCAAGTACCGAGGGTCATCCCTCCACGGGGCGAAGGCCGGTTCGTCCTCGATGCACCGGGGGCAAAAAAAGCCTGCCTCCAGGGTCGCTTCGAGCCGATCGAGAGCCTCTTCGCCGCTCCCCGCCCAAGCCAAGAGCTGCGCTTCCTTGAAGGTCATCTCTCCGTCCACCGTTCCGAGTCGTTGCCGTTGTCGCACGACCCCACGCACAATCTCCAGGCCGGTGGCGTCATCACCCTCCAAAATCGCGGTCAACGATGAAGCCAACCGCGCGAAGAGATCCGCCGGATTGAGTCGAAAGGCCGGTTCGAGCATCTCATGCGCCTCCTCGACTCTGCCGACTCGCGCCAAGGCCACCCCACGATAGAAGCGGTCCGCGGTCACATCGCCGGCGGGAAGGCGCTCGAGAAATCCCTCCACATCACCATGGTAGAGAAAGCTGAGTGGAGCACTACCGAACTCCGCCAAGACCAGCGGATCCAGTTCCAGCGCCCGATCGACTGACTCCATCGCGGGTTCGAGAAAGCCAGCGTAGCGAAGTACATAGGCCCTTGCCAGATGAGCCAGGGGCGAGGTCCCGACCGTGTCCCAAACTTCGAGCAGGAGGGCGTAGGCTTCCTCGGCCCGTCCTAGTTCCACCAGGAGAGTGACCTCGAGAAAGACGGCGCCCGGAAGCTCAGGAGCGAGTTCCCGACCCCGCCGGGCGGCCTCGAGCGCGCGGTCTACGAAGGCCACCTCACGACCACAGGACCAGGACTGGCTATAGAGAGCGAAGCCTTTGGCCACCCAGGCGACGGCGAAGTCGGGATCTAGACGCAACGAACGGTCGAGCAGGTCGAGAAGGACGTCGGCGTCGCCACAGGAAATTGTCGCAAAGCGCTCCCGTGCCTGGAGGTAGAGACGTAGCGCTTCGGGATCGCGTGGAGAGATTCCAGCCGCCTCGCTCGAGATCAACGTTGGACTGAGATGCTCAACCACGTCGGCGGCGATGGCGTCCCGCACGCGGACGAAACGCTGCAACGCCGATCGCGATGAGAAGGCGGGGATCTGGTAGGTGCCGATCGGAAAGCTTCTCGGTTCGCCTTCGAGGCCCTGTTCGTGCAGCCGGACGATCAGCTGGTACCGCTCTCCCAGAGCGCCGGCCTCCAGCTGGCCAGTCAGGACCGCGTCGACCCGAGCTTCTTGCACCATCGCGGCGGGCTCGAGTCCCGCCGATTCCAAAGCCGCTCCCACCTCGAGACCACGTACCACCAAGCCCGGGTGCAGAGCGAGTCGGTACCACAATTGGTCGCTCACCGAGAGGGCCGTCAGGCTGGCATCCGGGCCGTCATCGTCGGCCGAGAAGGGCACGATGACCAGTCGCTCCACCGTTCCCGGCAAGCTCGCCAAGGCGACCGGTAGCTCTTCCTCGAGCGGAACTTGCTTCGAGGTCTGATCGAACTTGAACCACAGAACCAGCCCCACGATGACCGGAAGCAGCAACAACCACCTGGACAGAGCGAGTGGACTCGAAGAAGCCACCGGGTCCTGGACCGCGTCGGGCGCCGAGTGGACTCCCACCCCGCCGGCGTCAGCGTCGGTGTGGTAGCTGGTATCGCTATCGATCCCAACCGTTCCGACGAACTGGTAGCCGCGCCCATAGACGGTCTTGACGAGATCCTGGCGCTCACCATCGTCCCCCAGAGCGCGCCGGGCCTCGTAGACGCACCGAGTCAGAGCACTCTCGGAAACATGCTGTCCCTTCCAGACCTCGAGCAGTAGCTCGTCCTTGGCGACAACCCGATCGCGGTGCTCGATCAGATAAGCGAGAAATTCGACGACCCGCGGCTCGACTGCGACTGGAACTCCACTGCGGCGGAGCTCGTAAGCCTCCGCGTCGAGGGCGAACTCACCGAAGGCTAGACGCATCGCGAACGCAAGTGTACAACGGCCAGCCTCGCCGGTCCGGCCTACCGAGGAGCGCCAGATCCAAGGATTCCCGAAGTCCCGTCCTACTCGCTGTTCAACGCTTCGATCGGCGAGAGTCTGGCCGCCCGCAGGGCGGGCCACAGTCCGAAGATCAGCCCGATCGCCGTGCAGAAGACCAGACCGTTCGCCGCCCAGTCGAGGGGCACCGAGACCTCGAAGGAGGTAAAGAGGATCAGGACGTTGCCAAGCGCAAGGCCTAGACCGACCCCCAAGGCTCCTCCGACATTGCAGAGAAGAACTGCCTCGAGCAGAAACTGCCAGAGGATGTCCCGCCGCTTCGCTCCCAACGCTTTGCGCATCCCGATCTCCCGGGTTCGTTCTGCCACACTGACCAGCATGATATTCATGATGCCAATACCGGCGACGACTAGTGCGATAGTGCCGATCAGGAAGGCCCCCAACTTGACGCCGGCGGTGGCGTTGTCGACCTCTTTGATCATGCTGTCGTTGGTGAAGTAGTAGAAGTCGTCCTCCGCTCCCGGCCGCACTCTCCGATCGGCACGCAGCACGGCTCGGGTCTCCTCGATGGCGTCCCCGAGAAGCTCGGCAGAGCGTGCCCGGACCGTCATGTTGACCGAACGAATCGAACCGTCCGCTTCCCTCATCCCGAAGGCCCTCTGAAAACGACTGATCGGGATCAGGATGTAGTTGTCGAAGTTGCCACCGATAGCAGACGTCTTCTCCGCGAAGACCCCGATCACTTCGTAGTCTCGACCGTCGACCTTCATCTCCTGGCCGAGCGGATCGATAAAGGGAAACAGTTGCTCTGCTACCGCAAAGCCGATTACGGCGACACTGCGCCCGACGGCGACATCCTCGTTGGAAAGATTGCGGCCGAAGTCCAGATAGTGGGTGTTGTTGTCGGGATACTCCGGAGTACCACCGACGACTGAGAGCCTCCCCTTGGTCTTCTCTTGACGAAAACTAGCCGAGACCCCCCCCTGCCAAAGTTCTGCTCCCACCAAGTCAACCGACTTCACCCGCTCCCGAACTGCATTTGCGTTCTCGATCGTCACTGGCTTCCGCTGTAGGATCTTGCGGCGCTCCTCCTCGTTGCCGAAGCTTCCATTCGGGAACTTCTGTACCTGAAAGGTCGTGGTCCCCAGAACACTCATCTCCTGCTCGATCGCTCCCTGCACCACCGAAATAGCGGTCATTACCGAGATGACCGACGCCACGCCGGCGATGATCCCCACGAGGGTAAGCGACGATCGAAGCTTGTTGATACGCACCGCAGCGAAGGCCATTCTCAAGGCTTCTCGGAACTTCATCCTCAGGGGTTTCACGGCGCTCTCCTTCTCTAGGTGCATCCTCGGAGGTCGTTCCTCGGATTGCTGCCTGGGACTACGCGCGATAGATCGGCGGTGTTCCGAACTCGCTAGCAACCCCCGAACCTCCAGAACCCCACCCGGACTCGGCCAGGCCCTCGTCATGGGGGCGAGTGCGAAAGCCCGTTCTGACTGCGAGCCGAGAGAAGAGGCAAGGGGCAGAAAGGATTACCGGTCGAAACGACAAATATCCATCAGACAGCCGGTTCGATCAGGTCGGAGACAATCGAGTCGCTCTCCAAGGACCCCAGAATCACAAACCGCCGACATGGCATGAACGTTGCTAATATATTTTGGCAGGCTGGCCTTCAGCCCAAACGAAAAACTGAACGACGACCCCCACTGCAAAGGAGCAGAATGTTCAACAAGACACTAATGACCGCCACACTTGGGTTGGCCCTCTTGGCCCCCAACGTCACTCCGGCTGCCGCACAGAACATCAAGAGAATCGAGATCAACATCCTGTCGGTGCCAGACCTTGACCTGATTGGCACCGTCGCTCCCGGTGGCACCCTGACCCTGGCCCCGGGCCAGGTGGTGCGACTGCGGATGAGCGGGATTGCCGACCGCGGCGCACCGCGCTACCCAAGCGCACGCTATGAGGTGATCTCCGGGGCAGCTCGGATCACCGTTCGGAACCAGAACGAGGAGGTCGGTAATTTCACGATCCAGGGAACCAATGCCAATTCGCGGGAACGCACCGTGATCAGCTACGAGGTCCTCGGTCGCGACGACATCGCACCTGGGCTTCGAACCGGAACGATCAACGTCGAGATCGGCCGGGCCATGCCAGTTCCGAACAATTCCGGCAGTGGTGGTTCTGTGACAGATTTCCGCGGCGTTATCCTCTACGAAGGCCCCGGCTTTCGCGGCAACAGCCAGGCACTCGAGGTGGCTCAGCTCAAGACTCTCCAAGGACTGAACGGGGCCGGCTCGATCCGAGTCCAAGACGGTTGCCAAGCAGTTCTCTTCTCCAGTCCGAACTTCGGCGGTGCTTCGATCACCACGACTCGGGACGTCGACGACCTCACCCGGAGTCGCCTGGGACGTTCCGCCTACTCGATGAAACTCGACTGCTCGGTGCGGGACGGCATCACTCCAGGGTCGAATCAGTCCTCGCGCGGAGTCACTCTCTTCAAGGACGACAACTTCCGCGGCGCCCAGCACACCTATGTCCAGGATGAGCCTGATCTGCACCGCACCGTCCAGGGTGGCGACTGGGCCTCGTCGCTCAGGATCGATCCGGGCTGCGAAGTGATCCTCTATCGGGACAAGAACTACGGGGGTGACTTCTCCGTAGTCGACCGCGACATCCCTGACCTCGGCAGAATCAAGGTCGGCAATGACTCCGTGTCATCCCTGACCTTGCGCTGTAACCGCTAGTAGCAGTACAGCCTCAGCCAAGATTGTCTACCCGCCGGGGCCGAGAACACTCGAAGGCCAGGCGGGTAGACGTCTTTTGGGATCTTCTCAACTGAGCAAGTCCTCAATTGAGCAAGTCCTCAATTGAGCAAGTCCTGAACTGAGCAAGTCCTGAACTGAGCAAGTCCGACCGTAAGCTAGTCCGACAGCAGGCTAGTCCCACCGTCACTCTCTCCAGAATAGCGAACCGCCACGAGGGTTATATCGTCCTCCTGCGGTGACGCCCCCCGATGCCTCCAGGCACTCTGCAGGATGTCGGCCTTGAGATCTTCGAGCGACTTCTCCGCGGACGCCGCGAACACTTCAGTCAGGCGATCCAGACCCATGGGTTCTCCAGAGCTGTCGGTCGCCTCAAAGAGGCCATCGGTATAGAGCAGGATTGTGTCGCCTGCTTCGAGATTGATCACTCTCGGCTTGGGTTCGGAGGCCAGTCCCGTTCCGAGGGGAAGGGACGGAAGGTCGATCGTTTCGACCTCACCGGTTAGCGATCGCCAGAGTAGGGCTGGAGGGTGCCCTGCACTCGTCACGGTAACTCGACCGCTTCGATCGAAGAGGACCAGACCGAGCGATACCAGGACGCGAGTGCGACTGGTCTCCCTGAGCATCCGATTGAGTCGTTCCATGACTGTAGGAGAGTCCTCGATATCGTCGACCAACAGAGTCAGGCCACTGCGAATGGAAGCCAAGACGATGCCACTTGCCAAACCGTGACCGGCAACATCGCCGATGACCACCAGCATCCGGTCCTCGTGGATCGCGAAGAAATCGTAGTAGTCACCTCCAACTTCGGTCGCCGGCAACGAGAGTCGCGCCATCTCGAGCCAGGGAAGCGCAGGCGCTTCGCTGGGGAGCATGCTGAGCTGGACCTCGCGGGCATACTCGAGCTCCTGCCGCATCCGCTGCTCCTCTCGATGGCGCTCGCGAGCGAGGCGCCA
>JAIOJS010000459.1 GCA_019911795.1 Thermoanaerobaculia bacterium | reverse complement strand
CGTACCACAAGGGATCGTCGGCAGGGGATGATCCGCAGCACCTCCTGCCAGTACCGCCATCTCCGCACCTTAGGCGGTCATTAATCCTCCGTCGATCCTCAGAGTCTGCCCAGTGATGTAGGCGGCGTCCTCGGAAGCCAGGAAACCGACCAACGCTGCGACTTCGTCGGGCCGCCCGAACCGGCGGACTGGTACCTCGCGCTCGTACTGGCTGCGCTTAGCGGCCGATAGTCCGGACAACATGTCCGTCTCGATGAAGCCGGGAGCCACCGAATTGGCGGTAACGCCGTAGGTTGCCACCTCTTTCGCGAGGGCCTTGGTGAACGCGATCAGTCCCCCCTTGGCCGCACTGTAGTGGGTTTGTCCCGGTTGTCCCGCCACACCCGACAGACTGGCGATGGAGATCACCCTTCCCCATCGCTCATGCAGCATGCCTTTGATGAGCAGCCGCGTGAGAAGGAAGGCGCCCCGCAAGTTGACTTCGTACACCTCGTCCCAGGCGTCCTCCGAAAGCAGAGGCAGAAGCGCGTCTTTGATAACTCCGGCGTTGTGCACCAGGATATGAACGGGGCCCTGCTCCTGCTCGATACGCTGGACCACCTCGCGAGTTCCCTCGCGATCGGTGAGGTCCAGGCGATACGCCTCGAGATCGATCTCCGACGCGAGGGCTGCCGCGTTGCTATCGTCCTGATGGTACGTGATCACCACCTTGCATCCCATACCTCGCAGTCGGCGGGCACAGGCGGCCCCGATCCCGCGGCTCGCTCCCGTAATCAAGGCTGTCCTTCCCTCCAACGTCATCTCTATCTCCTCGGACGGACCCTGGGGTTCCGTTTCGTGCGGGTTTATTGGGATCAAAGTCGTCGTCGGTCTCCGTGCAAGCCCCGGCTACGTCGATTCCTGCTCGGGTGGATCCCCCAACGGGGACAGTACTTCGCCAAGGCTACGCCACGGAAGGCGACGCAGGATCTCCACGAACTTCCTACGATAGCCCGAACGACCTGCTTCGTGCACGAACCCCGCTATGCCAGTGAGCCTTCCAGGTGTCGGCAGTTCCGAAAGTTCCCAGGGATGGACCACCATCACGGGACAGCGGCCTCCCTTCAGTGCCGCCTCGGCGCGATCGGCGATCCAACGGCCGGGAAGTAGCCTTCCTGTCCAGCCGGCTGCTGGGATTCGCAGGGGACCGCCGTAGGCAAGTGGCGGGATCTCGACGAGCGAGGCCTCCCCCGTATCGCCCGCTGGCCAGTGAAAGCGACAAGGATCTCGAGGATTGCGCACGCTGCCAGCCAATGCGTAGGGAGCCAGGGAGCTATCGTAGTGGTAGCCGACCTCAGCCAGGACTCGTAGCTTCGGATTGTCGTAGCGCCGTATCGACCATTCCGGCGATCGGTAGCCTGCGACCTCGGCTCCCACCGTGTCCTCGAGAAGCTCCTTCGCTTCGGTGACATCCTGGCGAAACTCAGTCGTGTCGTACTCACCGACGCGGAGATGGTGGAAACCATGACTCGCCACTTCATGCCCAGCATCGTGGATCTCCCGAATGCGTTGGGGTACTTGTCTCGCAACCTCACCGAGGGTGAAGAAGGTGGCGCGGGATCCAGTCTGAGCGAACAGCTCGAGGACCTCAGGGAGGAGCCAATCGAGTTCTCGGGCCAGGTTAGGACGCCGATCTGGCCGAACGTAGTCGGGAACCAAGCAGGTGTGGTACCACTCCTCGACGTCGACCGATAGACCGGCCGCTGGCGCGAGACCAACGGGGGCTCGCGAAGGAACCTCGTTCATCCAAACGCTTTGTAGTACACCGACCACCAAGAGATGCGGAGAGTATCGAGAAAAGGCCGGAAGTGGCTTGCGCCTCCCTCCTCGTAGATCGTTCGCACCGGAACGTGAACCAAGCGGGCCTGGTGCTTTGACGCCTTGATGAGCATCTCCGATTCGACGGCGTATCCGCGCGAGCGTAAGTTCATGCGGCGCAGAAGATCGGCCTGGAGGAGGCGGAAGCCGGACTGGCTGTCCTCCAATCGGTAGCCGGTCATCAGCGATAGGATCTTGGAGCCGGCATAGTTGGTCCAATAGCGGGGGCTGGGAATCGCCTCTCGGTCCGACAGACGAGTCCCGATGATCAATTCCCCTTCTCCCCGATCCCAGGGACCAAGAAGTTTCGGAATATCCTCGGGGGCGTGTTGACCGTCCGCGTCGAGGAGCAAGATAGCCGCGGGAGAGATCTCCAGGGCTCGCTCGATGCCAACCCGCAGGGCTTCTCCCTTGCCGCGATTGGTCGGCAGCGTCTTGACCACCGCGCCGGCTCGACAAGCGAGGGTACCCGTCTCGTCGTCGCTGCCATCGTCGATGACGACGACGGTCTCGATATACCGCCGAACCCCCTCGACGACCCGACCGATGGTGTCGCCACAACGGTAGGCCGGGATCACCGCGACCACATCCCGACGTGGTCCATCGGCGGCTGGGGTGAAAGCCTGCATGGTCGCAAGCATATTCCGGAATGGCGTCCAGCAGAAGTGATTCCGACCCGAGGGATCAGATTCCAGCACTGCTCTTCCATACTTGTGACGATCGTCACAATCTCCTAGACTCCGCCTCGAGAACCGTGACCTCCTCTGCCTGACTGAATCCAAACGAAGGGCACCCCGAAGATTCCTGTCTCACCCTTGACCCTGAACCGACTCTCGGTCTACCTGCGCTGTTTGCGACGACTGCAGGTCGAAGGGGTGTCCCGCATCTCTTCGAACGAACTGGCGCAGCGATTCCACCTGTCCTCCTCTCAGATCCGCAAGGACCTCGCGGCCTTCGGCGAGTTTGGGATTCGGGGTGTCGGCTACGAGGTCAACGCACTGGCCAACCACCTGCGCACTCTCCTGGGCCTGGATCGTACCCACCGCGTGGTCGTCCTCGGCGCCGGCAACCTCGGTACCGCCTTGAGCCAGTTTCCCGGCTTGCAGCAGGAAGCCTTCCGAATCGTGGGTCTCTTTGACATCAGCCCGGACAAGATCGGCAAGACGATCGGTGGTTACCTAGTTCGCCCCCTCGACCAACTTCACCAGGTGGTGGTAGAGACCGAGGCTAGGCTGGGAATCCTCACCGTACCAGCCCAGGTCGCGCAGGAGAGCTACGACTTGCTCGCCGACGCGGGCATCACCGCAGTCTTGAACTTCGCTCCGGCCCAGATCAAGCCTCGCCGCGGAACATCCCTGCGTTCCGTCGACATTCGAGTCATTCTGGAAGAACTCGCGCACCACGCCGTCTCGCAGAGCCTGGAGGGCTAGATATCCCGTCCCTGAGCGGGAAACTAGTTCACGGCGGCGACGGCGACATCCTCGTACTCCACCGCAGTCACATTGCCCCGACCGAGAAGGGACTCCAAGAGCTTCACGAATTCGGGTTCCAAGGCGACGGCGAAACGACTGGCAGGACGGATCCACACACAGCCCGGCGTGGACTCGACGCAGAGCTGTACTGGAAGCTTCCCTGGATGCTCGGTCAGCAGTTCCCGCAGCTCGAGAAGCTGGTCGGGCGCAATCTCCGGCTTGATATGCAGCTCGAGGTGACTCATCCGGTCGGGAACAAAGGACTCCATCGGCACCAGTTCCGTAGCATTGATCTCCAGCTCGGAACGTAAGCGTGCACTTCCCTTGACCAGGAGAACCGCGTCTTCTTGGAGAAGATAGCCATGCTTCTCCAGCGTGTCCGAGAACACCGAGACCAGGACCGTTCCCACCAGATCTTCGAGGATGAAGAGGCCCCTCATCCTCCCAGCGTTGGGACCACTCTTGATCTTCAGCTTGCGAATCCGAGACACCACTCCCGCAATCGCTACTCCACCATCGGGCGATTCGGTCAGCTCTCGAAGCTGAGCCGAGTTATGGGTCGTGCGACCCTCGAGGAGATCCTCGTACTCGGAGAGCGGATTCCCCGTCAGGTAGAAACCCAGGGACTCCTTCTCGAAGCGGAGTCGCTCTCGCTCCGGCCATTCTGGGGTCTCCGCGCTCGGCGAGGGTTCGCCCAGGGTGGCGGCCGTAAAGAGGGTCCCTTGCCCCGCTTCCTTCTCTTCCCGGCGCCGCTGAGCCCACGACAGCGTGCCGTCCAGGACCTCCCAGGCAGCGGCCCGGGAGAAGCCAAAGCCGTCCACCGCACCCGCCTTGATAAGGCTCTCGAACACCTTGTGATTGACCGCCTTGAGATCGAGTTCCGAAGCGAAGTGCGAAAGGTCCTTGAACCTGCCGACTCGCCGACGGGATTCGAGGATGCTCTCCACCGCTCCCTCTCCGACTCCCTTGACGGCCCCCAGTCCGAAGCGGATGGTGTTTCCGACTACGGTAAAGGACCAGTTGCTTTCATTGATATCGGGCGGGAGCACGTCGATTCCGTCCGCCCGACACTCCTGCATGTACTTGGCCACGTTGTCCTTCGAAGACATCTCCGAGGTCAACATCGCGGCCATGAAGGCGACCGGATGATGGGCCTTTAGATAGGCGGTCTGGTAGGCGAGCAGCGCGTAGGCGACACTGTGGCTCTTGTTGAATCCGTAGCCGGCAAAGGGCTCGATATAGTCCCACAACTCCTCCGCCTTCTTGCGATCTTTGCCCAGACCCTCGGCCCCGTCCAGAAACTTTCGTTTCTGCTCGTTCATGACATCGATCTTCTTCTTGCCCATCGCCTTACGCAGGACATCGGCCTCGCCGAGTGAGAAGCCGGCGACGACCTGCGCAATCTTCATCACCTGTTCCTGGTAGGCGATGACACCGAAGGTCTCCTCGAGAATAGGCTGGGTCTCGGGAAGGATGTACTTAACTTTCTTCTTGCCGAGTTTGCGCTGGATGAACTCATCCACCATGCCCACCGACAGAGCACCAGGACGGTAGAGGGCGTTGAACGCGGCCAACTCCTCGAAACGAGAGGGTTGGGCGCGGATCAACATGTCGCGCATGCCACTCGACTCAAACTGGAAGATGCCGCTGGTGCTCCCCTCGCAAAAAAGCTGAAACACCTTGGGATCGTCGAGCGGAAGCTCGGCGAGGTCGATCTCGATTCCCTCCAGAGCGAGCATCTTGAGGGTATCGTCGATCACCGTCAGGGTCCGCAGGCCGAGAAAGTCCATCTTGAGGAGCCCTAGATCCTCGATGACGTCCTTGTCCCACTGGGTGATGACCTCGTCGCGGCTGGTCTTGCACAGAGGCACCAACTCATCGATCGGGTCTGGCGTAATGACCACGCCCGCAGCGTGCATCCCGGCGTGTCGAGTAAGACCCTCGAGGCGACGTCCCACTTCAATCACTTGTCGCACTTCTGGATCGTTCCTGATCTCCTGAGCCAGGGCATCGACCTCTTTGACCGCCTCACCAAGGGACCGAGTCATCTCTGGGACCATCTTGGCGACGCGGTCGACCTTGCCGTAAGGCAGGCCCAGAACGCGTCCGACATCGCGGATGACGGCCCGAGCGGCCAGGGTCCCGAAGGTGATGATCTGGGCCACCCGGTCCCGCCCGTACTTGTCGCCGACGTAGGTGATCACCTCACCGCGTCGACGCATGCAGAAGTCGATATCGATATCGGGCATCGAGATCCGCTCGGGGTTGAGGAAGCGTTCGAACAGCAGATCGTATTGCAAGGGATCGATATCGGTAATTCGCAACGCGTACGACACGAGGGAACCCGCGGCCGACCCACGCCCTGGACCGACCGGAATGTCCTGCTCGCGGGCATAGCGCATGAAGTCCCAAACGATGAGGAAGTAACCGGGAAAGCCCATCTTCTGGATAATGGCGAGTTCCGTCGCCAGACGCTCCCGGTAGACCTCCTCCGGCATGGGTTCAGTGCCGCCGCGGCGGGCGAAACGACGATGAATATCAGCCAGGCGCTGGTCCAGTCCTTCGCGAGCTACGTGGACGAGATATGAGTCCAGCGTCTGCCCTTCCGGTACCGGGAATCTCGGCAGATGGAACTGTCCGGTAGGCAACTCGAGGTTGCACATCTCGGCGATGGCCAGAGTGTTCTCGATGGCATCACCATCTTTGGGGAACACCTTGTGCATCTCATCCGCATTCTTGAGATAGAACTCGTCGCTGGCGTAGCGCAGACGATCGGGGTCCGAGACGTTGCGCTGAGTCCCGATGCAGAGCAGGATGTCGTGAGCGACGGCATCGTCCTTGCCGAGGTAGTGGGTGTCGTTGGTGACCACCCGGGGAATCCCGAGCCGCTTGGAGATGCCCCGCAGCACGTCGTTGGCGAGGTGCTGTTCCTCGATTCCATGGTCCTGAAGCTCGATGAAGTAGTTCCCCTCGCCGAAGATATCGAGGTGCTCCTTGGCCAACTCTTCCGCTTCCTTGACCCGGTTCCCGAGAATCTTCTCGTTGACCTCGCCATTCAGGCAGGCCGACAAGCAGACGAGACCCTCACTGTGCTTTCGGAGGATCTCCTTGTCGATACGAGGCTTGTAGTAGTAACCCTCGAGATAGGAACTGGTCGTCAGTTTGATCAGGTTGCGATACCCGGTCAGATTCTTGGCCAGGAGTACGAGGTGATTACTGCTCCTGCGCTCGGCGCTCCGATCGAGCCGGCTCCCCTGCGCCATGTAGGCCTCGATGCCCAGGATCGGCTTGACCCCACGCTTGCGCGCCTTCTCGTAGAACTCGATGGCGCCAAACATGTTGCCGTGGTCGGTGAGAGCCATCGCCGGCATCCCGGCGGCGGCGGCGGCGTCGAGCACGTCACTGGGCCGGTTTGCGCCGTCGAGGAGGCTGTACTGACTGTGGAGATGTAGGTGCGCGAAGCGGCTCATCGGAGCAGCTACGATACCTCAGGACCGAGGCGAACGGTAGGCGCTCGGCATCGTTGAGGCGCCGGACCCCGCGCGGCGGTCTCGTCGCAAGCGCGGATTGCGAGAGGCTCTTCCGACCGGGGAATTTTCCTTGACCTAGAGGCGGTTCTCCACTATAACCGAGCTCCGGTACCGAGCCTCTCCCCAAGGCTGCCCAGGCGTCCCGCAGTCTCTCTCCAGATTCTGGATCTTGTCCGACTACACTCAAGTCCCGGATCAATGTGGTTCTATTTGCCTTGATCTTCTGACCCTCTTCGACTCTCCGAGGTACACCGCGATGACACTCCGCGCCGGCCTTTCGATCCGCCCCTTGATACTCCTCAGCCTGATCGTCCTCGTGGCCTTCTCGGTCTTGGCAGCTGAGACCCACGAGAATTCAGTGATTTCCGAAGATGTGGTGCCGTCGATCTCCGCGGCGACGATTCAGGCCCATCTCGACTTTCTCGCTGACGACCTACTCGCCGGTCGCGACACCGGCAGCGATCAATACCAGATTGCCGCCAACTACATCGCCTCTCACTTTCGGCAGTTTGGGCTTCAGCCGAGTGGTGACGACGGTACCTTCTTTCAGCGGGTGGACTACAGGAGTACCAAGCTGGACCCAGAGTCGGTTTCCTTCGTGCTCGCCCCGCTGGGAATTGAGGGCCACGAAGGCCGGAAAGCGAAGAAGAAGACCAGGAGTCTCACCTGGAAGGAGGATTTCCTCCTTTCCCCCGATCTCAGTCTCGAACAGACTCGTATCGAGGCCGGATTGGTCTTCGTAGGCTTCGGCATTGATGCTCCTGAGCTGGGATTCGACAACTTTGTTGGAAACGACCTGCAAGGGAAGATCCTGGTCGAGTTCACCGGCGCTCCCACCGACCTACCCGGCGATGAAAGAGCCCATTACTCGAGTCGCCAGACCAAGCGACTCACTGCCGCGCGACACGGCGCCGTGGGGATCCTGTGGATTCCGAGCCGTTCCGAGGAGTCCCGTCGCCCCTGGGAACGACGCATAAAGCGATCGCACTATGAGTCGCTGGGTTGGTCTAGTCCAGAGGGCGAACTCGACCCCCTCGCCACGAGCCTACGGATCAACGGCTATCTCAACCAGGAGGCGGCTAGAACCCTCTTCACGGAGGGTCAATTCGACCTCGACGCGCTCCTCGAACTCGCCGAAGAAGAGAGCCCCACTTTGCCGACGATAGAACTGAGCTTCACCGCTACGGTGGCCTTCGACAGCGCCCATTCGTCGGTGAGTAGTCCTAACGTCGTCGGGTTGATTCCTGGGTCTGACCCCGTCCTTCGTGACGAGTACGTCCTCTACTCGGCCCATCTCGATCACGTGGGCATCGGTCGCGAAGTCGATGGCGATACCATTTACAACGGCGCATATGACAATGCCATGGGGTCAGCCATCACTCTAGCCGTCGCCGAAGCGATGATGAAGTTGCCCAAAGCGCCGCGACGCAGCACCCTGTTCCTCCTCGTCGGCGGTGAGGAGAAGGGACTCCTCGGGTCGGGATACTTCGCCAACTATCCGGCGGTACCCATCGACAAGATCGTCGCCGACGTGAACATCGACATGCCCCTCATGCTCGCGCCCCTGGACCAAGTCATCGCCTTCGGCGCCGAACACTCCACCCTCGCCGAGCCGATCGCCATCGCTGCCGCCGCCACTGGCTTTACCCTGGTGCCGGACCCCAAGCCGGAGCAGGTCCTCTTCGTGCGCAGCGACCAGTACTCCTTTGTTCGCAAGGGGGTTCCCAGTGTTTATCTGGTACCGGGCCCTCACTCCACCGACGCCGACATCGACGGGGACGTCCTCGTGGACGATTTCGTCGAGCACCACTACCATCGACCGAGCGATGACCTTGGGCGGCCTGTCGATTGGCCGACCGCCGAGCGCTTCGCCGAAACTAATCTCCGCATTGGAATCGCCATCGCCAACGCCGAGGCCCGACCCACCTGGATCGAAGGCGACTTCTTCGGAAAGACCTTCGGGCAGTAGGCCGGACGTCCTCGGACGCCACGACAAGATCATGGTTGATGCCACCACCGACCACGACAAAACCATGAAACAACGCACCCTCGTGATCGCCAACCCCAATGCGGGCGGACGGAGGGTCCCGGGAAATCTCGCCCGTCGTCTGGCCGAGATCGACTCACTGGATCTCCGCTTCACTGAAGCGCGGGGGCATGCCGTAGAGCTAGCGGCCGAGGCCGGTTCTCTCGGCTACCATCGGGTGGTGGCCGCCGGAGGCGATGGCACCGTCAACGAAGTGGTCAACGGTTTGATGCGGAACGAAGGTCCCCGCCGACTGGGTCTCATCCCCCTGGGAACGGGCAACGACTTCGCACGGTCCCTCGGTCTTTCCCACCATCTGGAGACCGCTCTCGCCGTTCTCGACCGGCCCCAATGGAAACCGTGTGATGTCGTTTCGCTCCGCGGCGCCGAAGACCGACGGTACTTCGTCAATATGTCGGCCGGTGGCGCCAGTGGTGAAGTGTCCGACCACGTCACCACCGCGATCAAGAGCTTCTGGGGTCCGCTGGCCTATCTTCGCGCCGCCCTCGCGACCCTGCCGTCCCTCGAGCCCTATCAGCTGCACCTCACGCTCGACACCGGAGAGGTCGTTTCCCTCGAGGCCCTCAACCTGGTGGTGGCCAATGCCCGCTTCATTGCCGCCGGCGTTCAAGTGGCGCCACAAGCGGAGTGGGGAGACGGTCTCCTCGACATCATAGTCTTCGCCTCCTGCACGCCGACTCGGCTGGCCATGGTCACTGCCTGTGTGCTGGCGGGAACCCATCTATCCGACGACTGTGTCGAGGTCTCCTCCTATCGCTCGACGACCCTCCAAGTGACGTCCGAGCCCGCCATGCCCTTCAATGTCGACGGCGAGCTCCTCGCTCCCCAGTCGGTCTCCTTCGAAGTTGTACCGCAAGCACTCGAGGTCGCCACTCCCCACTTTGGGGAGTGATCGACGCGCCGGTCGGTTCGGCCCCGTCGGAGAGATCTACTACTTTCCAGTCCCTTGCCGCCTCAAGCGCAGGTTGAGCGACTCCACCAGCACCGAGAAGCCCATCGCGAAGTAGAGGTACCCCTTTGGAATGTGGTGATCGAGGGACTCGGCAACCAGAGCCATGCCGATGAGGAGGAGGAAGCTCAACGCGAGGATCTTGACCGTCGGGTGAGCGTCGACGAATCGCGACAGGGGGCCAATCGCGAAAACCATGACGACGATGGAGATGCAGACTGCGGCCACCATGATCGCGACTTCGTCCACCATGCCTACGGCGGTGATCACGGAGTCCAGTGAAAACACGACATCGAGAATGGCCATCTGAACGATGACGCCAGCGAATGATGCCACCGCCTTGGGTCGCATTTCATCGGACACCCCTTCCAGCTTGTCGTGGATCTCGAAGGTCGCTTTCCCCAATAGGAAGAGCCCGCCGATCAGAAGAATGAGATCGCGTCCCGACAGCTCCTCACCGAGAAGGGTCAAGAGCGGCTGAGTGAGACGAGCCATCCAGGCAACGGAAAGGAGGAGAAGAATTCGCGTCACCAGGGCGGCGCCGAGGCCGAGACGTCGAGCCGCCTCCTGCCGTCCTTTCGGGAGCTTCCCGGCCAGGATCGACAAGAAGATGATGTTGTCTATCCCCAGCACCACCTCCAGAAGGGTGAGCGTACCGAGTGCGATCCAAATCTGGGGATCCGCCCACCAATTCATGGAGAGACCCACCCCTCGGAACTGAAGTGGACCGTCGTCGTAGAGCCAGGCATTCCGTCGGCATCTGAAGTCATGAAGCCTTCACCTCGCGATCGGGCGATCAATACTCGTAGAATCCCCGACCGCTCTTGCGGCCGAGTCTCCCAGCCTGCACCATCTGCTTGAGAAGGGGCGGCGGTGCAAAGCGCTTCTCGCGGTACTCGTCGAACATGATGTTGGCGA
>JAIOJS010000458.1 GCA_019911795.1 Thermoanaerobaculia bacterium | reverse complement strand
CAGGAAAGATCCTCGAGATCGCCCCCAATGATCCGGATGGTCTCTACGTGCAGGGCGTCGTCCGTCTCAAAATGGGGCAAGCCGGGCGTTCCATGGACCTGCTCGAACGCCTCCTCGTCGAGTATCCAGATCACGTGGGAGCCCTGGTAACGCTCGGTAAAGCGCAGCAACGAGCCGGTCTTCAGTCGGAAGCCATCGAGACCTGGCGGCACGGCCTCGAAGCGGCGGGCGGCCGACACTTGGAACTAGAGACACTCCTCTCTGGAACCGGAGTCGCCCTACCGGAAGTGGCCGCCTCGCACTCCTTCGCTCTGCTCCGTGCAAGCACTCGCGAGGACGAAGTCCAAGCAGACAGCTACCTGGTCCGAGTTTCCTTAGCCCCAGGCCAATCGGCCCCGGCCGATGCGACCCTCTTCATCTCGGCGCGAGCGCCCGGAGGCGGCCCCCCGGTGGCGGTTCGGAGAGTCGAAGCTCCGACCTTCCCGCTGCAGCTACGGCTGGGCCCAGAGCATTCGATGACCGGCCAGCCTCTGACCCCTACTGCCCAGATCCAGGCGAAGCTCGATCAAGACGGCAACGCCTTTTCGTTGACTCCGGGAGATCTCTCCGCGACGGGCAACGGCAGGCTCGGAACCGTCGTCGCGGTACAGCTCGAGGACTAGGGTGGGGAGATCCGTTCATCGAACCATCCTCGGGTCTCTGTACACGATAGGGGGCGGAGTATTCCTCTATTTTCTAGTTCGAGGCTGGGACTACTACGCCGCACCCCTCGTCCAGAGGCCGCGGCATCCCATGTATTGGAGTTTGAAGCCTGGCGGCGAGTCGGGCATCGTTTTTGGCCTCGTCGGAACGATGATGATGATCGTGATGTTGCTCTACTCGCTTCGCAAGCGCTTCCGGCCGCTCCGACACTTGGGACCGATTGGAGTTTGGCTCGACTACCACATTCTCCTCGGAGTCCTCGGTCCTCTTTTTGTTCTCCTTCACAGCTCCTTCAAGGTTGGCGGTCTGGTAGCGCTGAGTTTCTGGTCCATGGTGGCGGTCGCCCTGAGCGGTATCCTCGGGCGCTTCATCTATCGGCAGATCCCTAGATCCTCCGCCGGTGACGAGCTGACGTTGGCCGAGGTCGAGGCCGAGGATCGCGAACTTTCTGGGCGTCTCTCTGCCGAACTCGGACTCTCCACCGAAGAGATCAGCGCCCTCGACGTCGTCGCTCTGGAACACATCCCCGACGGTAGCGCCTTGGCACTCCTCGGCTCACTACTGGTCGGTCCTTTCCTTCTCAGGCGCAGGCTTCGACGCCTGTGGCGGGAGCAGTCCGGCCACGACCGCCGATTCCGCCGAGACTTCCAGAACTTGACGGAACGCAAGGCGATGCTCCACTTGCGCCTCGCGCTCTGGGAGCGGCTGCGCCGCCTGTTCCACTACTGGCATGTCTTTCACAAGCCCTTCGCCCTGCTGATGTACCTGTTCATGGCGGTCCACATCGGCGTGGCGCTGATGACCGGCTATGGCTGGGTGGGTCGGTGAAACCCGCTGCGAACTTCTTCTTCTGGATCACTCTCGTCGCCGGATCGCTGGCAATGCAGTCGCAACCCACTCTAGGGCAGATTTCTCCCGGGGAACTTTCGACGGCGCACCAGAAGCTCGACGGAAGCGACCAATGCCTGACTTGCCACAGCTCAGGTCGCGGAGTCGACCAGAGCCTCTGCCTCTCTTGCCATAAGGTTCTCGCCGCACGCATCGCCGCCGGAAGGGGGCTTCATTCGCGGACCGAGAACACGACCTGCGAGCGATGCCACATCGAGCACCATGGCCGCGAGTTCGAACTCGTTTGGTGGGGAGAGGAGGGGATGGAGGCCTTCGACCACTCCCGAACGGGCTATCCCCTCGAGGCAGGCCACTCCGCTGTCGACTGCCGGTCCTGTCACCAGTCGACCAACATTCCGGACCCAGCCCCACTGCGCGCCGAGAGTATCGGCCTCGAACGGACCTTTCTGGGCCTCGATGTCGGATGTGCGAGTTGCCACGCCGATCCCCATGGCCGGCAGTTCGAAGACACAACGTGTGCCACCTGTCACGAGGCAAAAGCCTGGAAACCAGCCAACCGCTTTGACCATCGACGGACGGAGTTCCCCTTGACGGGTCTACACCGCGAGGTGAGCTGCAGCGACTGCCACCGTGTGACAGACGAACCCATCGTCTACCGCGGCCTGGCCGCAGAGTCTTGCTCGAACTGCCATCGCGATCCTCACGCGGGGCGACTGGTGGGAGCCTGTTCGAGCTGTCACTCCCCCGACGGCTGGGAGATGACGAGCAACGCCAGTTTCGACCACGATCGGACTCGGTATCCCCTGCGAGGGCGCCATCGCTCAGTAGCCTGCACCGCCTGCCACGGAGAGTCTCTGGCGACCTCGACCGCGATCGAAGACTTCGATCGCTGCGAGACCTGCCACCAGGATGCCCACGCCGGACAGTTGTCGAGAAACGACCAGCTCTGTGCAGACTGCCATTCGGTCTCCGGCTTCCAACCCTCCCTCTTCGACCTGGCCGACCATCAGGAAACCGCGTTTCCACTGATGGATTCCCACCAAACGGTGCCCTGTTTGGAGTGCCACCGTCAGGTGCCCGCGGAAACCCTGGTGCGCGACCGCCTCGCGGCCGCACCAAGGACGGCTCGTCTGCTGCAGTTCCGATTCACCGAAACAAGCTGCGAAAGCTGCCACCGAGACCCCCACGAAGAAGAGATTCGTAGTCTCGCTTCGGGCTGTCGCGGCTGTCACACCACCACCCAATGGTCAGAGGTAGCCTTCGATCACAGTCGTACCGGGCTGCCGCTCGAGGGGCGCCATGCCGATGTCCAGTGCCTTCAGTGTCATCTCGAGGTCGCGGGCGCTACGGACCTTCCGAGAATCCCCTTCTTCAGCGCCAGCGCCGCTTGTAGTTCCTGCCACGCCAGTCCACACCAAGGGCAATTCGATGAGTCTAACGACCCGACGACGTGCGCTCGTTGCCATGACTCCTCTTCCTGGGAACCCTCGGGTTTTGATCACGATCGCGACGCCTACCTGCTGGTGGGCGCCCATCGAGCCGTACCCTGCCGGACCTGCCATCCGACCGAGGTCGCCGGCGAGACCACTTTTGTCCGCTACCGCCCTATTGGCAGCGAGTGCCTCGATTGCCACGCACCTGGGACTAGCCGATGACGCCAGACGTGCTGATCTGGAGTCTGTCCGGGACGGTGGCTCTCTTCATCGTCGGAGGCTATTTCCTCTCCTTTCGACGCCGCGATCGGGCCGACCGCCTGCGCATCGCCGAAGCTCAGGAACTCGGAATCCACAAGCCATCCATGCTCTTCCCCTATGTTGACCCAAGTATCTGTATCGGGTGCGGCGGCTGCGTCAAGGCTTGTCCGGAGAAGGACGTTCTCGGCCTCGTGGGCGGACTAGCGGTGGTCGTCAACGGGGCTCGTTGTATCGGTATCGGACAATGCGAGAAGGCCTGCCCCGTGGGCGCTATCGAGCTTGCCGTCGGCGACCTCAAGGGCCGGGCCGACGTTCCGGTGATGTCCGAGAATCTCGAGACGACCGTCCCCGGGCTGTATATCGCAGGAGAGCTTGGCGGCTTGGCTCTGGTCCGCAATGCCGTAGACCAGGGGCGACGCGCCGTCGAAGCGATCGCCCGAGAGATAGCCGCCGAGCCCCGACCAGTCCACGGATCAGCCCCCGATCTCCTGATCATCGGAGCAGGACCCGCTGGACTGAGTGCCGCCCTGGCCGCACACGAGCACGGTCTACGCTTTCTCGTCGTGGAGCAACAGCAAGACCTCGGTGGAACCATCTATCAGTACCCCCGTCGAAAGCTGACCCACACCCAACCGGTCCTGCTCCCCCAATACGGCCCTCTGAAGAAGGACGAGTACACCAAGGAAGAGCTGCTGGAGATCTTCGAAGAGGTGGTAGAAACCTATCGACTACCCATCGAGTATGGGCAGCGAGTCATGGCCGTAGAGTCGATCTGCGACAATCCAGAGGAACCACCCCTGCTTCAAGTCTCGACCGCCACCAAGAAATTCTCGGCCCGCCGTGTGCTTTTGGCCATGGGGCGGCGAGGGACACCACGAAAGCTCGGAGTGCCCGGAGAGCATCTGGAGAAGGTCCTCTACCAAGTACGGGATGCCGAGCAGTATCGACGACTTCGGATCCTCTGCGTCGGCGGCGGCGACAGCGCGGTCGAAGCCGCCATGGGACTGGCCCGACAACCGGGCAACGAGGTCTCTCTCTCCTATCGAAGGGAGAAGATCTTCCGCATCAAATCCAAGAACTCGCTAGCCCTCGAGCGCCTTACCTCGCAAGGACGGATTACCCAATACCTCCCCTCGCAGATAGTCGAGATTCGACCGGACTCCGTCATCCTCGAACACCAGGGCAACGTCCGTGAGATCCCGAATGACTTCGTCTTTGTGATGGTCGGAGGAGAGTTACCCTTCCCGCTCCTGCGTCAGGCCAAAGTCAAGTTCTGGGACGAAGTCACGGGGGATCCGTCGGCGTTTCTCCCAAGGCA
The DNA here is from genome assembly GCA_019911795.1 of Thermoanaerobaculia bacterium. Classification (GTDB taxonomy): domain Bacteria; phylum Acidobacteriota; class Thermoanaerobaculia; order Multivoradales; family JAIOJS01; genus JAIOJS01. Next base: position 69 of record JAIOJS010000458.1, on the reverse strand, counting down.
GCCACCTTCCAGCCGAACCTCCCCTGAGAAACCTGCCCCACTGGCGAACCTCAACTGAACCTATAGGCC
>JAIOJS010000457.1 GCA_019911795.1 Thermoanaerobaculia bacterium | reverse complement strand
ATGCGGCGTACATCGGCGCGCAACTGTCGAGCGTCGAAGACGATGCCGTCCTTGATGGTGTAGCGGACGCCCCCGACTCGGGTGGGTTGGTTGTTGGCATCGAGGGCGAGGGCACCGGTACCGTAAAGGACCTTCAGGTTGGCGAGGGGGTTTTCCTCGACCAGCACGATGTCGGCCAGTTTGCCGGGTTCGAGTGAGCCCACCTCATCCGCGACTCCGAGAGCCTCGGCTCCGTTGAGGGTGGCCGAGCGAATCACCTCCAAGGGATGGAACCCGGCCTCTTGCAGGAGTTCCAGTTCACGGATGTAGGCAAAGCCATAGGTTTGGTAGATATAGCCCGAGTCCGAACCGGTCGTGACGCGTCCCCCGCGGTTCTTGAAGTCCTCGAGGAACTGCATCCAGAGACGGTAGTTTTCCTTCCACTGGACTTCGTTTTCGGTCGTCCAGGAGAACCAATAGGAACCGTGGGAGTCCCGGCTGGGCTGAAAGAACCGCCAGAGACTGGGTAGGGTGTACTCCTCGTGCCATTCGGCGCGGTATCCACGCATGAGATCGCGGCTCGCTTCGTAGATGTTGAGCGTCGGGTCGATGGTAAAATCGAGGGCGATCAACTCGTCGATGACGGCGTTCCAGCGGTCACTGCCGCGCTTGGCCGCTTGACGCCAGAGTCGTCCGGCCTCGGCGAAGCGGTCCTGTTCATTGGCGTAGTTGTAGTCGAGCGGATAGTCCTGCACTGTACGATCCTCGAAGAGCGCTTCTGGCAGGCCGTACCAGTGCTCCATTGTGGTCAGGCCCCACCGCGCGGAATCTAGAGCGTTGACGCGGGTAACGTTGAGTTGCGCGTGGTGGCAGGCCGTTCGGAGCCCTCGCTTCTTGGCCTCGTCAAGGGCCGCTTCCATGATGTCGGGCCGATAACCAAAGAACTTGACGCCCTCCGCCCCCTGGTCTGCCTGCTCCCGAATCCACTGGCGCGCCTGCTCTGGAGTGGTGAACGGATCGTCACGGCCGGCCCCGAAGAAGACGTAGGGATGGATCCTGGGGGCGACGATCTCATTGCGCTCGCTCTTGGCCTTGTGGTCGAGACTCCACCCCAGCCCATTGCCGGATCCGGGGTCGCGAATGGTGGTCACTCCGTGTCCGAGCCAGAGTTTGAAGACGTACTCGGCGGGAGTGCCCTGCTCGACTCCACCCATGTGACCGTGTAGGTCGATGAATCCCGGGAGGGCGTACATGCCGGTGGCATCGAGTTCGTAGTCGTCGGGACCCAACTCGGGGCGTCGTTCGGGGTCGATGGGCATTCCTGGAGAGCCGACCAGGCGCAGACTGGTGATCCGGTTGCCCTCGACGACGATGTCCATGGGCCCGATCGGCGGAGAGCCGGTGCCGGGAATGACAGTAACGCCCCGAATGATCATGCGACCGAAGGGACCCTCGCCCTCCGTCCGACGAGGAGCCGGTAGGACCTCTTCCTCCGCCTCGGTAGCTTCGTCAGCGTGGTCACCGTCTTCGGCTAAGGCGCTTGGAGTCGCTGGGACCGTGGAAGCCCAAAAAGTGAAAAGGAGAATCAGGGTCAACCGGCCCGGCCGAGAGGCGAGACGGAGTTGGGGGAGAAGCGATTTGAACATCGATGGTGTGCCTCGAACTAGGGGCCAGAGGATGAAACCGCCTCGATCCGCGGGGTCTTGGAAGGCGATGTCGACTCGAACGATGGGCATATACTATGCGGAGCGTCTTCCGAGCCTCCCATCGGATCGTCGACAGATGGTCGTCACGGGCTGGATCTCTTCGGGAGACCCAAGGGGGATGTGTGCTGATACGAGCTTTTCGGAACCGTGTCTTTCTAATCGGCTTCAGTTGGCTGGCGTTGATCGGAGGCCTAGCAACGCAGGCCACGGCTCAGTATTGGCAAGGGCGAGCCGTCGTCGAACTCCACGTCTCGGGTGCTCGTTCGGGATCGGTAGCCGGCGCGCAGGTGGACCTTGCCTTCCTGGAGGGGAACCCAGTTCCCGGGCCGCAGGGCCTGCAGACGGACAACAAGGGCGACCTGACGGTCAGCGGCCTGGCCGAGGGACGCTGGCAGATCAGGGTCAGTCACCCCGATTTCTTCTCCTTCGTCACGGTGGTGGTGGTGGAGATCGACCGCAAGGTCGATGTCCTGGAGGCTGCTCATGAGGCGAGTCGCACCGGCTCCGGCCTGCTGCGCCTGAAGTTCGACAAGGTGCGCGCGGGGGTGGGGGCGGCCGTCCCGTCTTCGCGACCTCGTCCGGACCCAGCCGCGCCGGCACCGGTTCCTCCCGTGACGCGCCCCGTCGCCGTGCCCGAAGAAGCGGTCCGGGTGACTCATACGCCGCCGGAAGTCGAAGCCGCAGCACCCGAAGCCGCAGCACCCGAAGCGAAGCCCTCTGCACCTGAAACTCCAGTTTCAGCGCCGCCCAAAACCGATCCGGTTCCGAGCGATACCCCGACTCCCGAAGCGGCGCCGGTGGAGAGCCTCCCGGCCGATCCGGCCCCCGTCGTCGAACCAGTACCAGTCCTCGCACCGGCGCCTGCCGAACCCACGCCTGCAGAACCCGAGCCGGTCGTACCCAAACCGGCCGAATCCAAACCCGTCGAATCGACGCCGGCGGACGCTCCTCCCGCGGCTCGGGTCGAACCGAGTCCAGAGCCACCGCCAGCTCCGGTCGTCATGGAGGAAGTCTCAGCGGAGGAGGTTGCGACCGAATCCGAGCCGATGTCCGTCCCCAGACAGTCGGCAACCGTCCGCTCCTGGGACCTTGGAACTTGCCACGACTGTCGTCCCGGAGAGTCGGCACTATCGATCGAAACCACCGTCGACCCTGGGCGAGGTACCTGTGTCGAGGGTGCAGAAGAAGCGGTACGGTCTGCCGTGCAACTCATCGGTTCCGAAGGCGTGTCGATCCTGAAGGGTTTCTTTGGGCCGCTATCGAGTTCTCGGTTGGTGGCCGCCACCGACAGACTCTCGTCGACCACCGGTGAGCGAGTTCGGGAACTGCTCGCTCCGTTCGAGGAGGGATCCTGTCAGGTGATGGTGGCGATCCTACCGGCGTCGGCCCGCTTTACCGGGTATCGGTACGAGGCCCGAGACTTCGCGGCCGGAGGCGATTGCCTCCCCGACCAGGATTGCCCGATCGGCGACGCTCAGTGGCTGGGAAATCCTGGCATCGTTCGTGGCGAGGGCTTCTCGGCGTTCTGGACGACCTTCTCCAACCGTTCGCAAGATCGCGCGCGGCACCCTCGACTCAGTGTCTATTTTCAGGGCAGATAGAGCAAGCCAGCTACAGCAAGGCGATAGAGCAGGGAAACCGAGTCGTCAACTTTGCGGTTGATGGGGCTCACGGGGTGGCACTGCTCCAGCGGCTGGAGTCGCCGGTCTCGAAGCCATCGATGAAGATGGCTCCCAGGTCGCACTGGTTCGATTGCGCATCGGGTCCCTGGACCGAGACATCGGTCAGGGTGACCTGATCGAAGCGAAAGCCCCCCAGGTGGAGTCCGCCGTCAGTTGCGTAGTCGACCTGCAATCGGACCGGGCGTCCGGCCCGGTTGGCTGAGTCGAGCGCGGTCGCGTCGAAGGAACTAGTGTCCCAGGATTCCTGACTTCCCGCCCAGCCTCCTTCTCCGTCCGTTCCGCAGGGACCGTTGCCCGTACCCGACTCGATATCGTAAAGCCGCCCGCTCGAGGGTTCGGCCACCGAGAGTGCACCCTGGTCGAGGATCGAGAGGTTCGCGCGGTCGTACCACCCGGAGGTGCCGTTGGGTTCGATGTCGTAGTGAGTAGCAAGGCTCAGGACGGAACTCGCGGTGAGAAAGATTTCCGGCGATTGGATCGAGTCGCACTGGTCGCCAAGATTCTCTGAGGACTGGAGATAGGCAGCCGATCCGCTGGCACCACCGAGCGCGGTGTCTCGAACGAAAGTTCCGTTGGTCACCGACCAGCCCTGGAGATCGCTCTCGAAGTCGTACTCCAGGGTCGGTGCGAAGGCGAGGTCGAGTTCGGTGTTCTGCACCTGAAACGTCGCCACCGTCGTCGCGGGAGCGATCTCGTCATTGGTCATCTCGACGTCGACCAGTAACGTGTCGCCGGATTGCAGGCCGGCTGCCGAGAGGATGTCGACGTAGGCGCCGGTGGACACGGTGCAGGCACCGAGGGATGCGGCGGTCCAGGTGGGAGGAGCGAAGACCGTTCCGGGATGGCTGGGAGACGTCACCGACAGGATCGATAGGTTGGAGGCCGACGTCGCTCCCTGGTTGAGCACCGAGAACTCGAGATGACCGCCTTCGCAGTTGTCGAGGTAGGGATCGAGGTCGCCGCCGCTCGGGGTCAGAATCTCGCTACCGGCCGCCGCGATGGCGGAGCCCGGTCCAGTACAACTCGTCATCCTTCCACTGGCTACGAGAGCGAAGGGTTGTGACGTGCCACTCGGAACGGCGAATGCCTCGACCGTCACCGTCCAGGCGCCCGGCGTTGGCGAATCGATGAAGATGTTCTCGGTGGTGTTGAGCCGGTCCGGCGAGCCGCCGACCGTAGAGAAGCCACCGCTGAACACGTTGCCCCGGAAGGTGCCATCGGGGCCGCTCACCACGAGGTCCAGATCATTGACGAGGTGGGTCGAGGCGGCCGGGGTCGACGGATAGTCGGTCCAGCCGAGGGTGATTTCCAGGGGCTCGGAACCGTCTTCGACCACCAGCATGTAGGAGATGGAGCTGCCCCCGGAGCCGTTGGCGAATCCGACCGGGTCGTCTTCGACCCACAGCTTGCGTTGGTCCCCGGCGAAGTGGAGGGCCGAATCGAGGAGGACGCGTCCCCAGCCCTGCGTGTCGTTGGGGATCGTGCCCTCGTTGCTCATCTGCGTCCCGGAGTGGATGAGAGTGGTCTTGACCAGGGCCGCACTCGGCGCAAAGGCGTCGCCCGGAGTTGGCGATCCGCTCGGGTAGTAGCCGTCCATGTAGTACTGGCGGGTGAGGGCGGCGAAACCGGCGACGCCCGGCGTCGCCATGCTGGTACCACTGTTGGAGGCCGAAGCACAGCTCGGGCTACCTCCGGGATCGGTGACGCTGAAATCGTTGCCCGAGGATTGGATCGAGGAGCCGGGGTTGGTCAGATCCGGTTTGATCCGTCCGTCTTCGGTGGGGCCCCGACTCGAGAAGGAAGAGATGCTGTCTGCCGCCGCTCCACGCAGGGTCGATCCCACCGAGATCGGACTCTTGGCGGTGGAGGGACTGTCGACCGTCGCGGTGGGGCCGCCGTTGTTGCCGGCCGCAAAGAGGAGCAGGAAGTCGGGGTGGTCCCACATGAACTGGTCGGCGTCTTCGCTTCCTGCGGTGTACTCACCGTAGGTTGGATCCTCCTCCTCGTCGCCCCAGGAGTTGGTGTGGATGCGGGCGCCCTGGGTGTAGGCCTGGAGGAAGATCGGCTGAAGGTCGCCGACCGCGCAGCCGAGTCCGGGCAGGTCGGCGCAGTTGTCGGTGGCGTAGCCACCATCCTGAATGACCAAGCGGGCCGCGGGCGCCATCCCGTCGCGGCCATTGTGGATACCGAGGGAGGACGGATCGTCGCCGGCGACGGTTCCGGCGACGTGGGAGCCATGTCCCTGGCTGTCCCATTCGTTAGCGTTGATCCCGCCGTTGCAGTCGTTGGACCAGAGAAAATCAGCGGCGATCACCTTGCGCTGATCGAGATCGACGGCGGTGAGTCCGCCGCAGTTGGTCGGCGGGATGCCCTCTGCGCCATCCCAGAAGTAGCACGCATCCGCGTCGATCCCGGTGTCGAGGACGGCCACGATCTGGCCTTCACCGTGGAGACCATGGTCGAAAGCCGGGGTGGACTGACCGCCGTCGAGTCCGGACTGTCCTACCCAGATGGTAGTGTCGTTGAGGAGCACCCGCCGGGCCTCCCGCTCGATCCAGTAGACGGCGTCGACCTCGGCCAGAGCCTGCCGGGTAGCTACGATCTCGGCGTCCGTCAGTAGGAATCGTAGACGGTTGAAGCGAGTGCCTTTCACCGAGGCGACGGGAGTCTTCTCGAGGATGGCTTCGAGCTCTCGGGAGGTGGTTCCCAGGTCGCGATCGGGGAAGAGATGCAGCAGAACGGGACGCAGGGCTTGCGAGTCAGGTACCGTCCGCGCGATCTCGGGGGAGATCTTGTATTCGGAGAGGAAGGGTCCACTCCAAGAGACTCCAGCCTTCAACCATCGAGCTTGGCGTAGTGAGTCCGCGGCACAGCCATCGTCAGAGCAGATGCGGACGAGGTAAGCATTGGGGGGCAGGTAGGTATAGACCTCTTCCACCGATGCGTCGAGGATCTTCCTCTGGTCGGCGCTGATCGGAGCCTCGAATTGCAGGAGTCGCACCGTGGGGTCGGGTCCGCTGCTGCCAGTCGTCGCGCTGCTGGTGTCGACGGCTACCGAGCGCAGAGCGATGGGTCGGTTGCTCTCGCCCTGAGCGGCTTGAGTGGTCAGTCCGATCCCGGTGAGAACGATAGCCACCATGGCTAGACTGTGAGTTGCTCTGGACTGGTACCTTGTCATCGAACGAAACCGACCTTCCTGTGTTGGGAGGGAGAAGCAAGCAGGGAGCCGTAGCGCGCAGGCCATATGCATCCTCAATGGCCCGCGGCGAGCCCAGCGGGAAATTCGGGCTAGTCTATCGCGACCGACGTCCGTCGATCGTGGTAGCCTTCTTCAGATGAGTCGGAGCTTGATCAACTACCCCGCCATGCTGCAGCGCGCCTTGCTCAGTCTTGTACGGGACGTCCTCACCGATACCGCGGACGTCGGCCTACCCGGTGATCATCATCTCTATATCGCCTTTGACACCGGGCATCCGGGGGTCGACATTCCCGACTTCCTTCGCGAGCGCTACGAAGACGAGATGACGGTGGTCCTGCAGAACCAGTTTTGGGATCTCGAGACCGATGACGATGGATTTGGTGTGACCCTTCGCTTCGACGGTACCCCGGCTCGGCTCCTGGTGCCCTACGAGGCGATCCGATCCTTCGTCGACCCCACCGCCAGTTTCGGCCTGAAATTCGAGCTGGCCCATGACGACGACGCCGAGGCGGTCGAGGACGATGGTGAGGGTGTCGTCGCCGAGGCTAGCGAGCCTCATTACGAGGGGCAAGTTCTGTCTTTCGACCGGTCGCGGTCTCGCAACTGATATAGCATGACTGATGCCCCTGACCTGAAGGGCTTCGCCGAGGCCAATCGACCGATCGTCGAGGCCCTACGCTCGAACGACCGTGAACTCCACGACGAGGTTTTGGACAGCCTCGCCTACCTGCTCGACGACGAGCTGGCGAAAGAGGTCGTTAGGATCCTTCGCGGTGATGGACCCGAGGAGTTCCGCGCTGAGCTGGCGCTGGCTCTCGGTCCGACCCTCGAACTCCAGCGCTCGTTAGAGCTCGATCCCAGGGTAGCGGCTGGCAGCGTGGAAACCGATGGCGTGGAGATGTCCGAAGCGGATCTCACTACGGGTGGGTTCGAGGTGGCTTCTCAGTCGATCGACGATGAGGCCTTTCTTTCGAAAGAGGGGATGGCGCAGCTGGTCCGTGCCTTGGAGTCGGTCTTTCGCGACGGTGCCGTGCCGGCAGTCGTTCGGCGCGCGGTTCTCGAGGCAGCGGTGCGGGATCCGCAGCCTTGGCACGAAGGGGCGGTACGGGCGGCTTGGGCCTCAGAGGATCCGCATTGGAAGCTCACCGCGGTGTATTGCATGGGCCTCCTAGGGGAGGTGGACTTCGCCAAGGAAGTGGCGGAAGCTTGTCGGGCAGCGTATCCCGAGCTCCGGCGCGAGGCGATTGTGGCGGCCGGCAACCGACGGATGCAGGCGCTGTTCCCCGATCTGGTAAGGCTGGCCGCCAGCCATGACGCCGACGAAGAGTTGCGCATCGCGGCGATCTCGGCGGTGGGGATGATCGGAGGACCGGGCGCCGCCGAGGTTCTGCAGGCGACGGCCACCTCAGGAAGACCGGCCTTGGCCGCGGCAGCGTTGGAGGCGTCCCACAAACTTCT
>JAIOJS010000456.1 GCA_019911795.1 Thermoanaerobaculia bacterium | reverse complement strand
CGGACGTCCCCCGTCCGGGTTGACCACCAACCGGCTACCATCTGGCGTCACGACCGAAACGTTAGCCCGGTCGTACCAGGTACCCCCCGAGAATGCTTCGATGTCGTAGTTGGTGTAGAGCGACAGCGTTGAGGAGGGTTCCAGAATCATGCCCGGCGAGCGGATCCGATCACACTGATCGTCCAGAGAGTCCGAGGAGTCCTGGAACCAGGTCGTGCCTCCGCCGCCGCCGGTACCGGTGCGGCCGAAAGTACCACTCTGGACCACCCAACCGTCGTTGTCAGTCTCGAAGTCGTAGGTCTCTGTCGCGTGGAACTCGAGATCCTGCTCACCGTTGACGACCGACAGGGTGCTCGTCCGACTGACGCCGCCGAGTTCCGTGCCGCTCAATGAGACCACGAAATCGATGGTGTCGCCAGGTGCGATACCGTCGCCGATGAAGGTGAAGGAACCCGAGGCGCTTCCGCAAGAAGCCAGACTGCCTCCCATCGAAGGCGTGAACGAGATCGTCGAATCGATCGCCGGATGACTGGGCGAAACCACCCCGGTGATCACCGGATTGGTCAGGCTGGAACCGAGGTTCTCGGCGTCAAAGGAGATCGTTGCCGACTCGCAGTTGTCCAGAAACGCGTCAGCATCTCCCGACAGGATGGACAGGCTCACCGAGCTCGCGACGACCACCGGATTGGCGGCGGGAGCCGGAACGACGCTGGTACAACTCGAGGAGTTGCCCATACACAGGCCACCCTCGACGCCGTTGCCGGGAAGCACGACGTAGGAATAGTTTCGGCCGTTCTGAAGCCCGGCATCGATGTACTCGGTGCCGGTCGTGGTACCCACCAGCGTCTTACCGAAGTCACACGCGTGGACGCCATCCGTTCGATAGATGTTGTACCAGGTGGTCCCCGCAAGGGCTCCCCAGCTGAGGTGAACCCCGCGATCCAGGGGCGTCGCCACCACGGTCGGAGTCGCCACCGGCAATCCACTGCAGCCGTTGTTGGTAGGCGTAGGTGTCGCACAGGCGATACCGTGACGATCGAAGGCCGCGAAAATCTCCTCGATATGAGGGGTTCCGTCCGTCAAGTTGCCGTTGTCATCATCCGCAGCGAGATAGTTGAGGTAGCCACCAGTGGCACCACACCCATCAGAACCGCTCCCGGTACAGGTATACCAGGTGCCGATCGTTCCGGCACCGAGATAGGTCAAGCGATTGGCAATCTCTAGAGAGGTGTTGGAGTCGAATCCGGCTGCCGGTAGATCGCGTTTGAAGAGATCGTAGCCAGCCTCGGCCGGCACCATGCCCTCACAGTGGGTTTCCCCGCCGCAGGGTCCTGGACTTCCGCCGATGCCCTGGCATTCGTCATTGATGAAGTTGGCGACAGTGTGGGGTGCATTCGAAGTGTGCTCGGCCCAGTCGATCTCGCGAACGCCGTTGCAGGGACCGGTACAGGGGTCACCGTAGCCTCCGCAGCCCCCGCCCAGCCTGAACCCGCGGCCGATGCAGGAGATGTTCAACCTCAGGGCGGCATAGATATCAGCAATCGCTTCGCCGGGGCCGGAGATGAAGCCGTTGGTGTCGTTGTCGTCGAGGCCATGGCCCCATTCGTGGTCGAAGATCGCCGCGATCTCGCCGGTGTTGCCACAGCCACCGCCGGAGCGGTAGAAGTTCACCGAACCACCACCCCAGAAGGCGTTGCACGTCAGGTTGATGTTCATGTTCGAGGTCAAGGTCTGCTGCAGCCACGAGTTGTCCGGTAGCTGAGCTTGGGCCGACTCGATCAAGCGATTGAGCTCGAAGAATCCAGTCCGCGAGGAGTGCGTGTTTCCGGCACCACCGACACCCGGTGTCGTACAGTTGTCACCACCCGACGTGCCGAAGTCGATATCGCCTGACGAGGACAAGCTCACCGCCCCACAGTTGTCGCTAATCGCCACGTAGGGCCCGGTCAGGTCCGCAGAAATACTGCCGTCGAGGCAGGAGAGGACGTTACCCCCGGTGTCGGTCACAAAGGACTCGGCACCGAAACTCACGTTGGCGGAGGGCATTGGGTATCCGGCCTGCTCCACACCGTCGGGTGCCACGCCGTCGTTCGAAACGGGATAGATGCCGCCGGCTACATTTCTCGCCGAGGCCGTCCCGTACTGGCGGGTGTCCTGGAAGGCGAGCAGATTTCCGCTATGAGCGTCCACCAAAGCCTCCCAATAGGCCATCTCGTCGATGGGCTCGGCATTAGCGGTACGACCCGGCTGGAGGACCCAGACCAGTCTGAGTTCCACTCCGTCGCCCGGCGTCGCCAACTTCGGAGATCCGTTGTTGACCGCCACCGGCACAAAGGTCAAACGGGCCTTCTGCCATTCGGTGTTGACATTCACGGGAGCCAAGTGCGTGCGAACCGTGTTGCCGGCGGCAGCGAGATCTACACTGGGCACCGACGAGGTTCGCCGATCGGTCCAGTTGCGAGTCCCGAAGAGAATGATGTTGCCGCCCTTGATGATCGTGGTCAGGTAGCTGTCCCGGACCGGGATTCCATCGATCACCCGAGCGCCGTAAACACTGATCATGTGGCCGTCCTGATGAACACTCACGCTCCCACCCTGGGCGAGTTCGGCACTGTCGATGCCGAGCGCGGTTCGATTTTCGTCGAGATAGGAGACCAGCGCATCCCAGCTTCGTTGCTTCAACTCACTACGATCGCTGGGTTCGGCCTGGCTGCCCCAGCTGAGATCGTTGCCGACGCCGATTCCAGGAACGACCGGCTGGCTGAGGAACAGCGTGGACCAGCGACCCGATCGCTGGTCTACAAAAGCGTGTTCGGGAGCGACGCCCAGTTCGTACAGCGCCTCGGCGAAGTCCTCTCCTGAGGGTCCGACGGTCAGCGAAGGGTTGGAGGCGATGACCGCGGCCGCGGGCTCATACAGATCAAAGATCTGGAGCGAGGCGTCGCGATACTCCTTGCCGGCAAGGACTCCCTCGCGTTCGGGAAGGACTCCGGCGGAGACCGGAAGGACTCCGAAGACGAACAGCAGCGCGGCCAAGGCCGTGCCTTTCGGACAGCGAGACTTAAACAATGCGTTTCTCCTGTGTACCTCGAGACCGCCGGGAGGCGGCTGGCTCAATGATTGGTTGGCGTGACGTGGGTATCCTAGCCAATACCCGGGTCATTGCAAGTCGTTTCGTTCGTCGGAACCCTCCGTCGAGGCCTGAGTTTCACGATCAGTCCCCCCGCCTACAGTTCCCTCAAGGCCACCGCCACCGGCAGGCGGGCGGCGCGCAGGGCGGGAAAGAGACCGCCGACCAGTCCGATCAGCAGGGCGTAGAAGATCCCGCGCACGAAGAGGCTCGGGGTCACGGCAAAGGCGAAGGTCACCTGACTGAAGCTCTGCCAATTCAGGGTCGAGGTCTGGAAGCCATGGAAGGCCGCGTAGGCGAGAACGCTGCCCAGGATCCCGCCGATGAGGCCGAGAAGCAGGGCTTCGGCCAGAACCGAGATCACCACCGGCCCACTACCGAAACCCAGGGCGCGCAGGGTCGCGATCTCGCGGCTGCGCGACGACACGGCCGTGTACATGGTGTTCAGGGCGCCGAACACGGCCCCGATTCCCATCACCAGAGCAATGACGCCGGCAAGGATCGTCACCGTCGTCGACAACCAGGTGGACTGAGCCGCGTAGTAGTCGGTCTCACGCTGGACCGCGACGTTCAGTCTGGGATCGGTGTCGAGAGTGTCCGCAAAACGCTGGAACGCGGCCGGAGATTCCAACTTGGCGTAGACCGACTGGATGCTGTCGCCGCGTCGGTAGGCGGGCTGGAGGACTCGCAGGTCGCACCACAGCTCGGATTCGCTCAGGCTCCCGTCGGCGGTAAAGATGCCGACCACGCGCCAGGTGTTCTGTCCCCAGCGTAGTTCTGAACCGATCGTCAAACCTGCGAAGACCTCGGCGGCTCCGCGCCCTGCGATCACTTCCATCGTGCCGGGTGTGAAGGACCGCCCCTCGACGATCTTGACCTCGGGACGGACGAGGAAGCCACTCGGCTCGACGCCGCGCAGCGGTACGTTGGCATCCGTCCCGGAGGACTTCTTGGGAAGATCGACGACGACAAAAAGCTCTGGTGACACCGCGGGACCGTCTGCCGTTCTCAGGACTCCGGGAGCGTCCGAGATAATGCGACTGTCCTCGCGGGCCAAGTTGCTCATCATCTCGCTGCTCGACCCGGAGCGCAGGATGATGGCGCCGTCGGATGCCGCGGTGCCGTCGATGGTACTTCGAAAGCCCTCGCCGATGGAGAGCACCGCGACCAGGATCGCCACCACACCGGCGATGCCGACGATCGCCACCACCGAGGAACCGACCCTCTGCCGCAGGTTGCGAAGGTTGAGCGCGAGAACCGCAAAAATCTGAGACAACCACATGATCAACCCCTCCTCAGGGCATCGACGATCGACAACCGCTTGGCCTGCAGGGCCGGTAGCAACCCGGCGACGATCCCCAGCACCAGAACCAGGCCGAGGCCGGTGATCAGCGCCTTGGGAGCAAGGTAGAAAATCGGTAGGAACTTGGAAACTGCGCTGGCAACTCCCCCGACGACCAGCCAGGAGAGGCCAAGCCCCAGGAATCCTCCGAGGCCGGCGATGAGCAAGGACTCGCCGAGGATCAAACCGAGCACTTTCCCGTCACTGAATCCCAGTGTCTTCATGACGGCCAGTTCGCTGACCCGTTCTCGAACCGACTGAGCCATCGAGTTGCCGGCGACGAGGAGCAGAATGGCGAAGACGGCGCCTACGATCGACCGCACGATGGCGGGAATGTTGCCGACTTGATTGGCGAAGGCCTGGGCGAAGGCCTTTTCGGTCGTTGTCTTGGTCTCGGCGGGAGAATTGGCGAATCGGGAATCGATATCAGCCGCGATCTCCGCCGCTCGATCGGGATCGTCGATGCGGATGGTGTACCAGCCAACCTGCCCCTCACCATAGCGGCGTGCCTCGTCGAAGTAGTCGTAGTGAAAGAGGAACTGGGTGGTGTCCGTGCCCTTGTCCGCACCGGTGTATATACCGTCGATATCGAACTCCCAGGTGTTCGAACCGTCTTTCTTCTCCCAAGGCGAACCGGTGATGGGAATCCTGTCTCCGACCTTGAAACCGAACTGCTCGGCCGTGGTACTCCCTACGATCGCTCCGGTGCGGTTGGCGATCCACGCCTCCTTGGCCGCCTCGTCGAGGACGAACTCCGGGAACATTTCGAGGTAGCTCTCGGGGTCGACCGGGAACTGAGCAAAGAAGTTGCTCGGGTCCTGGTAATAGCCCCCAAACCAGCTCGAGTGAGCCACCGCCGACACTCCTGGAACCGCCTCGATGCGGCCCAGATACGCGATGGGCAGGGGTTGGATCATCGAAACCTTGTGGATCAAGACGAGGCGATCAGCCCCCGCTAGATCGATTCCCATGCTGAACGCCACCTGGACCGCGGAGAGCACTCCGTAGAGCACGAAGGCGGCCATGATCGAGGCCATGGTGAATAGGGTGCGCAACTTCTTGCGCCACAGACTGCTCCAGATCAATCGGAAGTACTTCATTCCTCGGGCTCCGCTGAGAGGACTCCCTTGTCGAAGTGGAGGGTGCGCGAGGCGCGCGCGGCGGCGAGCGGATCGTGGGTCACCATGATGATCGTCTTCCCGTGATCCCGGTTCAGGGCCGACAGCAGGTCGAGGATCTCATCGCCCGACTTACGGTCGAGATCTCCGGTGGGTTCGTCGGCCAGGATCAGGGTCGGGTCGGTGACGATGGCGCGGGCGATGCCGACTCGCTGCTCCTGTCCGCCCGAGAGTTGCCGCGGGTAGTGCTTGGCCCGTTCGGTAAGACCCACCAGGGCCAAGGCGGTGGCGACCTGCTCACGGCGACGAGCCTTGTTCAGCTTGGTCAGTAGGAGAGGCAACTCGACATTCCGTTCGGCGGTGAGCACCGGGAGCAGGTTGTACAACTGAAAGACGAACCCGACATGCCCGGACCGCCACGCCGCCAGTTTGCCATCGCTCAGCTTGTCGATCCGCTCGCCATCGACCTCGATCGAACCGGAACTGGGTCGGTCCAGGCCACCGATGAGATTCAGCAGGGTCGTTTTCCCCGAACCCGAAGGCCCCATAAGGGCGAGGAACTCCCCCCGCTCGACCGACACCGTCAGTCCCTGCAGCACGTCGATCGACTCGCTCCCCCGCCGATACACCTTATGTACGTCCCGTGTCTGGACCAGAATTTCCCGATCTGCCACTGCTCTCTCCTTCGCGGTCTGCTCGCTCTATGGCCGATCGATTCGATCTAGGCCTCTGACTGTTCTTGGTCTCTCTACGCTGTTCCTACTGTGCGCTGCCTCTGCGGCGCGCTACCCGACGCGTTATCCGTCGCTCTTCACTCGATCGCCGTCGCTCGGCGCCACCGGCCCCTCGATCATCACACGCTCGCCGCCGGCAAGACCGGCTACGACCTCGGCGCCCCGATCATCGATCCGACCGAGCCGGACTGCTCGTCGCCTCAGATGCTCATCCTCCACCACCCAGACCACTTCCTGATCGCCATCCTGGCGCAACGCCGCGCGCGGAATTCGGAGTCTCGGTTCCCCCTCGATTTCGGACCCCACCCCGGCTTCCTTGACCGGCTCCAGGAGAGAGACCTTGACCCCCATGTCGGGGAGGATCCTGGGATCCAACTGATCGAAACCGATCCTCACCCGAACCGTGGCCTTCTGCCGGTCCGCGGCAGGCACGATGGTGATCACTCGGGCCGGGATCTTCCAATCGGGATAGGCATCGAGGATCGCGATCGAAGGTTGTCCAGGAAAGGCGCGCTGGATGAACGCCTCGTTCACGTCGACCTCGATCTCCAACGAAGACATGTCGACCAGCGTCGAGATCCCGGTGCGCGTAAAGCCACCGGAGGAAACCGGTGAAATCATCTCACCCGGCTGAGCGTTCTTGGAGATCGCGACGCCGGTGAAGGGAGCACGGATCACGGTATCTTCCATCTCTTGTCGACGGAGCGCGGCCACACTCCTGGAGACAGCAACATCGTTGGCTTCGGCATCGAGTCTGGCCTTCAGGGAGTCGACCTCGGCACGATCGCGATCGAGCGACGACTCACTACCGACCCCGGACTCCACCAGACTCTGGGTCCTCTCCAGGTTGCGCCGCGCCTCGGCGAGACGAACCCGCGTCTCCGCCTGACGGCCTCCCGCCGCCACCAACTCCGACTCGGCCACCGCGAGCTGGCGCTGGGCAATGGTGTCATCGAGCCGCGCCATGACCTGCCCCTCTTCGACCTTCATTCCCTCCTCGATCAGGACCTCGGTCACCTTCCCGGTGACCTTCGACGACACCGTGGCCTGACGTCGGGCCACCACGTAGCCCGAGGCCTCGAGGACCGCCGTCGCTCGCGAGTCACCCTCTTTTAGGACCTCCACTGCCGCGGTCGTCACTACCGGCACGGACGAGTTCTGCCAGTACTTGAAGGCGACTAGACCCAGTGCGAGGAGGAGGAGCACCGGCCACAGCCAACGACCCCGCCCACCTTGGTTGCGCATTCGATCGTCAGGATCTAGCCGCAGGGCGTCTAGTTCGGCTTTCGTAGGCATCGTGTTTCCTCACTGTCCGTGAGCAGATCTCTCGAGGACGACGGGAACACTAACATGACCGTCGGAGACTCCGACGGTGGCACCTGGGTTTCTCTCGCCCTAAGGGGTCTTCGACCGCTCGGCCAAGCTGCCGTAGATGGCCTCCCGGTAGAAGCGCTCGCGCTCGACGTCGCCGAGGCGAAAATGAACGTCCGAGAGCTTGAGGTAGACCGCTCGGGATTGGGGTGCGCTTCGAGGGAAGCCTCGTAGGCCTGGAG
>JAIOJS010000455.1 GCA_019911795.1 Thermoanaerobaculia bacterium | reverse complement strand
AAGAGCTTCCCGTAGGTGCGAAAAAACTCCAGCATCTCCTCACCGACCCGGGCGAAGGACTCTGCACCGTCGAACCGGTAACCGCGCGGTGGCAGCAGCGGATCTCGGCGGCCGCGCACGCGATCGAGGAGGTCTTGCGGCAGGTACCAAATGCGTTGGACGTAGCGACGGAGAGCTCTCGGCGTGCGCTGGAATACCTGGTTGGCATACTTCTCGGGGATCAAGGGTTCACCTCCGGCTGAGGTTCGAGGTCAGCCTCGATCGAGGGAAGCCAGGCCGTGACCGTCAGTCCTCCCCGGGGACGCGAGGCGAGGTCGAGTCGTCCACCGTGCGCTTCGAAGATCTCGCGCGCCAGGGCCAAACCGAGTCCGGTGCCGTCCGGCTTGGTGGAGAAGAAGGGGAGGAGCGCGCGCTGAAGGATCTCGGGAGTCATACCCGAACCTCGGTCCTGAACCTCGAGGCGCAGTCCTCCGGGGCCGAGGTCGTGAGCGGTTAGGGTGATCTCATGGACAGGGCTCCCGGCCTCCCGCGCGTTGCGGAGCAGGTTGAGGAGGGCTTGCTGCAGCTGGGCTGAATCGGCATAGACCTCCTTCTCGGGAAAACGCGCCTCGAGTTCGAAGGGTTCCAGCCGGCGCAGCTCTTCGATAAGGGCAGCAACGCTGAAGTGGGTTCGACGAGGTTCCGGAAGACGAGCGAAGCGGGCGTAGCCATCGATGAACTGATGCAGTCGGGTCGCTGAGTCCTCGATCGTCTCGAGGGCCTCATCGAGTTGCTCGGTGCGGTCGAGGTGGAGCATCTGTCGCGCCGTGTGGGCTACCGATTGGATGGGGGCGAGCGAGTTGTTCAATTCGTGGGCGATCACTCGCAGGACTTTCTTCCAGGCCATCACCTCCTGGCGCCGCAGCTCCGCCGTGACTCGATGAATCATCAGGAGCGAATGCCTACGAGCGTTGAGGTCGAGGTCGCGACGAGTGACGTGAAACGTCTCCTCGCTGCCACCGAGGACTACGGAGACCAAACTCTGTCCGGTGCTGCTCCCGAGCGCGGATTCGATCTCTTGAGCGACTCTCAGATCGGACCATTGGGTTCCGAGAAGTCCGCCGGTATCCGACAGGAGGACGTGCGCTTGACGGTTGGCTAACTCGATCCGCTGCCGTTCGTCGAGGAGGAGGACGGCCGCCGGTGAAGTCTCGATCACAGTTTGCAGCAACAGTTCACGCTGTCGCAATTCGTTGCGTTCTCGCCGCAGTACGTGGCCCATGGCGTTGTACAGCGCGATCAAGCGCCCGAGTTCATCCCGGCGATCATCGGCGGCTAGGCGCAGACTGAAGTCACCGCTCTGCCAACCATCGATGCCATCGCCCAGGGCCTCGAGAAGCGCGAGGGAGGGCGCCAGCGCACGTGAGACCGCTACTGCGGCGAAAGAGAGGCCGACGCCGACGACCAAGAGAAATACCATGGATGGGGAAGCCCCCCAGCGGCTGGCCAGGGCGGCTGCGATTCCCGCCGCCAAGAGCGGCAGAGCGAAGAGCAGGATGAGGCGACCGGGAATGGAGAAGTGCTGGAGCGGCCGGAATCGACTCACGGCGATTCAGCCTCTGCGTCCCTGGGCCGGCGTTCGAGGACGATCCCCAGGCGATCCATGCGGCGGTAGAGGGCCTGCCGGCTGATCCCCAACATCTCGGCCGCCCGAGCCACTACGCCCTCGGCTGCGACCAGTGCGTTCTCGACCCGTTCCTTCTCGCTCGAGCGGGAGGGAGCCGATCCTTGTTGCGCTCGTGGTCGGGAGGGGCGCGAGGCGCTCTCGGCGAGACCGACGTCTGCCGGCTGCAGTACGTGACCGATCGCGACCAGAACTCCCCGCTGGATGCAGTTGCGGAGCTCGCGCACGTTGCCGGGCCAAGGGTGGTCGAGAAGGGCTCGACGGGTGGCCTCCGACAGGCGCATGGGACCTTGCCCCTGGGGTGTCAGTTGGCCCATGAAGTGCTCGGCGAGAGGCAGAATGTCGTCTGGCCGATCGGCAAGGGACGGGACCGCCAGTTCGATGACGTTGAGGCGAAAGTAGAGATCCTCGCGAAACAATCCGGCCGTGATCGCCTCGGGAAGATCGGTGTTGGTGGCGGCGAGGACGCGAACGTCAGCCCGTCGGGAAGACGAACTACCCAGTCGCTCGAACTCACCAGTCTGCAGGACCCGCAGCAGTTTGGCCTGGCCGCTGGCCGAGAGGTTACCGATCTCGTCGAGGAGCAGGGTGCCGCCGTTGGCGGCTTCGAACCGGCCTTGGCGTCGCTCGGCGCCGGTGAAGGCGCCGGCCTCGTTGCCGAACAGCTCGGCTTCTAGAAGCGAGTCGGGGAGGGCGCCGACATTGACCCGGACAAAGGGGCCTTCGCGACGGGGCGAGTTGCGCTGCACGAGCTCCGCGATCCGCTCCTTGCCGCTGCCATTTGGACCGGTGATGAGCACCGGAACATCGGCCCGCGCGATCTTCAGGGCGAGGGTGACGACCTCGTGCATCTGGCGCGAAGAGTAGATCAGCTCTCCGAGGTCGTAGTGCGATCGGAGTTGATCCCGGTGAGTGCCGACGCTGGGCTGTGAGCTTCGTTGGTCGACCAGGAGGTCCTCGACCCGCTCGACCAGCTTCGCATCATCCCACGGCTTCTCCAGATAGTCGGCCGCCCCGTTGCGCATCAGGCGGACGGCGTCTTCGACCGAGGCCCAAGCCGTGAGGAGGAGAATCGGTAGTCCGGGCCGGATACGTCGAATCTCTTGAAAGAGCTGAATCCCCTCCTCGCCCGTCGACACTCCGGGGGAGAAGTTCATGTCCTGGAGTACGACGGAGATCTCCTGCTGGTCGATGATGGCCAGCGCCTCGTCCGGGTTCTGGGCGGTCAGACTCGGTAGGTCGTGTAGGTCGAGGAGCAGACGGAGGGCCTTGGCCACCCGGGGCTGGTCCTCGACGATGAGAATAGGGGAAGGCGACATGCCGGATACAGACTATCGCATGCTGGTTCTTCCAGGCCCTCCGGGTGCCCGAGCCATACGGAGCAAGGCGTCCTAAACAGTCCGCGTGGCCAGTGCCGGTGAGAGTTTCGAGGCGCGGAGAGCGGGCACGATCGTGGCCAGGATGGCGAGACTCCAGAGGAGCAGGATCCCGGTGGCGAGCACGGTAGGGCCAAGCCTTTCGGAGTCCATCTGTGAGGCGATCAGAACATCTAGTCCCGAGGCGGCGATGAGGCCGAGGGCGCTACCGATCAAGGTGACGACCAAACTCTCGAGCAGGAAGTAGCGGAGGATCGCCCCCTGGGACGCACCGAGGGCTCGTCGGGTGCCGATCTGCTTGGTGCGTTGAGTCACGGAAAACGATGTCATGCCGTAGATACCGAGGGTGGTAACGAAGAGCAGCAAGCCGATGATGGTCGATAGAACTTGGACGCTGAAACGACTGATCACCTGGCCGCCGCCTTTGATCTCGAGGAGGGTCTGGACTTGAACCACGCGACTGGGCTCGCTCTCCAGGAGAACGCCGTCGACGGCGGAGAAGACGGAGTCGAAGGCAGCGGGCTCGGTACGGATTAGATAGTTCATCCCCGAGGCGCGACTGGCGAACCCCGGGTAGAAGAGGATCTGGCTCTCCATCGGTCCCCCTCCGTAGGGAGTGTGCATCGCGTCGACGACGCCAACGATGATGTCGGGCCACTCCTCGCTGCCGGTATCAATAGTCTGGCCGATGGCGTCGCCGTCGGGGAAGAGAGCCTCGGCGAGGTCCTGAGTCACTATTACGTTCATGATCACAGGGCCGTCCTCGCTTCGCAGATCACCGGCCTCGAAGGCTCGTCCGGCCACGATCTCGAGGTCCAGGGTTCTCAACATGTGGTCGTCGACGGTGTAGACCGGTGCTCTCGTCAGGGCGGTGTCGCGGGCACCGAGCGGCTTGGCCTGGAGTGAACTCCCGCCACCCTGGAGGGGAAAGTTGCTGATGGGAGTGGCATCGATGACGCCAGGTAGCTGACGCAGGGCAGCAACATCGCGGCTGACCACTTGGCGTCGGTATTCCCAGTCCTGATAGTCCGGGCCGAAGGTCTGAACTTCAACGGCAATAATGTTCTTCTCATCGATTCCTGAGGGTCGCATCAGGGACTCGCGCTGTTGCATCATGAGGTTCCAACAGTTGAGAACGATAGCGAGCGTCACGGCGATCTCGAGGATGAGAAGGATTGAGCGCGTCTTGTTGCGGCTTAGGGAACGGAAGATGGGGCCTATTTCCATGGGGGACTCTCCTTCAGGAGGGGGAAGCGTGACATCCGGTATGCGTCGATCGGATCACTGCAACTTCAGCTGGTGGGCAGGTGCGACCCGACAAGCGCGCCAAGCCGGATAGAGGCCGGAGAGGAGGCCGGCGATGAGCGAGAGTGTGAACGCCACGAGCAGACTGTAGCCATCGATACCGAAGGTTCCGGGAGGAGCCATTCGATCTGGGAGTGAGTGGTCGAGGGCGACGAGGGCCAAGCTGGCCAGTGCGATCCCCGCCAGTCCCCCCATCGCCCCCACCAACTCACACTCGAGGAGTCGCTGGAGGAAGATCTCAGAACGTGAGGCGCCCAGCGCACGATGCACGCCAAGCTGCGGGGCGCTGGCGAGGAAGCGACTCAGGAGGAGTCCTACCAGGTTGAGGCAGCAGACCACCAGAAAGAGGAGCGAGATCCAGACCAGGGCCACTGAGACCGGCGGCACCACGTTGCGCACCTCCATCCACTCCATCAGTGGAGTGACTCGGTTGTTCAAGGGTCGGGGGAACCTCCCGAGCTCCTTTTGACCCAGGGTGTAGCTATCGACATAGTCCCGATAGGCCTGTAGCTGACCGGGGGGAAGTTCGACCCAGTACTGAATCCAGGTGCGCTCCGACATGGTGAAGCTTGCGTCGGGATCGTCCTCGGGAGGGGGTGGACCCCAGCTGTCGGTATCCGCCGAGATGGTGAAGCCGAGGCTGGGATCCCGAACGACATCGAAGGGTAGGTAGAAGTCGAGCGGTGGACCCATCTGGTTTCGGATGACGTCAAAGAAGACCGGGGTGGGATTGTAGGGACCGAGGACTCCGACCACCGTGAAGTCGTTCTGACCGATTCTCAGAGTTCTTCCCACACTGTTCTCGCCGCTGAACAGCTTCTGGTTTGCGTCCTGGCTGATGACCACCACGCGCTGACGCTGGGCATCCGCCTGCGATGCCCAGCCGCTTCCGAAGCGGAATGGAAGGTCGAACATGGGAAAGAATCCGTGATGCACGAGCTGCATGCGCGCCTGATAGGGCTGGAGATCCGGGCTGCCGGGAAAGACGAAGTTCGCTACTCCTGAGACACCGGAGGCGTGGGATGGAATCTGGGACTTCAAGAGACGGTCCATGTCTTGGTAGGTAATGTGCTTGGGAGGATCCCCAGGCTCGACGTCGAAGAACTGTGAGTTGGGGTCCCAACTGTCGACACGGACGTTGAACAGGACGTTGCTCTTCTCCGGTAGTGGGTTCTGAGCAAAGACGTGGTGGACCGAGAGCATGGCAGTTGGAACCGCGATTCCGAGACCGATGGCAAGGAGAGTCACCGCGGTCTGCGTCGGGGTACCAAGGAGGCTCCGCAGGGCTAGTTTGAGGTAGTAGACGATCATGGTTGCGTCCTCATTCAGGAGACGGGAGCGATCTGCGACAGTCGGATGTTCGGCGCCTCGGTGGGGCGGTAGTCGATCAGTCGGCCGTCGAGGAGGTGGATCTGGCGCTGGGCCTGGGCGGCGCAACCGGCGTCGTGGGTGACCATCAGGATCGTGGCTCCCTCCTCGTTGATCTCATGAAGCAGGTGCATGATCTCGGCGGCGGTGGCCGAGTCGAGATTTCCGGTGGGCTCGTCGGCGAGGATCAGGCGCGGATCCGAGGCGAGGGCACGGGCGATGGCCACGCGTTGCTGCTGACCACCCGAGAGCTGCGACGGGAGATGTTTGAGCCGACCTCCTAGCCCCACGAGCTCGAGGGAGCGCACAATACGCTCGCGTCGTTCCTCGCGTGGTAGCCGCCGGTAGCGCAGGGGTACATCGACATTGTCGAAGACATCGAGGTCGGGGATGAGGTTGAATCCCTGGAAGATGAAGCCGATCTTCTCGTTGCGAATGCGAGACTGAGCTCGATCGGTAAGCTTCGATACATCCTGACCATCGATAGTGTAAGTACCCTGGTCGAAGGTGTCGAGCAGTCCGACCACATTGAGAAAGGTGGTCTTCCCTGATCCAGACGGTCCGCTGACGCTGACGAACTCACCCTCCTCGATGGCGAGCGAGAGACTATCGAGCGCGCAGGTCTCGACCAGATCGGTACGGTAGTTCTTGGTGACGTCGACGAGTTCGATCATGGGCATGGGGTGGACTCTCTCTCGCTGTGGGGTTGGGTGGGTTAGTTGAAACTCGAGATGGGTTTGTGAGCGGGGGACTCTAGTTGCGGAGCAGGAGGGTCTCGTTGGGGTCGTAGGCGCTGAGGTCGGAGAGCACGATCTCTTCTCCCTCGGCGAGCCCGGCGAGGATTTCGACTTCGGTGATACTCACCGCACCGACCTCCACTTCTCGGGCGCGAGCGATATCGCCTTCGACCACCCAAGCGCGTCGTCCGCCGCCGGATTCGAGCCAGGGACCGCGCCCCGCCTTGAGGGCATCGGGACGCAGATCCAGGACGATGCGGATCGACAAGCGTTGGTTCTGCCGCAGCCCGGAGGGCGTGCCGCCATCGAACGACACTCGGCCCTCCACCTGGCTGTTGCGGACTTCTGGGGCAACCCGGGTGACGGTGCCCATGTGGACTTCCGACCCGAGTTGGACCACCGCGCTCAACCCTGGAGTCACCTCGTCGGCGTAGGCCTCAGGGATGTTGATGGCGACCTCCAGATCGGCGAGATCGACCACCCCGAGGAGGGGCTGTCCTTCGGTCACGGCGTCGCGATTCTCCACTTCGAGGGTGGCGACCAGTCCCTGGAAAGGAGAGCGGATCTCCAACTCCGCAAACTGACGCTCTACTTCCTTGATGACGAGTCCCTGTCGGTCCCGTCGGGCCTTTCCGTCGCTGAGTTCGAACTGTCGCATGTCGCGTTGAAGATCCTGGTTGCGACGCGCCTGCTCGAGTTCCATGGTCTGGATGGTCAACTCGTCGCGGGCGGCCTCGAGATCGATGGCGTTGAGCAATCCCGATTGGTTGAGCCGTTCAGCTCGCTCGAGTCCCCGCTCCGCCGCGCCGACCCGAACTTGCAGGAGCTCCACGCGCTGATCGTCGACCTGGTTCTGTTGCCGAATGGCAAGCGCGAGTCGGCCCACGTCGGAGTTCAGGGCTTCGAAGGATGCGCGTTCCTGCTGCAATCGGTTGGCGAGTTCGGGGCTTTCGAGTTTCGCCAGCAGCTGTCCCTGCTCCACCGCCTCTCCCTCGCGGACGAGGAGGACGGCGAGGCCACTGGTCGGAGCGAAGAGGGTTGGTCGGGAGGCGGCGACGACTCGGCCCTGGACCGCAACCTCGTAGCGCAGTTCCCCGCGGGTGATGGGAGCGATGCGGAGCCGTGCCCGCTCGATCGATCGGTCGGCGCTGCTCCAGCGGGCGAGCATCGGCCGAATGGCGAGGATCGCGAGGAGCAGCGCGAGGGCGGAGAGTACGACGACAAACCGTCTCCTACGATGAGCCCCTTCGATTGGGCGGTCCATCGCCTGGGTTCCTTGAATGTTGGTCCTGCGCATCTCGATCCTCTCTAGAGCAAGGCCCTTGCCAGCGGGGCTCGGCCTACCGTTCTTCGTGGTTAAGGGGTTTCTTGACAAGAGTTTATGTCTAGATGGCTGTCTTCTCGCTCCGCGTCCTAGGGGACATCTGTCCGGCCTAGGGGCGGACAGATGTCTCGGGAGTGTCCGCTGGAGCCTCGATAGAAGATGGGGCGGAGAACCGTTCTGAACAGCGAGCACGCGAGACCGGTTAACTTCTCCCCACTGCGGAACGTATAGCAGTCTATGAACAGAAAAAGGTGGCGTCGGCGGGTCGGTGGATGGATCGGCGGTGGGGGATTCCTGGTCGCCTCGATACTCTCAGCGGGAGATCTGCCGCTCGGTGAGTACGCCGAGGGGGTGGCGTGTCAGAACGATCCGACCCAGACCTATACTCTGTACCTCCCGTCCGGCTATTCCGCCGATCGCAAGTGGCCGGCCCTCCTGATCTTCGACCCGCGGGGACGCTCGGTCCAGGCGGCTGATCTCTTCCGTTCTGCCGCCGAGGAGTACGGCTGGATCCTGATCAGCTCCAACGACACTCGAAGCGACGGACCGATGGAGCCCAATATCAAGGCGATCAACGCGCTGTGGCCGGAGATCCACCTACGCTACGCCACCGATCACGACCGAATCTACCTCGCGGGCTTCTCGGGAGGCGCGATGCTCGCCTGGCAGATGGGTTTCCGTACCGAGGGCGTCGCTGGAGTCATTGCCGCCGGCGGCCGTTTCGAACCGGTGAGCTATGAACAAAAACTCACTTTTCCGACCTTCGGCGGGGTAGGGGATCTCGACTTCAACTATCTAGAGATGCGCCGAGTTCACGAGCAGCTTCGGAAATGGGGCACCCAAGAACGCCTCGAGATCTTCCCGGGACCTCACAGCTGGATGCCCGAACCTCTGGCTCGTCAGGGTATCGAGTGGTTCGAGCGGTTGGCGATGCGCGACGGACTCCGCGACCCCGATTCGGAGTGGCTCACCCGCCAGCTCGCCTCCGACCTTGCCACGGTTCGGGCGAAAGACTCGGTCTTGGCCCGCTGGGAGGGGCTGTCGGCGATTCTGGCCAGCTATGAAGGGTTGGTCGATGTCGAAGCCCTGCGAGGCGAACTGGAAACGCTGGCGGGTTCGGCTGAACTGGAACGGGAGCGCCGCGACCGCGACCACTGGGACGCTTTCGAAGTGAACTACTTGCCTCGGCTGTCGACCGCCTACGCCGAGATGACGGAGAGCGTCCCTCCGCTGCCACCGGTGGTGTTCTCCCGACGCCTGGGGGTGCCGGAACTGGAGGTCCAGGCTCAGCGCGAGGGTTACGAAGGCTTGGTGGCACAGCGACTCTTGGAGACGCTCTTCACCCAGACCTCCTTCTACCTGATGCGGGATCTGTTCGCTCGGGAGGACTTCGTGCGTGCTAGCCATGTACTCTCGGTGGCGTCTGAGGTGCATCCGGAACGGGGGTTTATCTGGTACCAGTTGGCTTGTGCGCAGGCGCGAGCCGGGCGTAAGAAGGCCGCGATCGAGTCCCTCGAGACCGCGGTCGAGCGGGGCTTCGTTCAACCGGAACTGATGGCGACGGACACCGATCTGGATTCCCTTCGCAAGGAAGGACGATTTCAGCGGTTACTCGCCGGGCTGCCATCGGTGCCCTGAACCTCCACAGCCTGCTCCCGGCAACCGGCTGCTGGTAAGCTGCTCGGTCATGGCACCGCAAGTTCGAGAGCGATGGCGAGACTTCCTGGGGCCAGGCACGGTGCCATCCTTGGCCTTCGCGGCCGCCACGATGGTCGGTGGACTGGGTCTTCCGCTCCTCTGGTGGACCTATCGGGTCTGGAGACGTTCGGGCGAATCGACGCCGATACCGGCCGATGTCATCCTCGTCCTCGGCCGCGCTCTAGAGGGAGATCGCATTTCGCGAGTCTTCGCGGAACGCCTCGCTCGCAGTGCCGAACTGTGGCGAGAGGGCTTGGCTCCACTTGTCTTCGTCGCCGGCGGGCTCACCGGCCAAGCCACGCGGACAGAGGCCGCCGCTGGTATCGAGGAACTCGAGCGGCTCGGAGTTCCGACCGAGGTATTGGTCGGCGAGGGGAGCTCTCGCTACACCCTGGAGAATCTGTCCCATGTTCGCGGCATGTTGGCCGCGCGTGGGGTGGGCCGACAGAGCAGGCCGCGATTTCTCATCGTGTCGGATCCACTGCACACCGCGAGGATCTCTTCCTACGCCACGGGACTCGGTCTCGACCATCACTTTGCGCCCGCTTTCGCCGCCGCGCCCTCGACCCGTCTTCGTCGCTGGGTGCGGATGTTCAACGAGGCCTGTTTTATCCACTGGTATCACGCGGGCGTGTTTTACAGTCGGTTGGTAGGCAACGACGAGTACCTGGATCGGGTTAGCTGAAGCGAGGAGCTCAGTCAGGCTGTCGCGTCCACGTCAGTTCTCGATGGCCCTATCGAGGTCGACTCTCGAGGTAGCGGCGAACATAGGAGATGTCCACGGGAGGACAGCGTTCTCCGACGGCGGCGAGGAAACGTTGGGATCGAACCCGAGGGTACTGCGGCCAACTGCGACGGAGGCGATGCAGGACCGGGACGACCGGTGCACTCGTGATCTCGGCTCGACTGGCCCACTCCGTCAGATCGAGCGGAGCGAGGGAGCGAGCGTCCACCTCGAGCGAGGCCTGGACCAGTAGATCCATCAAGCGCTTCCAAGTGGTAAGTCCCCCTTCGTCGAGAGCAGTATTGGAGAGGTGGAAGGTGGGAACGCGAGGTTCGCTCGTTGGCCGACTGGGAGGGGGTAGTTGACCCTTCTCGGTTGCGAGACCCAGGGCAGCAACCGATCGGGCGGTAAAGTCGATGGGCACCAGATCCAGGCCGCGGGCCGAGGTGTCGGTCTCGGGGGACCAGCGTAGGCCTCCCGCCGCAGGGGGTGCGACGGTCGCCCCGATGTCGAGACAGGTGGCGAGGATTCTCGAGAACCAGTCGTCGTCGTTGCCGAGGCCAGAACGGGTCGACCAGGTCAAAAGGGCGGGCCGACTGACCGAGAGTCGGAGGCTGCCGCCTGATTCGGCGAAGAGACGCTGGAGATTGCGCTCACTGACCCACTTGCTGACAGCATAGGCCAGGCTACTCTCGATGACTTGGGTAGGCAGCGTCTCGGGGAGAGAAGCTTCCTCTTCGGTGGTTCGGCCGGTGGTCCTTTCGAGCAGCATGCCGACGTTGAGAGTCGAGACGAAGTGCATGGCCTTGCTGCGGTGGGTGGTGGCGAGGGTCAACAGGCGCTGAGTCCCGAGGACGTTGGAAGAACGCAACTCCTCGTAGCTCAGCTCGGAACTCACCTGGGCGCCGACGTGAAATATCAGCGAGATGCACCGCGCGAGGGCGTCCCAGGTCTCGGGAGGCAATCCCAGAGACTCTCGGGACAGGCTGCCGGCGAGCGCGATGACGCGAGCATCGTCCTCGAGACAGTGGCCAAGGCTGCGTTGCGGTAGGTCGAAGCGCTCGAAGGTCGCGGCCAGTCGTTGGCAAGCGGCGACTCCATCGGAGGCTCGAATCAGGACGATCACTCGGCGGCCTGGATGTGAGTCCGCCAGTCGATCGACGAGGTCAGCGACGAGGTGAGCGCCCAGGAAACCGGTGGCTCCCGTGACCAGGATATCGCCAAGCGGAGCGGCTTCGGACCAACAGGGCACCTTGGGAGTCCAGTCTGCGTCCTGCTGGATTCGATCCGTCTCGTTGGCGGATGGGGGTGAGGACGAGACTGCCGAATCGGTCGCGGTGATAGCGGCGGCCGGAGATCGGTCCGGTGCAGGGGCTGTCTCGGGCGGCGGCTTGGCGTCTCCCGGCGGTGCTATCGCGGGGCGATGGTTCGAACCGGCTCCCCCGTCGCCCGCCAGCGATTCGACGATCCGACGGAGAGGGAGGCCCACCAAGTCCCGAGGGTCGGCACTCCACGGGCGGCCGCGACCGGCGAACACCTCTTCGAGGCGAAGCGTGAAGTCCATGGAGGAGAGAGAGTCGCCTCCCTGGTCGAGAAAGGACCGATCCAGATCGATGGCGTCGACGTCGCGCGCGAGCAACGCAGCGGCGAGACTCGCAAGTCGAAGCTGGTCTGATTCCAGGCTGGCAGAGGACGCTAATCGCGTGATCGTCTCCTGCTGTCGCGCTCCCCGCGCCATCCAGGCGGCGGCAATCCGTTCTCGGTAGGCGGCGGCAAGCGCCAGCCGATTGATTTTGAGGGAGGCGGTGAGGAGTCCATTCTCCTGGTTCCAGGGAATACCTCCCTCCTTGCCTTCCACGCTCGACGGATCGAGGACGACGGCGGTTGGGATACAAGTGGGATCGAGACCGTGACGTTGCGCTCGAAGACGCATGTCCTCGAGAATCTCCCCTTCTGACACGTCGGCATGTTCCGGGATGACGACGGCGACGAGCCCCTCCGAGCCGGGATCGGGGGCGAGAAACAGCGCGCGGATACGGTCACTCGACGCGTAGAGGAGTTCCAACTCCTCAGGCGCCACGAAGTTGCCCGCCGCCAGCTTGAAGAACTGCTTGTGACGGCCGAGGTGGCGGAGACGCCGGTCGGCGTCGACCTCGACGAGATCACCGGTCTTGAAGTAGCCGTCGTCGGTGTAGTGATCGCTGGCTCCCGATGTCTCGTGGGCATAGCGCGCGGTGGTCCGTGCCGTACGCACTGCGAGTTCACCCCGACCGGTGTGAGGATCCTTGGGGTCGAACCCGAGGGCTGGCACCGGCAACAAGCGATAGTCGAGCCCGGCGAGTAGACGCCCGTTCGAGGCGATGCTGCCGGTCTCAGTCGTTCCGTAGCCATCCTGGAGAGGAACCTCGAGGACATCGGACAGTACCCTGCGCACCTCTTCACTCGCGGGCGCGCCGCCGATCGCGGCAAACACCAGTCGCCCGCCGAGACGCCGGCGTGTTCGAGACCGAATCTCGGCCGCTTCGCTGCGGCTAAGGTGCGGATCGGCGATCGCTCTTCGGTAGTCTGCGGCCAGGGCGTTCCAGACCACGGGGGGCGCGTCTAGAGCGGTGGGCCGAATATCCTCCAGGTCCTCGAAGAGGGAGGCGCCGGGGTCGGCGAAGGCGATCCTGCCGCCATTCGATACGGCTCGCCAGACGGCGCCGCGGTCGGCCGCGGTCCAAGGGGCGAGAAACGACGCGCCGCAGAGGGGCCAGATCGAGGCTTCTGGGCACATCTCCTCGGCCCAGCGTCGACGCGTCACCGGGGTACCCTTCGGAGTCCCGGTGCTGCCGGATGTGAACAAGAGGGTGTAGAGGTCCCCGGGGTCGTCCGGTTGGATGCCCTGGGTCTTGGCCACTTCTTCGCCGTCCCGATCTCCGTAGAGAATCTCGGTGGCGAGTCCGATCCCCGAAGAGGCGGTCCAGGCGGAGGGGATCGACGCGGGGTCGGTCCAGGATCTCAAAGTCGTCGCGTTGTCTGCTCCTCGAGCGGCCGTCCCTTCGCAGACGAACTCGATACAGGGGATCGAGCGCTCCGCCGACAGTTCTCGGGCCCTCTCCGCACCCCCTCCACCCGCGACGAGAGCCTGGATGGACGTGAGATCGAGGATCTCGTTCAGCGCTTGGTCACTCAAGTTGGCGGGCAGGGCGACGGAGGTAAGACCGGCGAAGATGGCCGCGAAGTCCACGAGGTGGAAGGTAGCACTCCCCCGCGATACGAGGATTCCGAGCCGATCGCCGGCTTGCAGGCCGAGCTTCTGAAGTCCATGGGCGATGGAGAGAGAAACCTGTCGGGCCGCCCCGTGGGTCAACCAGGAGTTTGTGGCCAGCTTCGGAGGAAGGTTGAGGTGGTCGGCCGTTCGGAGTCTGAAGAGAGGGCGGTTGCCGTACTGCCGTAGCGTGTTGTTGAGGGAGACCGCGAGAGACGGGAAGTCGAGCAAGCCGAGGCGAGCGAAACTCGGCGAGCAAGTCTCCTCGACAAAGTCCTCGGTCAACCAGGGGAAGGGCGTGCGGAGTAGATCGGCGGACTCGAGGGAGGCTTCTTCAAGCCGATCGATGACTCGGCGAATCCTCAGCGCGAGTCGGTGGGCCACAGGGCTGAGGGAGTGGTGACAGGAGTCGAGGGAACGATAGCGCTGATTCGTCCCGGCGGTCGCTGAGGGGGCGTGATGATCGGTCGTCCACTCCACGCCAGTGAGGCAGCAACGCTCCCCCCAATCGTGATGGGTCGCCGCGGTTCGTGGAATGTCGTAGCCCCAAAGGCGCATGTCGCGAACTGCCGTGCCGGGGGCGATGTGGGTCGCGAGTTCCAACTGCCAGGGTAGGCGGCGGACGCCCAGCGCGCGGGCGGCCCGAACCAACTGGGGCCACTCCTTGGCGTAGAGATCCAGGGCGACGAAGAGGGCGGCTCGGGCTTGCGGTGAGGTCGAGCCTCTAGGCGGGGCAAAGGCGTGACTCGAGGCGCTTAGGGAGGCTAGCTCGCGGGCGAGACCGCTGGCTAGCTCGGAAGGCTCCGCCCCATTCTTGCGGCTCCCAGAGGTCTCCCGGGTCTCGTCGTCCAGGGATGCCTCCAGCGCTTGCAGCGCGTCGAGCAGTGGCCGAGGGATACCCTGGATCGTGGGGTCGGGATCGACGGGGAGAGGAGGCAAGGCTCGCGCTCGCGCCTCCCGAACGCCAGTGGCGGCGTCGAGGACACGCTCGACATGGGCAGATAGGCTGGGGTGGCTAGCGACGAAGCGCGACAAGACCGGGCAGGTCTCGACTCCTGCGGAAGGGAGTTCGGCCGATTCTGCTGTGTCTTCATCCGGCATGTCGAGCGTGAGCGTTATTGCGCCGGAAGCGGATTCGTTCCTGATACCAGACTCGCGCGCAGGAGTGCCACGCCCTTGTCGAGGCGATCGATGTCCACCATGGTGGGGGCGTAGCGCTCTTCCGTGGTCGACACATCTCGGAGCAGTCTTGCCGCGAGACGAGCGATACGCTGACGTCGGACGGTGGCCTCGAGCCAATTCCAGCCGGTGGGCCGGTCGACGAAGATCTCGAGTCGATCCATTCCGGCCATCTCGAGGACCCGGAGGACGTTGGGTCGGAGACTGCACAGCGCGAGAGCGCCTCCTTGGCCCTCGAGACGCTCAGCGATGGCTACCAAGACTCGCAACCCGGCTCCGGCGATGGATTCGAGGGTCGTACAGTCGAGGAGAAAAGCGATTCGGTTCTTCGCGACGTGACCAAGAAGTGCCTTGTGGAGGTCGCGGGAGGCCCGACCCTCGATGCTCCCCTTGATGGTGAGGACGAGGATTCCTTCGAACTCCTCCTCGTGGAGTGACATTGGAGTGGCCATCGGTTAGCTCTGTTCTCCCAACCGGAAGACCAACTCGATCAGTCCCAGGGTGATGAGATCGCCATCCTTGACGTCGTAGACTTGCCCGGGTACTACCTGTCTCCCCTCCACCCAGGTGCCGTTGGCGGTATGGCGCTCCTCGCGGAGAAAGAAGGCACCGTCGTGTTGCCCGAGAATAGCGTGCCGCCGGCTGAGGCTTCGCTCACCATCGAACGGGCTGAGGTCGACGTCCGGGGCCTCTCCCGTTCCGCGGTCGGGTCGACCTAGGATCCACTCATCCTGAGGGCTGAGTGGGAAGACGGTCCCGCTGTGCTCGTGGATGAGGCTGGGTCCGGGAAGGGAAGGGAGGGTCGGAAGGAGCTGAGTCACCGAGGCAGCCGGCTGCAAAAGTTCAGGACGGCGCTGGACTCCGCCGAGGACCCCCGCTGCAACTTCACGGGCCTTGCGCTCCTCCTTGGCGTAGTTGCGCAGGCGCTCCGACAGGCGCTTGAGG
>JAIOJS010000454.1 GCA_019911795.1 Thermoanaerobaculia bacterium | reverse complement strand
GTATCAACATCCCGATAACCGACGTAGAGCTGTCCCTCGCCGCTGATAATCGCCAGACGCAGACTCTTCTCCGAGATGCTGAAAGGGACCACCGAAGGAACACCTGCCATCGTCTGCAAACAAATCACGGTTCCGCCGTGCCGGCCAATCTCGTCTGCTAGCTTGTCCCCTTCGATTGCGACCGGATCTATCAGAGGTCGAATCCCACCGACCCAGCAGGAATCGTTTCTCGACGCAGGAACCATGGCCCCCACGGGCGCATTGGCTAATGAATCTCTGAGACCAAGACTCGGTCCTTCTCTATCCGCCTGGCCGCGACGACGGGCTTGCTCGCCGTTCTCCGTGAATGTCGGCAGCGTAGCTACTCTGATCACCAGGTCCCGGGCCGTAGTGGTAGTCACGAGCAGGTCCAGTACCTGCGCGCCGGTTGTGCGGAATCCGAAGGTCGGTCCTGGAGCGCAAACCGTTCCTTTTGGAATTGCCTTCGAGTCATCGTCCGTTGTCGCCGAGACCGGCAGCGCGAACTGGACGAGAAGACAGAGAGTCGTTCCAGCGACCCACAAACGATCGTTTCTCAAGGGTACCCCTTCTCGGTTGTTAGGCATGGAGACTTACGCGCCGAGCCCTCTAGGGAATAGGCTGCGACCCCAGATGGGTCAGGGCGTGGCCACCATTAAGTTAGAGATTGAGAATAGCGGAGAGTCTGCCACCTGTAGCGGCATTTATTGCGAAGAAGGAGGAGTTGTCGGGAAGACGTACTTCCGAGGGCAGCTCCTGGCGGCCTTCGAGCGATAGCCCGAAAGGCGTCGAAGCTCTACTGGATTTCCTTGGGTCTTGAGTCCCGGCTAGGAGGAGGAAACCGCAGACAGTCCCCGATGATGGGCATGGAGAAGGTATCGCTGGCTGGACCGCAGATGGGCTCCGGCGTCAGGGCCTCCCAGCCAGGTGAGTCGAGGCTCGCAGCGAGTTCTTCCAGAAACTGATCGGCCCGACCGTTGGAAAGGCGCGCTACGAAGCGAAGCGATTTCTGCCGATCCCGGAAGAAATCATCGTAGTGGGCCACTAGGACGTGGCGGGGCTTGACGATGCTGAGCAGCTTAACCGGGAAGTCATCGACGAGATCGTGAGAGGCGGCGCAGAGAATCGCGAGATCCACCGGCCGGTTCGCCAGGATGCCTTGGGCAGGAATGCCGGAGTTCCCGACGTTGGCGGCATCCTGGTAGTAGAACCTGAAGAGCACCGACGAGTCGATAGGATCGAGGAGGTCGATGAGAAACGCCAGGTTCTGCCCCTCCTTGAGACGTCGGTACGAGAGCGCCGTCCAGGGCTCGTCGATCGGCTTGGAGAGTCTCCCGGTAGCCCAGTGGAGGCCAGGCAACTGGGGAGCATGCTGGGACCGAACTGCCCGGAAGCGCGCAATGCGCTGCCTCGCCGGCGACTCGATGAAGGTCCAATCGTCGAGGTCTGGATTCACGACTCGAGTGCGACTGGCGATCTCAGGGTAGGCCGCCAAGAGGTTGGCGCCGGTGGCATTGGCGAAAACGACGGCGTGCGGGGTGTGTTCAGCGACGATCGGAATGTCGCCCAGATGATCATAGTGCGAATGTCCGACGAGAATCGCTGCCACCGCGCCCAAGGGAACGCCCTGCAGGCCCGCAGCGATCGCCTCCCGGTCCCACTGCACCTTCCCTAGCCCGACCCGCCACAGTCCCGGGTTCGAGAAGAACGGCCCCAGGAGGATCGCTTGGCCCATCCACTCGACGGAGACTCCCGAGACCCCGAGGTAGCGAAACTGAACCGTGCCATCACCGGTCAGGGACAGCGGCGGGACACAGGTTGGGCTACAGCCCGGTTTCTCGAAGTCGAAGGGCAGCGGAGTGTGGGTTACCACGGAAGTCGAGATGATGTGCCCATGGCTGCAACCTGCCACGATCAGTACCAGCGGCAGGAGCCAGCCGGACCCTAGCTTGCGACTCGCTCTGGGTATCGAGCACATGCTGGAGATCCTATCGCCAATCCGGGCTCCTGGAATGGGATGAGCGGGCACCGATGCGGCAGCCGGCGACGGTCGGTCGTCCGGTCCCAAGAGGGAAGAAGTCGCATCAGCCTGGTAGGGATGTTCACGTCGAGGCTTCTGAAAAGGCCTGATTTGAGCTCTGTTGGTCGCGGCAGCTAGAGCCAGAGCCCGATCTTTGGACATGGCGATGAAATAGTTGACGTCGATCCCGTATTTCCGAACCCCCCGCGCGATGATCCCGAGGATCATCGTGTTGAGCTCCCCGGAGGGTCTGAGAAGAAGTTGGCTGTGCATCGATCGCGAGGTGGTTTCGTAGAGTCGTCCGGCTTTGATCCAGCGGAGTGGGCATTCCATGGTCACTTTCACGGGATTCTGAAGGGCGACCATTCGATCGTGTAGGACGACCGATTGCTTGGTCGTGGTCGTGACCTGGGCTTCCAAGCGGTTGGGATCTAACCAAGGGTCCATCTCAGAGGTCTAACCCAGGCTGAGTAACCCAGGTTGGATCCAGCCAAGGCGACGGCCCGTGTTCCCTGGTTTCGGGTTTGAGCTTGAACTCCTTGCGATGGACGTAGGGATCCGCTGCTTGACAAGTGATCCCACCGTTTCCTTCCCGTTTTCCGTTTCCCGCCCCTGTTGGACACCTAGGTCACGGCCCCCCGCCAGGAGGTCCAGGGCAGCGTGTACAGCAGGTGGCTTCCAGGCAGAGGCAGAGTCGGTTCGATCTCCAAACCGAGAAGTCCGTCCAGCATCATGGGGGGGCCATCGATGGGTCGTACATCATCTAACCCAGCGAGCCGGGCGAGGGCTTCGGTATCTGGCATAGGGCCGAAGTACTTTCTGAGATTGCCAACCACTTCCTTCAGATGCTCTCGCTGTCCGCGCCTCACCAGCTCGTATGCTGCGATCGTGGCCGTAATCGGCTCGAGCCACTTGGCATAAAGCAGGGATTCCCAGTATCTCCGGTCGCTGCCGTCGACCGATGGGGCTACTGCTTGTTCGAGTGAGTAGCGACGTTGAGCCTGGGCGAGAAATCGCGCTGCTTGCAACGTGTCACCACCAATCCGCTGGACGACTTCGTCCTCGAGTTCGCCCTTGAGATGGTGCACCGGCAGACCGTACTGGTGGAGGCGAAACCCATCGGTCTCCGTGTCAGTGACCGTGATCAGTGTGATTCGGTTGGGCCAGGTATGACTAACAAAGCTGAGGTTCACGTGGCCGGGCCTAGAAATAGAGAGAAGCTGCCCCCCTGCCTCCACCTCCCGGTAGATCTCCCTCAGACCCGGGACCCCTTCGACTGAACTCGCGGACTGCCACTCGGTGATCCCGGACTCTTCACTGAAGCCAAAGCGCAAACTCCTGGCAACGTTCTTCAGCGTTGCTAGAACGTAGATCGCCGACCGTCCTGGCTTCAAATCGCCGAACGAATTGAGCTTCAGTCTCCGAAGTTTCTCAGGGCAATCAGGACCCTCGACGATGTGGCCGGCACCGATGACCGCGAGCCACACCGCGAGGTCGTTGTCTTGGTCGGTTTCCCTCGCCCTGGGTAACTCTAGATCCCAGGAATTCGGTTCCCCGAAGTACTGACGCAAGCGGCGTTTTGTTGGTCGCTGGTTGTTGGGAAGGAAGTCGATCGAGTGGTCGCGACTTCCCCGAACCTTGACGTCTCGAGTCGATAGGACACGACCATCGCCGGACGCTACCGTAACCCGATAGTCGCCGGGCGCCACGGTCCTCGACGCCCGGCCTCCGGAACCTAGAAGATCGACCGAAGCCCCCGAATCCAGACTGTGCGCA
This sequence comes from Thermoanaerobaculia bacterium, assembly GCA_019911795.1. Taxonomy (GTDB): domain Bacteria; phylum Acidobacteriota; class Thermoanaerobaculia; order Multivoradales; family JAIOJS01; genus JAIOJS01. Next base: position 9,127 of record JAIOJS010000454.1, on the reverse strand, counting down.
TCGAGGTATAGGTCCTCGTGATAGTGGATCGTTATCGACGGCGGGTTCACCATTGGTGAGTAGATGACCGGAGCCGGCGTCGCGAAAGTGATGGTCTGGTCTTCGAAAAGATCAACAACATTGGAGCCCTGCGCCTCGAGTTCAGAACCAGCGCTAGTTAAAGAAACGCGATAGCGGTCAGGCGGCAGGGACGCGATCTGCACGACTCTAGTGCCGTAGAACACGCTCTTCGGCAACTTCACAGCAGTATTGCGACCACTCAGCTCCACGGAAACGTCTAAACGGGTGGGTGCAGCAGCAGTTTGGACCTTGAGAGTCAGGGTGTATCTTGGAACCGGCAAGACCTCCCAGATCAACCCGAAACCCCTCCCAGGCTCGCCATCAACGCGTTGGTCCGGCATTCGGGAGGTCAAGAATCGCTTTAGAGAAGCGAAATTCACCACCAGCCGGCCTTCACTCCAGGTCTTGGCGGTACTCGTTCCGCTCAGTCCTTGGAGCAACAAGTGTGCGAAGGAGCTCTCCACGTCGGCGACGGCTCCTTCCACGGTGGAGAAGAGCGTGAAGCGGTCCGCGTCTCCGATAAGGGAACGTTGACGACGAACGCCAAGGCGCCCTGGGGTCGCCATGTCGGCTGCCGAAATGAAATTGCGGCAAGCGTCGATGAAATAGAAGTGCTCACCTGGCCCCATCGCCACTCGAAGGAACTGCTGGAGTTCCGCCACCTCTCGTAGTGCGCTTCCACTGTAGTCAGGGTGCTCGAAATCGACGGCGACCAGCACGTCGGCCTTCCGACCTGCTTCCTCCTGGTAGACGAAGCCGTGCCCCGAAAAGAACACGTAGAGTTCCTCCGTGTTGTCCTTGCCTTCTTTGACCAGATCGCTGACGGCTCGGTCGATCTCGGCTGCAGTCGCTACTCTCACCGGCCCGGGGAAAATGTCGGCGTCAGTACATACGAGTACGTCCTTTGCTCGGACCTTCTTTTCTTTGACCAACCAATGGTAGAAGTTCTTCGCGCTGTCGTGAGTCCCTGGCAGTGAGCTATCGAGATCGGCGTTGTTGAGCCTCCCGTAGTGCTCGATGGCGAGGATGAGAGCTCTGATCGCCACGACGGATCAGCTCACGAACTGGGCTGCTTCGTGGCCCTGGATCGCCTCGTTGCGCCACATGAATCCACCGCTTCGATGGACGCCGACGACCTCGGCCGAGGAGAGATCCAGCACCGGCGAGCCGGAGTTCCCACCCAATGTAGAGCAATCGTGAAACCACTCGGCTTCCTCTACACCCGTCACCTCTCCCGGTGAAGCCTGCTTGACGCCATACCTTCCCTTGAACACCCGTTCCATCATCGCGGGGCTGTTTCCGGCATCGGGGTATGGATAGCCGATCACTACGACCTGATCTCCGGGTTCTGGTCCTTCCTTGGAGAAAACGAGATGGCGTCGATGAGGTTGTGGCGGCACTCTTAGCATGGCCAAGTCAAAATGGTCATGAATTTTCGCTACCGCTTGAACTGGGACCGGTCGATCGCCACCGTCAGTCTGCCCCCACTCCTGACGAAAGTTAACCACCGCCTGCCCCGGTTCGAGCCGACCGCTCCCGAAAGTCATCTGGTCCAAAACGTGACGATTCGTCATCACCAGCTCATCCGTGGCGAGGAAACCGGTTCCCCAGTGTCGTCCACTCGCTGAATCGATGCGACCGATCGAGTACAAGTGGTCAGACACCTTGTCACTCAACGTTTTCCAGGCCTGGTTCCGAGGGCCGTTGTCCCCTTCGTTCCCACGTGCGAACTTTGGCAGCCGACCAAGGGCACCGTCGGCCGTCGGGACCACCGGTCGAGCCAGTTGGATGAGTATGAGAAGCGCCTGGAACTGAGCCGGCGTGGGGATCGTCGGCGGCTCCGATCGAAGGGCCTCGATGCCTTCTTCCGCTCGTTTCGTTAGCTCCGCCTCTCCTGCCCCGACATCAGTGAACGAGGGAGGACCGATAATCGCACGGACCCGGTGGACCGTTTCTTCGACCGGGCGTTCTCCGAACACGCGGCTGGCGCGAGCCCTGAGTTGCCGCAGCTCCTCCTGGTCCATCGCTCAGTCTCCAGGAAGGCGAAGAATCTCGGTCCCTTCCGGGTCGTGCATGCGCTCGATCAGATGAGGGCCGTCGAATTCGAGAGTCATGTAACCGTGTGGCCCAAAGGAGTCTTCCTCTCCTTTGATGTAGCGATTGACTCCGTCGAGGACCAAGGCACCGGGAGCCTTGGAGCTGCCTTTGATTCGCCGCCAAATAGCGTCGTCAGAGAGCCGGTGATCGATTTCGAGGTGACGAATCGAACCCCGACCCTCAGGCATCCCCCCGTGGCCCACGCAACGCGCTACGAGCCCCGTCTTCGGGTCGCGATCGTAGACCAGACCCAGGTGCTCATGCCCCCAGTACCAACGATCGATCCTCTGACTCGAGAGGAGATCACCAAGACACTTCGAGAGCTTCGAGCCTTGGCTGCCAAAATGAGAAAACAGCTGATGATGCGAGAACAGGATGACCTGACGAGAACCGGCGTGACCAAGGACCGCAGTCAGCCATTCGCGCTGCTCATCGTCGATGTCGTGATCCACGTACCCCGTATCGAGCCCGATGAACAGCCAATGCGAATTCCGTAGAGCGAAGTAGCTCGCGGTCTGGCCGAAGGCGGATAATGTGTCCCGGAGATACCCTTCGCCTCCCGAGTACATCTCGTGGTTGGAGTTCAAAGCTCGATTCAGAGGGGCCGCTGCGAGCGGCCAATCCCTCAGGAAGCGCTGGCGAATCTCACTACGCGTACCCGAGTAGTAGACGTCTCCGAGATGGAGAAGCAGATCGAAGCCTTGTCCGTCGGTAGAGATAGCACGTGCGATCCTTGGGGCTCCATAGAGGCCTGTTCCCCAGTCGCCGACAATACCGATGCGAGTTTGATCGCTGATCTCCGTAACCGAAGCGGCGGGTCGGGGCAGAGCTTGCTTCTGGCTACGTAGTTTGACCCAAACCACTCGAGCCCAACCCAGGACATCGGTCTTGTCGAACTTGGCCTCGACTCCTCCTGCGGCAAGGGGGCGAGTCTTGCCGGTCGATTCGGCAAGCTCGGCCAGATGACTCTGCAACAGGGAAGCAAAACCATCCGTTGCCGTCGACAGCACGCCTGGGCTACTCGCATTCTCCTGTTCCTCGAGGAGCTGACGTGCCCTCACAAAGGAGGCTAGGAACGCAGCCTCCTCGGGGGGCGATAGCTGCAGATCCGACTGTTCGATCTCCTCTTGGACGGCCTCGGTACTTGGAATCACCTCGTCGATCTGACGGAAGCCGACAACCACCGGAACTCCTCCATTGCCTGTCTTGATCGCCACTCTTCCAGTCCTCTCGATGTCGTCTTTCGTGGGAGCCTGGGTTCGACCTGACTATCGATCTTGACCTGACTATCGATCTTGAAGTCTGAAGTTTCAGCATAGACGATGATCCGTCGTCCGATGCGGCAGATATTACGGAGTTCCGACTCGCCTCCTTGGCGATGTTGGAGTTGACGAAGTTCATGAAGCGCTTCATCTGCCTTGCCTTCTGAGGAACCACGAGAATATGAAGGTGGTTGTGGCCCTACGATGAAATAGCTGACATCGACACCGTACTTACGTACCCCGCGCGCGATGATCCCGCGGGTCATCGTGTTCAGTTCCTCGGAGGTCTGAGAAGGAGTCGGCTGTGCATCGCTCGCGAGGTGGTTTCGTAGAGTTGTCCGGCTCTGATCCAGCGGAGTGGGTATCCCATGGTGGCTATCACGGGATTCTGGGTGGCGACCAATCAGTGGTGTCGGATCGATCGTTTGGTCGTGGTTGATGGTGGGGTTTCCAAGCGGTTGAGGTCTAACCCAGGGTCGCCCGCCTACTTTCCGATGAGCGTTGCCCCTGGGGTACTCCGCAACAATTGCCGCTTCCAATCCTCGATCTCTTGATATGCTTCTGCTACAAGTCAACAAGGGTCAGGCCATCGCCTCCCACCAGGTCAACCGAACGACCCGGCTGGCCTGTGGTCTTCGCTCGAAGGATTCGATCGGGGGCGACTAATCGGTGCTTAAGGAGACTGTCATGGCGAACTTCTCGGGGCTCTCGGTAGGTGTAGTGGGTTTGTTTTTCGTGATGGGGCTGGCAGTGATTGGCGTCTCGATTCTGTTTATTCGTCAACGAGTCAAACCGAACCGCTACTTTGGGGTCAGTACTCGGAAGACCCTGGCAAGCGAAGCGGTTTGGTATGCAGCCAACCGGTATGCCGGCAAGGCTCTCATAATTGCTGGCTGCGTCCAGGTCATCGGTTCCGTGGTTCTCTTTCTTGTCAGAGAGTCGCTGTTTGTGATGACGCTTGGCAAGGTTGGGCTAGCGGTCTTTGCTCTCAGTGTATTCGCTGCAATGTTTTCGATCTCTATCTACGTACGTCGGCTGCCGGTTGATCCTGAGCCTTCGGACAACTGACGCGGGGAGCCGACGGGGAAGGTCTCTTGCCCGAGGCTAAGACGGCGTCGTTCGATAGTCCATTCGAAACCATCGAGACTCTGGGAAGATTTGTCATCTGGAAATCTGGAAGTGTAACTGTGCGACATTCCGGTCCTGTTGTTGTTGGTTCTCGACCGCCAGAAGATCCTAGGAACCGTGGCTGAGGGCCCGCGGCGAATCGGAGCATGGACCCTAATCGACTCCAAGAGCCGGGCATGAGGCGGAGGAGAAGTTTCGGACTTGGCATACTAAGGAATTAGTACGAGAAGTGTAGTGACTGCAGCAGACACCAACGAAACGATGGATCCCAAGGGGTGACTTGCCGATATCAGACCCAAGAGCAAGATACTGCAGGGTAGGCGCCTCCAGTCTTGCTCTGGTTCTGGCTGTCGGTTTCCCCTCGAGAAGACTCACTGCGTCCGTCCTCCTCGTTTGGTGCTGGCTCCGACGAAGTGGTAGACACCTCCCTTGATAGCTCGATTGTCTTCCTTCTCTATCTCGGCATCAACTCTGGCGCCTTCATTGGCCCCAGGCTCGCCGGGGCCACGTCCCCAGTCGCTGGCCATCAGATCTGGTTCCTCATCGTTGCAGGGGCATCGGTCGTGCTATCCGGAGTCGGAGTCACGATTGCGGCCTTGCGAATGGGGGCGGCTCGAGAGGCAGCCGACAATGGACGCAAGAGATGGGCACCCATTGCCTTCGCAAGCCTCCTTGTCGCCTGGTACTGGTTCGCATTCTCGGCCGGGTTTACCGTTCTGACTCCGGCCATGAGCCGATGGCAGAAGGCAGGTAACGGACTCGCTTGGCTCCATGCGGTGCCGCCCGCACTACTGATCGTGCTTTCCCTGCTCCTCGCGATTCTGAGTCTCGTCGCCAGCGAGACTGGCACGAAACTCCCCTCGACCCCAACCATACTCGCCATGGCTCTCGCCCTCTGTGCCGTATCTACATTGCTTCTTTACCCGATCTCGATCTCTGAGACACCACCCGTTCTGTTGATCTTGGTGCGGGAGCTTCTCCAAGTCTTCGGGGAGTTGGCGCTCGTCGTGGTGATCGCCGCCGTCGCATCAGGTTTCGGGACCAGGGTCGGATCTCTAGTGGTAGTGATCTTTCTCACCTTGACACTGCACCCAGGTCTCTCGGATCTTGCGGACTCCTATGGGAAGTCTCTCTCCGGTGGGAGTATCAGAGTCACTACGCTGGTCTCGATCGGCCTGGCGATGGGAGCATGGGGTCTCCGAGGCAAACTCAGCGAGATCGAGCCGAAATGCCCGGGGGAAACGTATTCGGCGGAGCAAGGATGAGGCCAATAGGCTAAGCAGACGAAGTCCCGGGTCAGTCCCGGGTCAGTCCCGAAGAAGTGAGACCCGTCGACGACGGTCGTCTGAGTTCGAGCCATCAGACGCGGCCTCGAGGTCATGGCCCGTTTTGTGGTTCGATGGCGCATGAACAAGTGCTAGTCCAGCCTTCGCGACTCGGCTCGGCCTTCAATGGCGGGGCGCGACTAGGTCCGTAGAGACGGGTCCGTAGAGACGGAGACCGATATTGCCCAAGATCTACCGGCCCGGAATCTTCCGAGTCACCACTCAGACTGTGAGGTCCCACGATGCAGCATCCGAAACGTTCCTTCCACTCCCGACTCTCCACCGCCGGGTTCGTCGCCCTCTTGGTCTCCGCGCTCGCGGCACCTACGGTCCTTGCCGGTTACGAGGAGCCTGAGTCCTCAGCCTCGGGCTCGTTCCGGATGGCCGACGAGGTCTTCGAACTGGACCATGCCATTGCCTTCCGAACGACCCAGCTCAACAGTCGGCTCGGCGAGGACACTCTGGTCGTTGTGCTGACCCAGGGACCGGTTGACGAAAAGGAGGTGGCCGCAGCGGTCGAGGACTCGGGAAACTGGACGGGATCCGGCCACATCCGGTTGATCCTTCGCTTCGAACCCGACGGCAAGCTGTTCTGGGGGATCTTCCAGGGAAAGGGCATGAACCTTCAGTTGGAGACCGACCGGGTCACCGCCAAAGTCGACGTCGGCGCGTCGCGAGCCAACGGAACGGTCACTCAGCAGCGTCCTTCGAAAGTCTTCGACGACGAGTATCAGCTCGAGAGCATCAGCTTCGACGTGAAGATTTTGGGCGCGAGCAGGTAGGGGAAGAGGTAGCGTCGGCCCTTCGAGGGTGTTGGGTGGGAACTGGTATCGCGGGGCGGTGCTTGGAGTTTTCCAAGCGGTTGAGGTCTCCTCTGGCTAGCCCGCCGCGCTCAGAGCCAACAGGGTCAGCCCGACGCACGCCGCCGCGATCCCCCCCGCACTCTTCTCATGACGACTCGCAGATGTCACTCACGACAGCGCCGACTACTGCCGTCTTGAACTTGTAGAGAAGTCCGCCCGCGGCCACGGCTCCTGCCCCGACACCGAGACCGAAAGCCAAGAAACCTGAGCCATAGACTCCAATCGTCAGCGTAGTAGCGGAATAGAGACAGGACTGGAACTCGCAATAGCCCCCAGTCGCGTCGGCCTCGGCGCATTTCGCTGCGACCGCAAAGCCGTTCGCCAGGGTCCACATGTTGTTGAGGAGGACCAGGAACTCGGTGAAGGCGCTCCCACGCCCCTCGCTGTCCAATCCGAGCGTCGCCCCGGTTCGGGTATCGACCAGCCAGAAGGGTGCGTTCGCCGCTCCCGATGCACGACGGCTCGGCGAGTAGACGATGCGGAGAGGCTCGCCGTCCTCGCTGTCGGCCAGACGGTGGGCGGCGCCCGGATAGAGCTCGGCCCCGACTGACGCCGACGCCATCCGCCAGGTCGATCGCCCCTTCTCCGAGCTCGCTCCGTCTCGGCCCATGAAGTGGGCCGTGTTGGTTCGCTCGGGAACGAATCCGAGAACCGCGTCCTCCAGAAGTGTGTCCAACACGCCTCGGTAGACGTTTGCGCGCCGCGCGTCGTCGGCACTGGCGGCGACCGGCAGGACCTGGTTCTCGAGAATGTCGAGACCGGACACCACCCGACTCACACTGCCCTCGAGGCTCACCGCACGGAACGAGGAGAGAACGTTGGCGCTCACCACGACCGAATTCCCCTTCGATACCAGGCCTCCCCACCGCAGGCCCGCGAGCTGCTGCGCGGGATCGACCGGCGGCCGTAGAGACAGCATGGTCTTCAGGACCTCGGCTCGGTTGCCATCCTGGGCCGAGGTGATCAGCTGCCGGAGGGGCTTCTGCATCCCCAGGATCGCCTCGAACTCGGCATCGGCCAAGAAGGCCAGGGAGACCTCGCCGGTTTGAATCACGAAGGACTGCGTGGAGAGGAATCGTGCGTTCCGCTGGCGACGGTCCATCGGCTGTTGGGACTCGCCGTCGCGGTCGCGCTCGTCGAAGAGCGTCCGGGTGTGAGACGTTCCGCCGTCCGGCCCCTGCAGCGTGACTTTCGTGGCGACCTGCACGAGGCCCGAGCCGGAGGGATCGCTACCGGCGTCGCCGAGGGCCTCGAGTCGGCTCAACGCTGAGCCCAGAGCCTGACCGGTGCCGTAGAGGGCCTGCGCCGGGCCAACCGATCCGTCGGGCGCAATCGTCGATTCGATGTGGACCTCCTCCCCGATTCGCAACGCCGGAGTCCAGCCGGTCTCGCGGTTGAGGGCTTCGTCAAAACGATCCTTCCAGGGTGCGACGGCCGAATCGTCGCCCGACTCCAGGTTCAGCAGCTCTTCGACGCTGCCTTCCTTCCACGAGGGAACAAAGCTGAGCTCGAGTGGCCGTAGACCCAGGTCGGCGACGCGAAACGTCTCCTCGAGTGCCGGACGCGACCGCACGCGTTCACCACTCGACTGCTCCGCGACCACCGAGATCGTCACGGTGTGGAATAGCGTTTCAGGGATTGCCTCGATGGCGTGGCTCTTCGGAGTCGCGCCGAGTCCCTGGGCCTCGATGCCCTCCTCGCGTTGGTCGAAGTACAGATCCAATGCAACTTCCGGAGGGTCCAACACCTCGACCCACCAGTGATCCTGAAGAGCTGGAAGGGCGGCTTCGAGCGGAGAGAGACCTCCCTTCTCGAGGTCTACAGTCTGGATCAACGCCTCGGTTTGGTGGTCGGCCTGTTCAAGTACCTCCTGACGAACCGCTTTTCCCCGCTTCTCGAGCTCTCGGGCATAGGCAACCGCTTGCACTGGATCCTGGCCGCTCAGGGCTGCCAGACGCTGGACCTCGACTGCCAATCCTCCCGACTCTTCGGGTTCCGTCCGCGGGGACGAGGACCACTGCGAGAGACGCTCGAGAACCTGCGCGTCGATGATCGCACGACCCTTCGGGCTCAGCTGGGCGTTGACCAGCCTCACGTTGTGACCGGCTCGCTGAAGCAGCTCGGCGAGCAAGAGACTGCGATCCAGGGAACTGCCACCGCGATCCATGAGAGTGCCCTGGGCTCCCTTCAGTACTCCTCGATAGGGAAGCGGGTAGGTGTTGGTCCGCACCCAGCGGAAGACCGACTCGAGGTTTGTACCGGTCCGGGCGAGAACGGCGTCGAGGTCGAACGACGTGCGGTCGATCTCCGACCGCAGCCGGCTCGCCTCGTCGAAGAGGGCGTCGACCGTCGCTCTCGCTTCCGTTGGGGCTACCACTGGGAACGGGGGTTC
>JAIOJS010000453.1 GCA_019911795.1 Thermoanaerobaculia bacterium | reverse complement strand
GCTCTTCGCCCTCTGCCTCGCCTTCGGGGTCGCCGCCATCGTCGCCGTCGCTGCCCTCGCCGAAGGATTGGACCGCACGGTCCGACAAGAGGCCAAACAGCTACTCGGCGGTGACCTGCGGGCTTCTAGCCGGCAACCTCTCGCCGAGACGCTCGGTGCGTCGATTCCCGCTCTCGTCGGCGCCGACCATACCGACCTCCGCGAACTGCTCACCATGGTCGCAGTCGCGGATCCTGCCCGCGGCGGAGCCAGCCGCCTGGTGGAACTCGCCGCGGTCGAGAACACCTACCCACTGCTCGGAGAACTCACAACGGATCCGACAGGAGATGTGGCGGATCTGCTCGCTGATCGGGGCCTTCTCATCGCTCCGGATCTCGCCGCACAGCTCGCGGTCGGCGTCGGCGACCCGATCCAGGTGGGATCCGAGTCCTTCACCGTGCGCGGTCTGCTCCTCGACGAGCCGGGACATTCGCTCACCCCATTCCAGATCGGCCCCCGCGTCCTGATGAGCGCTTCCGATCTCGCGGCCACCGGCCTGGAAGGCTTTGGCAGCCGAATCCAGTACCAGAGGCTCTACCGCCTAAGCACCAACCCCAGCCCCGATGAGTTCGAAGAACTCGTGGACGACTTGCGGGAGGCTGCGGAACAAACCCAAGGCAGTGTTCGGATCACCTCCTACGTCGAGGCTCAGAACGGCATTCGGGCTAGTCTCGAAAGGCTCAGTAATTTCCTCGGACTCGTGGCGCTCCTCTCCCTCCTCATCGGAGGCATTGGCGTAGCCCAGAGCGTGCGCTCCTTTCTCGCCAGTCGCCTCGACGCGATCGCCACCGCAAAATGCCTCGGCCTGCGCCCCCGCGAAGGTTTCCTTCTCTACCTTGGGCAGGTCCTGCTTCTCGCAGTGGTGGGGAGCGTCGCCGGAGGCATCCTCGGTCTCACCCTGCAGCTCTACCTGCCACGCCTTCTCGGCGACCTCGTGCCTGCCGACGCGCTCGCATTCTGGCGTCCTCGGGCCCTGCTCCAAGGAGTCGTCCTCGGTCTAGCCACTAGCCTGGGGTTCGCTCTTCTCCCGCTTCTCAGCGTGCTCACGGTTCCCCCCCTCCGGGCCTTCCGCCGAGACGCCGAACCGCTGCCAACGCCGCGCGGTTGGCAATCGACCGTAGTAGGACTCCTCCTGGTCGGCCTGGTGGCGATCGCGCGAGTGCAGTCGGGTAGCTTCCTGACCGCTGGAGTCTTTGCCCTCGGCGTCCTCGGCACCGCCGGTGTCCTCTTCGCCGGAGCCCTCGCCCTGCAACGAAGTGCCGGGCAACTAAGACGTGTCGGCGCGCTCCCCCTGTCGCTTCGGCAAGGGGCGGCCCAACTGGCTCGGCCCGGCCTCTCGAACCTGGCCGCGACCGCGGCTCTCGGTCTCGGCACCGCCGTCGTTCTCACCACCGCTTTGGTACAACAGCATCTCACCACCCAACTCGATGCGGACCTGCCTCTCGGCGCCCCCGGCACCTTCCTCGTCGGCATCCAGCCCGACCAATGGCCCCAGCTGCAGGAGGACCTCGCCGCCTTCGGGGTCGACAATCTCGACTCAGTCCCGGAAGTGTTGTCCCGTCTCGCCGCCATCGATGGGGTGCCGATTTCAGCCCTGGTGGAGAACGTCGACGAGGACCGCCGCTGGGCTCTTACCCGGGAGCAGCGACTGACCTACCTGGAGACGCTGCCGGAGGACAACGAAGTCATCGCTGGACAGTGGTGGAACGAAGACCCCGGCCTCGAAGTCAGCCTCGAAAAGGACTACGCTGCCGATTTGGGCGTGGAGGTCGGATCGCAGATCCTCTTCGATATCCAAGGAGTGCCCATCGAACTCGAAGTGACCAGCCTGCGCCAGGTCGACTGGCGGTCCTTTCGCATCAACTACTTCATCGTGGTGGCCCCGGGGATCCTCGAGGAGGCTCCCCAGAGTCGCCTAGCCGCCGCGACTCTGCCTCTCGGTCGCGAGCAGGAGATCCAGGACCAGATCATCGCGCAGTTCCCCAACATCACCTTCGCCGACGTCCGCTCGATGCTGAAGAGGATCTCATCGCTCCTCACCAAGCTCGGACTAGGGGTGCGCTTTCTCGGTGGCTTCACCGCCCTCGCCGGCCTCTTGATCCTGTTCGGATCGGTCGCGGCAACCTCGGTCCGCCGTTCTGGAGATCTCGCTCTTCTCAAGGCCCTCGGTTTCACCCGATGGGGCGCCTCCGGCGTGCTCCTGGCGGAACTCGGCCTCACCGGACTCGTCGCCGGGGTCCTGGGCTCACTCTGTGCCGGCGTCGCCTCCTGGCTCGTCGCGACTCAACTGCTCGACGTCGATCCTCATCTCTTTCCGTTGACCTACGTAGTGGTGGTTCTATCCACCCTGGTAGCGACCTGCAGTGCCGGTGCCATCGCCGGTTTCGACGCGCTCCGACGGTCTCCCGCCGAAGTCTTTCGCAACGAGATCGAGTAGTCCCGAGTCGACTAGACGTTGGTCTCGCCAGGACGTTGGTCTCGCCAGGACGGCCTCAGGGGCTAGGTGGTGGCGCTAGGCGTTCGGCCAGCGAAACAGCTTGGTGCCAAGGAGCAGGCCCACACTCCCAACCAGGAGTAGGACTACGCAGGGTAAGAGCATCTCGTCCCAACCAAAGCCGCGCCACAGAGCCCCCTCCATCGCCAGGATCGACCACTTCACCGGCGAGATGTTGGACAGCGTCTGCATCCAGCCTGGCATGACAAAGAGCGGGATCATGCCGCCGCCGAGCATTGCCATGATCAACAGGGAAGCCCAGGCGACGCCGGATACCGCTCGCTCTGTTTTTCCCAAGGTGGCCAGGAACATCATGATGCCGGAGAACGCCATCGCGGCGCAGGCGATGGCCACCGCGACCTTTCCCCACGAAGACGGAGCGAGTCCAAAGGCAAGAGTTCCGAAGATGACGAGAGCGACGGAGACGACACTGCAAGCGAAGAAACAGGCCAGCGCCTTGCCCAGCAAGATCTGCCCGCGACCGATCGGAGCGCTCTGTAAACGCACCAGGGTGCCCGACGTGCGCTCGCTCACCAGCGACAGACCAAAGGCGGCGGTACAACCCAGGATGCCCCACAGGATCCCTTGAGGGAAGGAGATGGCGTAGGCATTGGGCGGACCGTTCTTGGCCACGATGATCGAAGCCTTCTCGATACGAATGGGTTCCAGCTTGAACCCTCCGCCCTGGCCCCCGCTCCGCGGCTCTTGGCCGTCGGCGGTGTCCTGTGTCGTAGCGAAGCGATCGACCTCCGTCAACAACCGCTTCAGACCCTCTGCCTGCGGACCGGTGGCCCCGCTCAACTCGATCGCCTGCAATCCCGATCTAGCGTTCTCCTGAAGCCCACTTGGGTCGCCGAAGGCATCCTGCAGTCGTTCGGCGGCGAACTGAGTGAGCAGTCCCTGAAGAATTCCCGCCTCCGCGCCACGAGCCGGATCGACGCCCAACTCCGCTCGCGGAGGACTTCCGGCGAAGGGGTGACTGAGAGATGCCCCAAAGCCCGGGAGCAGAGCGACGTAGGCGACGCTCTTGCCGCGGCGCACCTGCTCCACCGCCTCGACTCGACTCGACAGTTCCACCGACAGGGCCTCAGAACGGTCCAGGCTCTCGACAAACAGACTCGAGCCTTCCGATCCGTCTTCGTCGACCACGAGAATCTGTAGTTGACGAGGCTCGCCCGAACCGCCGGAAAAGATCGATCCGAAGAAGATCGCCACCAAGAAGGGAAAGGCGAGGGTAAAGAACAACCCACCCCGATCGCGCACGAGTAGGCGTAGATCCTTGGCCGCCATGGCGAGAACGGTGGACATCATGTATCCCTCAGAGTGCGGCCAGTCAGATTGAGGAACACCCGCTCGAGGCCAGGTCGCTCCATCTCGAAGCTTCGGACTGTCTCCAACTCGCTTCGATTCCAATCTGCGAGTGCGATCACCGGGTTCTCGGTCTCGATACTGCGAACCTCCCCCGCCTCTGTAGTGATGGTCAAAACCCCGAGACCTCCATGGGCCTCGATGAGTTCGTTCACGCCGCCGAGTGCCAGCAGTTCCCCCTGGTCGAGGATGCCGACGCGATCGCAGAGTCGTTCCGCCTCCTCCATGTAGTGAGTCGAATAGACGATCGTCCGGCCCTGTGCTTTGAGGGCCTCGATATTGTCGAAGATGTGGTTGCGGGACTGTGGATCGACTCCCACCGTCGGCTCGTCGAGAAGGAGGACCTGGGGCTCGTGGAGGATCGCAGCCGCAAGGTTTAGACGGCGTTGCATGCCACCCGAATACTGCGCTACGAGGTCGTTCGCCCTCGGCGTGAGTCCGACGAATTCCAGCCCGTGATCAACGCGTTCATCGAGTTGAGTTCCGCTCAAGCCCTGAATGCGCCCGAAGAACCGTAGGTTCTCTCTCCCGGTGAGTTCCTGGTAGAGAGCCAACGCCTGGGGCGCAAGGCCCATCTTCCGGCGTACACCGACATCGGTGGGGGGCCCCGACTCGGCGATATCGACAACCCCAGCGTCCGGTTCGAGGAGGCCCATCATCAGGCTTAGTGTCGTCGTCTTGCCAGCGCCATTCGGACCCAGTAGGCCGAACACCTCGCCTCGAGGTACGTCGAGATCGAGAGAGCGCACCGCAAATCGCTCCCCGAACTTCTTGGTGAGACCAGCGAGTCGGATCAAGGCGGGTCCTCCTGGTAGTTGTCGTTCATCACCTTGCGGCGGGCCTTTGACACTCGATCCTGGACATTGGATCCTATGTGGCTCGCAGCCCGTCTATTCCCTATTGAAGCCCGGTCCGCTCGAGGAGGAAGCTCACGGGTACGAAGTCAAACCCCAGCGCTTGCGATTTCGCGACCTCCTCGGCCAAGACCTCGAGAGTCGACGGGTAGGGGTGTCCAATGGCGATCGCTGCTCCCTTCTGACCGGCGATCTCGCGTAAGCGATCAAACTGAAGGCGGATCGCTTCGACGCTCGGGTCGGTATCGAGAAACACCTGGCGCTCGGCGGTAGGGATGTTCAAGGAGCGAGCGATGTCGAAGGCCACCGTATCGGGACTTGTTCGAGAGTCGAGGAAGAAGAGTTCTTCGTCGCGCAGCACCTGGAGGATGGCCTCCATCGAATCGCGATCACTGGTCAAGCCCGATCCCATGTGGTTGTTGACGCCCACCGCTCCCGGGATGCGGTCGACGGCGGCGCGGGTTGCCTTGGCCAACTGGCGAGGCGACATCCCGAGGACGAGCGCCCCCGGCCCTGGGTTGTTGCCGTGGACTGCCTCCATCGGAAGGTGGCAGAGGATCTCACGATTCGAGTCGCCGAGACGCTGCACGACCTGCTCCGTCCGCGACTCGAAGGGTAGAACCGCATAGCTGAGGGGAATGCCGAGGCTCTCCAGGCGGTCGATATCTTCGAGACTTCGTCCCAGGTCGTCGATGACGATGGCGAGGTGTCCCACGGGAAGATCGGAGTCGTCCCCCGGTACCACCTCGGGACCGCCGATCGACCGGTCCTCGACGTCACCGAGAATGGGATCCGATGCGTCGGGCGAGACCGTCTCGGCATCTCGCGGCCCGACCCGCTCGACCTCACCCTGCTCCTGATCTGGTCCCTGGCTCAGGTCGGGTCGTGCGACGGGAGCCCTCACCCAGCGGAAAACACCATAGGTCGCGGCTCCCGCCACCACGAGGAGGAGAGCGAGGCGCCACCACGACCACGAGCTCGGTCTGGAACGTCCCGCCCTTGGGGAGGATTTACGGGGAGACCTGGTCGAGCGTCTCCCGGACCGCGTCTTCGGCGGTTTGCGGTGGGTGGCCATTCTGAGAAGCGGTCCGGACTTCGCAAGGCGAAGGCTACGCCGCGACCTTCTCCTCGATCGTCGTTTCCAAGAGCAGCTGGATCCCACGGCGCAGGATCAACTCGTCGAGGGTTAGATCCTTCTCGCTGAGGGTCCGATCCCGTCCGGTAACCCGCACATCGGGGTCGAGACTGCTGTCGAGGACTTCGCCATCAGGACCGGCGTAGAAGGCGCTGGTGATCACCAGGAGACCTCCGGAGGAGAGTGGTACCTCGTCGCTCCGACCTGCCCACCCATACGTTGGCTCCCCGACGAACTGGGCGCCCGCTCCCTGGCGCAGGATATTCACTAGGATCTCCGCCGGTCCGAGGGTCCCGCGATCAGCCAGTACGGCCAGAGAACCATGCCAGAGAGGAGCGGTGGTGGCCGCGAACTCATGCTCGACCTTGCCCTGGCTCATCAGAGTTCCGAGTTTCCCATCGGCAAAGAGCTGCGCCACGGCAAAGGCCACCGCCGGATCGCCGCCCGATACCCCGCGCACGTCGATCAACAGTCGGTCTCCATGAAGAGAGGTCAGCGCGGTTCGGACCGCCGCCTCGGTATCAGAGGCCATACGAGCGATACGCAGGACGTGCACTCCGTCGACCTCCTGCTCGGTGACCGCCGCGGTTGCCATCGGCTCCAAGGGCAACGTCACATCGATCGTCTCTCCCTGACGAATGATCTCCAGCTCGACCTTGGATCCCTCCAGTTTTTCGAACTGATCGTCGATCTCCCAGACGTCGAGATCTCGGGTGGACTCGCCATCGATGCGGGAAAGCAGATCGGCGGCCTCGATACCGGCGATCTCTGCCGTACTCCCGTCGGCAACTGCCCCTACGTAGACCCAGCCACGATCCCGCACCAAGAAGAGTCCAGTATCGCTGGAACCGGTTCCCGCCACCCCCTGAAAGCGCTCGACCTCCTCGGGGGGGACATACACCGAGAAAGCGTCGAGGGCGTCAGCCGTACCTTCGAAAGCACCGGCCATCAGCTTCTCGACATCGGTCTCCTCGACGTAGGTCTGGCGCACCAAGCCCAGGACCTCGGTGAACACCGACAGGTACTTGTACAGCGAATCCGGTTCCGGCTCCTCCTGACGGTCGGCGATGGCGACCAGGGAACTACCGGCAAGGACAACCCCGACGGCGAGGGATAGAAAGAGGAAACGTACGCGGTTCTTGATCAAAGGCATTCACTCCCGAAGCCAGAGTCTAGGGTCTTCGGGGCGATTCTCGACTCGAATCTCGAAATAGAGGCTCTCTGCGCTCCTCCCGACGACCTGCCCCAAAGATATCACATCTCCTACCCCTACCTGGAGGCTGCCGAGGCCAGCGTAGAGCGAGAACGCCTTGTCGGGATGGTTGATGATGACGGTGGGACCATAGCCCTTGAACGGAGCAGCGAAGAGAACCTTGCCGGCGTAGACCGCTTTGACGTCTTCGCCTGAGGCGGTGTTGAACTCCAGTCCGTTGTGGGGTGTTTTGGTCTTGTAACGGGGGTCCACCCGCGGTCCGAAGGGGACCGAAACAGTGGCCCGCACCGGCCAGTCTAGAACCCCTCGAAAGCTCTGGATCGGGGCGCCGGCCTGGGGTCCTTGGTTGCGACCGTAGAGGAAGGCCAGGAAGTTCGAAAGCTTGCGCTCCTTGTCGGCCAGGTCCTTGCTCTCCGATTGCAGGGACTTCTGCTCCGTCTGCAACCGCGCCAACAGCCGCGACTGCTTGGACTCGATAGTAGCGAGTTCACTCCGACGCTCTTCCTCTTCCTGGGCCCAGGTTTCCACCCGCTGGCGCTCCACATCGAGTTCCTTCTCCTCCACCGCCAGTCGAGCCTTGGTTTCGACGAAGCGATCGAGGGCCTTGCCATCACGTCGGGCAAAGTACCGCAGCTGTCGGAGGGCGGGAAGGGCCTGTCGGCTGTTCTGAAGGGAGAGCACCAGACGGAGGTAGCCACCGCGACCTAGGCGGTAGAGCGCGCCCAGGCGATTGCGCAGATCCAAGCGGACCTTGGCCAACGACTCTTCGAGCTCCACCACGCGGTTCTCTAGTCCCTGGACTCGGTCGCGTGCGACCTCCTGGGCTGCCTTGGATTCGGCGACTCGCTGCTCCTGAAGTTCGAGTTGGAGCCGAGTCTCCTCGTACTCGCCAGCCAGCGAACTGGCCTCCTGCTGTACTTTGGACAACTTGGCCTGAAGGCGGGCGATCTCTCCGCGAATCCGCTCCAACGTCTCCTCGCGCTCGTCGGGGCGGGCCGAGACCGATGGGACCCAAGCCGTCGCCACCAAGGTGGCGATGACCAGTCCGGCATAGAGGCTACGCATCGCCGTTGATTATGGCAGGCCCCCCGGGTTGTGCAACCGATCGCCGCGGTGAGGCGCGAAGGCGGTCTCGCCCGGCCGGACGAGTGACTCGCCGAGGTCCGCTAGCTTGGAGGCGGTGCGGACCCGGACAGCTGACTCACGATCGCCACAAAACGGCTGATGCTATCGGCCGTCACCATGCCGACCAATCCCTTGTCACCGTCGGTAACCAAGATCGGACCGCTCGGCGCTCCTTGCATCCCGGTCAGCAGTTCCCCGAGATCGTCCGAAGGCTCGACCATCAGGGGCTCCCGATTCATGACCTCCAACACGGCTCCGTCCGGGCCGAAGCGACCCAGACCCGCCAGCACCCCATGCCGCGAAACGACCCCCGTCGCTCGTCCCCACGCATCGACCACCGGGAACTCATCCTGGGCGGTATTCAGCAGAAGCTGAGCCGCTCGCCGTAGTGGATCGTGCGGTGCCAATCGCTCGAAACGAGTCATCATCGCCTCGCTCACCTGCCGCCCCTGAAGTACCTCTTGACGCCGATGACTCATCGCCTCCTGAGTGGCCCCGAAGAAGACGAGAAGGGCGATGAGAAGGAGGAGGAACTCGCCCGAGAGGATGCCTGCCAAACCGATCATCAGAGCACACGATTGACCGATCGTTCCCGCCAATCGGTTGGCCCGGTCCGCCGGCAGGCCGAGGGAGAGAGCTGCCCTCACGATGCGTCCGCCATCCATCGGAAAAGCGGGCACCAGGTTGAGCAGGAAGAGTCCGAAATTTGCGAGGAGCAAGAACAGGGCGAGGCCCTCTACGCCGAGTCCTACCGAGGCCTCCGTAGCACCCAGGAAAATGACTACCGGCAGCGTGAGCACCGCCAGTCCCAGGTTGACGAGGGGACCCGCAAGGGCGATGGCCAGTTCGGGAAAGCCCGACGGGATCCTCGCAGTTCGCGAGATCCCGCCGACCGGATAGAGCACGATCTCGAAGGTTCTCACGCCAAAGCGCCGAGCGACGAAAGCGTGCCCGACCTCGTGGCACGCAACGCAGGCGAACAGCAGCAGCGTGAGGATCACGCCAACCAGGAAGCTATTACCCTGGTTGGCGGTGATCGCTCCCACCCAGACGACGAGTAGCACGAAGGTCCAGTGGACCCGGATGGGAATACCCAGGATGTTGCCAACCTGGAAGGCCCAAGGGGTCGTGGAAGGTCGTACTTCACTCATCGTGATCGTTTTGTCCTAGAGACTACCAACCGCAGGTCTGTCCCTCGTTCTGCTCGTCGAGCCAACCCTTGAGGGGCGCAAAGTAGTCGAGGATGGCAGTGGCGTCCATCTCGGGAGATCCGGTCAGGGCCTCCAGGGCCTCGGGCCAGGGGCGGCTCGATCCCATCGCCAGCATGTCGCCAAGTAGCTTTCCCGCTTCCTTCGATCCGTAGATCGAACACTCGTGGAGAGGTCCCTCGAAGCCGGCTGCCTCACACAGGGAACGGTGGAACTGGAACTGGAGGATCCGGGCCAAGAAGTACCGGGTATAGGGAACGTTGGCCGGAACATGGTACTTCGCACCTGGATCGAAGTCCGCCTCACTGCGGGCGACCGGCGGCTCGATACCTTGGTACTTCTCGCGTAGCTGCCACCATGACCCGTTGTAGTCCTCGGGACCAAACTCACCGGAGAAGACCTTCCAACGCCACTGGTCGATGAGCAGGCCGAAAGGGAGGAAGGCGATCTTGTCCATCGCCATCTTGAGCAGAGGAGCGATCTCACTGCCACCCACCGGAGCCTCGTCGAGCAAGCCGATCTTGACCAGGTAGTCAGGCGTCACCGAAAGGGCGATGGCATCGCCGACCGCCTCGTGGAAGCCGTCGTTGGCGCTGTCCTGGAAGAGGATCGGCTGCTGGTTGTACGCACGCTGGTAGAAATTGTGACCCAACTCGTGATGAATGGTCGTGAACTCCTCTTCGGTGATCTCGATGCACATCTTGATGCGCAGATCATCCTGGAAGTCCAGACTCCAGGCGCTCGCGTGGCAGACCACTTCGCGATCACGGGGCTTGCTGAACTGCGACTTCTCCCAGAAAGAGTCCGGCAGCTTCTCGAATCCCAGTGAGGTGAAGAAGCCCTCGCCGTAGCGCACCATGTCGCGCTCGTCGGTGTCAGCTGCCACCAGGAGTGCGGTCACGTCCACCGCCTCGCCCTGCCCCTCGGGGGCGACGATCGGATAGATGTTGCCCCACTCCTGGGCCCACATGTTGCCCAGCAGATCGGCACGGATGGGGCCACTCAGCGACTGCACTTCGTCGCCATACTCGGCATTGAGCTGAGCCCTGACGTAGCAATGGAGGGCCTCATAGAACGGACTCACCTGAGTCCACAGGCGATCGATCTCGGCGGCAAAGGCATCGGGTTCCATGTCGTAGTTGGAGCGCCACATGCTACCGAGGTCGTCGTAGCCGAGGCCCCGGGCACCCTCGTTTCCGAGTTCGACGTAGCGGGAGAAGTCCTTGCGCATGACCGGCGAAATGGTTCGCCAACCGGTCCAGGCGTCTTGCAGAGCTTCGGGATCGCGGCTCGAGGACATCACCCGGCTCAACTCGGTGAGGTTCAGACACTCCTCGCCCTTACAGTACTTGCCCTTGCCGTAGGTGCCTTCCATGCCCGCCTTGATCCGCGTCAACTCCTCGGTCTTTGCTGGATCGTTGGGGGCGGGAAGAACCAGCGCGAGCTTCAACTTCTTCATCTTGCGGTCCATCTCGTAGTCGAGCTCGAGACCGTCGAAGCGCGCCGCGGAGTTGGCGAAGTCGACGACCGTTCGGATCACGTCCTCCTCCATCTTGGCGGACAGGATCTCGCTGTCCTCGGTGATATAGGTCGAAGCGATCCACTGAGCACGGCCCGACAGGATCCACAGATCCCGCAGCTTCTGCTCGGCTTGGGCCAGAAACTCCTCCGCTTCGGCGACGGTCGGCGCCGTCTCCTCGCTGAAGGCCGCTCCGGGAAGGATACCGAGCGCGATCACCGCGCCCAGGACAAGACTCATCACTCTGTACTTCATTCGTTGCTCCTAGAAAATTTCTTGCGGTCCGGCGGTTGCCAGACGGCTGATCAGTCGAGCCGTCGGGCGAGCGCCTCACGCATCGCTTGCAAGCCCTCTTCGATGTTCTCGCGAGAACACGCGAAAGAGAGCCGCAGATGGTCGTCATTACCGAAAGCG
The DNA here is from genome assembly GCA_019911795.1 of Thermoanaerobaculia bacterium. Taxonomy (GTDB): domain Bacteria; phylum Acidobacteriota; class Thermoanaerobaculia; order Multivoradales; family JAIOJS01; genus JAIOJS01. The sequence continues at coordinate 4,674 of JAIOJS010000453.1, read as the reverse complement.
ATTCCGGGCACGACGGCCACGTTCGCTTCCTCGAGAAAGAACTCCGCGATATCGAGAGATCCGCCCAGGCCTTGGCGCCGGAGTCCCGAGACGTCGGGAAAGGCGTAGAAAGCACCGGCGGGAGGGGGGCAGGTAACACCGGGAAGAAGCGCCAGGCCGGCGACGAGGAGATCGCGTCGCGCCTCGAACTCGGCCGTCATGGCCACGACCTGGGGTCCGCCATCGCGGAGCGCCGCGAGAGCTCCCACCATCGCGAACGAGGTGGGGTTGGAGGTCATGTGGCCCTGGATTCGCCCCATCGCCTCGATCACCTCCGGTGGTCCCGCCGCGTAGCCAACTCGCCACCCCGTCATTGCATAGGTCTTGGAGAACGAGCCCACCAGAATGATGGTCTCTGGATACTGTGCGGCGAGGGAGGCACCGCTCGCGAAACGGCGTCCGTCGTAGAGGAAGGATTCGTAGGTCTCGTCCGTCACCACGTGCACCCCGGCCGCCGCCGCCGCCGCGACCAACCCCTCGAGGTCTGCTCTCTCGAGAATACCTCCCGTCGGATTGCACGGCGAGTTGACGATGATGGCCCGTGTCCGGGGGGTGATGGCGGCCACGATCGGTTCCGCCTTGATCTGGAAACCATCTTCGGGCGCCATCGGAACCAACACTGGCGTTGCCCCGGCGAGTCGGATCTGGTCGGGAAAGCTCACCCAACAAGGCGTCGGCACGATCACTTCGTCGCCGGACTCGAAGAGGGCCATGGCCAACTCAAAGAGCGCCGCCTTGCCACCTACGGTGATGATGAACTGATCCGCTGTCCACGGAGATCCGTAGTCTTTGCGGTAGCGGTCGGCCAAGGCGCTGCGCAGCTCAGGGATCCCATTGGCCTGGGTATAGCGGGTAAAGCCAGACCTCAGGGCATCTCGCGCGGCCTCGACCGCCACTGGAGGTGAATCGAAATCCGGTTCGCCGGCGCCGAAGCTGAGAATGCGTCGACCCGCAGCCTTCAATTCGGCCGCGCGGCGGGTCACCTTCAGGGTGGCGGATTCCTCGACGTCGTCGAGGCGAGAAGCAGTTCGCATGGACGGCCGATGGTATCATCGAACTGCGACTGAACGCTCGTCCAGCTTGCTGACAGCGCGGCTATCTCACCCAATACTGTATTGATTCCCGGTACGAATCTGGCGACCAACTCGTCTGAATTCCAATCCGTACTCCAGACTCGATCCCCCTCCACTTCTCTGCCCCGTCCCCGAGGTCTAGATGTACCGAATTCCAGCTTTTCGACTCGCCAGTCGCGGCTTGCCCGCGTTCCTCCTTCTGATCCTGACGGCGGGGCTTCTAGCCTCGAGCCTGGTCGCTCCTTCCCTCGCCTCCGAGGCGGAGAAAGCATCCCTGACCCTGCAAGTCGACCAGATTTCGTACCAACCCGGCAGTAGCGCACGACTTGCAGCGATTGTCGACATAGAGAATCACTGGCATGTCAACAGCAACCAGCCCACCTACGAGTACCTGATCCCCACGGAGATCGCGGTGACGCTGCCCGCCTTCTGGCCGCAGGCCAATGTGACGTACCCTGAGGGCGAGGTCGCGTCCTTCACCTTCGCCGAGGAACCGCTATCGGTCTACCAGGGGCGCGCCGTGATCCTCGCCGACCTCACCATCCCGACGAATGCCGCAGGGGACGGCGGGTCGGCGACGGTCGAGGTCGCCCTGACCTATCAAGCGTGCAACGACACCCAGTGCCTTCCCCCGGTCACCACAAGTGAGAGCATCACGCTCGATCTCAGCGGCAGCGGGGCGCCGGTCGACGAGGAGCTCTTCCTCCAGGTGATCTCGGCGACGCAGAGTCCAACCACCTCGACCGCCAGCTCCTCCGGGAACACCCTCCCCCACGGCGCACGCAGTCTCTGGACCTTTCTCCTCCTCGGCGTCCTGGGAGGACTCATCCTCAACGCAATGCCCTGCGTGCTGCCCGTCCTCTCGATCAAGGTCTTCTCCTTGGTCAAGAGTGCCTCGCAGTCGCGGCGCGAAGTCACGCGCAGCGGCCTCGCCACTGCGGCCGGCATTTTGGTGTCCTTCTGGGCTCTGGCCGGAGCCGCCATCCTCGCCCGCTCCGCCGGACGCGCCGTGGGTTGGGGAGTACAGTTCCAGGAACCGGTCTTCGTCGCCATCCTCGCCATCATCGTGCTCCTCTTCACCCTCAACATGTGGGGCCTGTTCGAGATCCAGCTCCCTGGGCGCTGGTCGCAATTGGGCGGTAAGGGACCCGAGGAAGGCGTGGCGGGCCATTTCGCCTCGGGGCTCTTCGCGACCCTGATGGCTACGCCCTGTTCGGCGCCGTTTCTCGGCACGGCAGTAGGCTTCGCCCTCGCCCAACCCCCTTTGACGATCCTGGCGATCTTCACGGCGGTGGGACTGGGCATGGCCGCTCCCTACCTCCTCCTTGCCGCCTGGCCCGGTGCCGCCGGTCTGCTCCCCAAACCGGGCGTCTGGATGCTCCGCCTCAAAGAGATGATGGGCTTCTTCCTCGCCGGGGCCGCGATCTGGCTCTTCTACGTCCTCGCCGGTCAGATCAGCGCCGAACGGCTCGCTGTCGTCGAACTGAGTCTGCTCGTTCTCGCCCTCTTCGTCTGGTTTCGTCACTCTGCCCAGAGCCCGACCGGCAAACGAATCGCCCTCTTCGCTGCGCTTCTAACCGGCGCATCCACGATCTGGCTCGCAGCCACCGCGCCCCCTGTGACCGCCAGCACCACGGAAGTGATCGGCGGCCACATCGCGTGGACCCCTTTCGACCGGGCCACGGCGGAAGAGATGGCCGTGGCGGGGACACCGGTCTTCGTCGACGTCACCGCCGACTGGTGCTTCACCTGCAAGGTCAACGAGCGTTTCGTCCTCGACACCCCGGAAATCGCCACCGCTTTCGCCGAGCTCGGAGTGGTCCCGATGCAGGCGGACTGGACCAGTCGCGATCAGGAGATCGGTAATTTCCTCGCCGACCATGGGCGCTACGGGATCCCCTTCTATCTCCTCTACCGTCCCGGACAGGAACCCTTCGTCTTCGGGGAACTGTTGACCCAGGATGGCATCCTCCAGGCGCTAGCGTCGATATCTCCGTCGAAATAGAAGCACAGTCCGCGCGTTTCCCTGGGTCAAGGCCCGAGCGGTTTAGGAATCCCGCCCGCGGCGCTTCCGCAGGCGCTCGAGGTGGATCGCCAAGTCTGATTCATTCCCCCTCGGCTTCGGCTGATAGAACTTCTCGTCGCGCAGAGCGTCGGGAAGACACTGCATGCCACCGACGCCGTCCGGTTGATCATGGGCATGGACATAGCCCTGGCCGTATCCCGCCCTCCGTTGGAGGTCGGTGGGAGCGTTGCGTAGCGCCATCGGTACCGGCAGAGCGCCGTGCTCGGCGACCGCAGCCTGGGCCGCCTTGGCGGCGAGGTAGGTCGCGTCACTGGACGGTGCCAGGGCGAGGTAAAGAGCGGCTTGGACCAGGGCCAACTCGCCCTCCGGGGATCCCAGTCGCTGGAAAGCATCCCAAGCGGCTAGGGCCTGCGGCAGCGCCTGCGGATCAGCCAATCCAATGTCCTCACTCGCGACTCGGACCATGCGCCGCGCGAGGTAGAGCGGATCCTCCCCCGCGTCGAGCATGCGGGTAAGCCAGTAGACCGCAGCATCGGGATCGCTATCCCGCAGCGACTTGTGGAAGGCCGAGATCTGGTCGAAGTGCTGTTCCCCCCGCTTGTCGTAGCGCAGGGGCTGCCGTTGGAGCAAACGCCCCAGGTCGTCGATCGAAACCTCTCCCCCGCCCCGTCTCTGAGCATCTTCGACCACGAGTTCCAACTGGTTGAGGGCGCGTCGCGCGTCGCCGCTGGCCGCGGCCGCGATGGCTTCGACCACCTCGGCCTCGCAGGTCACTCCGCCGGCCCCCAGTCCGCGCTCCGAATCTGCCAAGGCCCGCCGCAACAGCTTCTCGATCTCGGCCGCCGAGATTCCTTCGAGAATTGCCACTCGACAGCGGCTGAGCAGGGCTGCGTTCAGTTCGAAGGCTGGGTTCTCTGTCGTAGCTCCTACGAGGACGATCTCTCCGGACTCCATGTAGGGAAGGAAGGCATCCTGCTGGGCACGGTTGAATCGGTGGATCTCATCGACGAAGAGGAGCGTCCCCACCCCCTGGGCTCGTCGTAGACGCCCCGCCTCCTCCATGACAACTCGAACTTCCTTGATACCCGAAGTTACGGCGCTAAAGGGCACGAAACGGCAGGACGTGGCCGCGGCGAGAATACGAGCCAAGGTGGTCTTGCCGCATCCCGGGGGGCCCCAGAAGATCAATGAGGGCACTCGATCGGCGGCGATCGAGCGGCGCAGCACGCCGTCTTCTCCCACGAGAGTCTCGTGTCCGACCACCTCGTCCAACGATCGCGGGCGCATGCGCTCGGCGAGAGGCGCCTCGGCGGGTGCTGCCGCCTCGTCGAAAGCCGCAGCCGGGTCGGGGAGATCGTCGAAGAGACTCGCCGCCATGACGCTAGTGCCCCGCCTGGCTATTCCCATCCACATTGGACGGGCCCTTTCCGCCTCTGGCGGCGTTGCTTCTCCTCAAAATACTCCCAGTATTACTCGTCGTCGCGCCTTGCCAGGAACGCAAATGACCTCGCCCAATGTGGAAGGGAATAACCAGAC
>JAIOJS010000452.1 GCA_019911795.1 Thermoanaerobaculia bacterium | reverse complement strand
GCCTGTGTCGGGGCGCCTTGATTTAGCCCCTGATGACACGCCCAACCACTAACCGTTCGAGGGTTACAGTCCACTAGATCGCTGCCAGTTCCTCCTCCAAGCGCTGACGTTGATCGAGATCGGCGTAGTGTCCTCGCTCTGCCACCAGCTCATCGTGCGTGCCCCGCTCCACGATGCGGCCGGCTTCGAACACCAAGATCAAGTCGGCGTCTCGGACCGCGGAGACGCGGTGGGAAACGAGGACAACGGTGCGCCCAGGGAAGACCGTCCTTAGGTTCCTGAGGATAGTCTCCTCGGTCTGGGTATCAACCGCCGAGAGACAATCGTCGAGCAAGAGGATCTCGGGGTCTCGAAGAAGAGCCCGCGCCAACGCCACGCGCTGCTTCTGCCCGCCCGAGAGGGTGATGCCTCGCTCCCCGACCAGAGTATCGAGGCCTTTGGGGAAGGACTCGAGATCAGCATCGAGACCCGCGAGAACCGCAGCGCGACGAATCTCCGAGTCGCTCGCTCCCGGGCTTCCGAGGGCGATGTTGGCTCGCACCGAAATCGAGAAGAGGAAGGTTTCCTGAGGCACCATCGCGATCGAACCACGGAGTCGCTCGAGAGGCCAGTCTCGTACATCGACACCGTCGACAAGGAGCGTTCCCGGGAGCGGATCCATCAGCCTCGGCAGCAGGCTGAGAAAAGTCGATTTGCCGGACCCGGTCCGGCCCACGATGGCGATCGTCGCCCCAGCGTCAATCTCCAACTCCACGCCGGAGAGAGCGGGTACCGAAGCACTCTTGTAGGTAAAGTCGAGACTGCGGCAATGGATCGCACCGAGAACTGGATCGACCACGATGGGATGCTGCGGATCAACGATGGTCGACGCGGTGTCGAGAACCTTGCGGATGCGACCCAACGACGCCAAACCGCGCTGAGCGAGGTTGACAACCCATCCGATCGCGATCATTGGCCACACCAACTTGGTAAGAAAGAAGTTGAAGGTCACGAACTGACCGATCGTGATCGTTTCCTCCATGACCAGCAGCCCACCGTAGCCGAGGACGACGACGAAGCCGATCCCGACGAGACCCTGGAGCAAGGGATGGAAGGCCGAGGTCCAAAGAATCAGGTTTCGATTGCGATCCACCAGCTCCCGATTCAGATCGCCGAACACCCGACGTTCCCGATCCTCTCTCGCATAGGCGCGAACCACCCGCAGACCGGAAAGGTTCTCCTGGACTCGCGACGAGAGGGCCGCGAACTGCTCCTGGACCTTCTCGAACTTGCGGTGGATCCGTTGGCCGAACACCTGAGTAGCGATGGCGACGAGCGGCATCGGTGCCAAGGCCCACAGCGAGAGCTTCGCGTGGATGCCGAACATGAAGTAGAGGGTCCCCAGGCCGGTGAAGAGGGTGTTGGCGCTGTACATGACGGCCGGACCACAGAGCATCCGGACCGCCTGCAGATCGCTGGTGGCGCGAGCCATCAGGTCCCCAGTCGCTTGGCCCTGGAAGTACTCCAAGGGCAGAGTCTCGAGATGCTGGAAGTAGTCGTCGCGGAGTTCGAGTTCCACGTCACGACTGAGCGTCACCAGGATCATCCTCTGGCCGTAGGTGAAGATCCCTCGTACGAAAGCGACCAAGATGAGGAGCCCGCCGTAGGCGAGAAGGACACGTGGACTGGGAGATTGTCGAAACTGATCCACCGCGCCACCGACGAGAAAGGGTGTGGCCATGCCGACGATGACACTCGCCAAAACGCAAGCAATGCCCCCGAAGAGCCGCGCCGGATGTCGACGCAGGTACCGCCAGAGATAGCTCAGTCGCCCCAACGATCAGCTTCCGACCGTCGTCGGAACTCCCTCTGGCTCGCCTTCCAATTCGGTTGAGTAGCCGACCAGAACTCCCTCGCGACCGCGGGGGTGAAACGCAGCCCGCTCGGCCCTCGGGAAGGCCTCGAGACGCAAGATCTCGCGCCCTTCCTCGATGTACTTGGCCTCGTAGTTGGTCCGAGCGCCATCGGGCCAGACGCCATCGATGCGCTGCACGTCGAGACCGGGGAAAGAGCGCAGAAGCTCCTCCACCAAGGCTCCGTACTCGAGAAAGTCGGTAGCGAAGCAGAGCTTGCCGCCCGGCGCCACCAGATCGAGCACGAGATCGACGGATTCGGGATCGAAGAGTCGCCGCCGATTGTGCCGCGCCTTGGGCCAGGGATCGGGAAAGTAGACGTGAACGGTCCGTGCAAAGTGCCGCGGCAAGACCGACGCCAGAACCAGGAGTGCCTCACCTCGCAACGTGGCGAGGTTACCGACTCCCCGTCGCCGTGCCCGTCGGGTCAGGATTCGCTGATACTTGAGCGCAATCTCGATCCCCAGGAAGCGAGTCCCTGAGTCCTCGAGGGCCCGCCGCAACAGGTACCGACCCTTGCCGAAGCCGATCTCGACTTCCCAGGGACCACTGCCGGGCAGGGTCGCATCCAGGTCGAGGGGACAGTCTCCAAAATCGAGTCCGACATCCCCAGAGGGCAAGGCCAGCGTCACCGGCTTCACGACACCACCTCGCGCACGCCCTCGGGCGCCGGAGCCGCGAGGTCCGAGGTACCGGCCCAATAGTCATAGAAGGTGTACCACTGCGTCGCGTGGCGACGAATGACGTCCTCGAGCACCACAGCCCACTCCTGAACTCCCCGGTTGATGTCAGCCTCTCGATCTCCGGTCGAGACCATCTGCAAGGGCGCCCCAAAGTGAGCCTGGAAGTCGTAGCCTGGCGTATACGTCACAAAGGTAGGCACGATGGGTGCTCCTGTCAGTAGGGCGACCATGAAGGGACCTCGGGGAAACTTGACCGACGCTCCAAAGAAGGGAGCTTCGACTCCTCGTTCTTCGAAGTCGCGATCACCCTGCATAGCGACCATCCTCCCGTCTCTGAGCGCCCGGAGCACGGGTAGACTCGACCAAGCGCTGTCGAGGCGCAGGGGGATCTCCTCCACCCCGGCTTGAACCCTCAGGGAGCTGCGAAAACGTTCAGCTCCCTCAAACTTGTCAGGAAAGTACACGATCGAAACCGGGAGGTCTCGCTGTCCGAGAAGCACACCCCCTAGTTCCCAGTTACCTAGGTGCGCGGTGAGCAAGACGACACCCTGGCCGGCGTCGACCAACGCTTCGACCGGTTCCATCCCCTCGACACTCACCAGGTGGCGTCGTGCCTCCTCAGCGGGGAGTTGCGCGAATCGGAATAGATCTACCCAGTAGAAAGCGAAGTGGCGCAGCATCTCGCGCACCGCGCGGCGAATCTCCCGCGACCTTGGTGGGTGGCCGAGTACTCGGGACAGATTGCGTGCGATCTCACGTTTCGGCCGAGGGTAGATCAGCATCGCGAAGAAGATCACGATGCGGGCACCGAAGAGCAGTAGCCCACGGGGCCAGCGAGTCGCGATGTAGGCGATCCAGGGAAAACCCACGCTGATGCTGACGCGATGCAACCACTCGGTCAGTCGACTGGCCTGGGGGAGTTTCCACTGCATGCCTTGGCGGGGCCTCCTCAGAGGAGATCCGACCGCTCCTTCTGGGTCAACTTGTCGACGATTGCCCGCACCTCTTGGGATCGCTCGCGCGGTAAGACGAGGACACTGTCGCCGGTCCGCACCACGACCAGGTCACGGACTCCTACGGCGGCGATGGTTCCCTCTTCCGCCCAAAAAAGATTTCCCTGGGTCTCGTGGGTGACGACATCTCCATGGATTGCATCCTCGGCCGGATCGCTCTGCAGCAGGTCCGCCAGCGCTTGCCAGGACCCGAGGTCGCTCCAGCCGCAATCGAGGGTAAGGGTGGCGATGTCGTCGAGTTGCTCCATGATGCCATAGTCGATCGAAACCCTTGGCAGATGTGGATAGAGCTCCGCGAGTCGGTCCGGTGACGCGGCGATCCTTTCGAGGCCTTCTGCCAACTCCGGAAGATGCCGTCGGGTCAGTTCGAGAAGCGTCTCGCCCCGAAAGACGAAGATCCCAGCATTCCAGAGGTAATTTCCTGACTCCAGAAACCGCTCTGCTGTGGCCCGATCCGGCTTCTCGGTAAACCGATTGACGCGACGAACGTCGCCATCTGTCAGATAGGGGAGTCCGACCTCGAGATAGCCATAGCCGGTCTCAGGCCAGCGAGGGCTCACTCCCAGCGTCAACACCCGGTCCCGTTCGGATGCCTCGCGGGACGCGACCTCGAGAACCCGACGAAACTCCACGGAGTCCGCAACTCGATGGTCGGCCGGTAGTACGATGACCGGTTTGCGGCGGACGGACGCATCCATCGACTGGACGGCCCAGGCGATGGCGGGCGCGGTGTTGCGCCCCTCTGGCTCGGCGAGAACCTGTTCGGCCGGTACCTGGGGAAGCTGTTCGCGCACCGCGGAGACTAAGCTTGCGGTAGTACAGATCCACACCGACTCGGGGCCGATCAAGGGGGTCAGGCGCGCCACCGTCTCCTGCAAGAGGCTCGAGCGACCGTCGAGGGCAAGCAGCTGTTTGGGCCGAGACTCCCGCGAGAGGGGCCAGAAGCGAGTACCTCGCCCACCGGCCAAGATCAAGGCAACCGGAGAGCCGGCGCGAGCAGGAGATGAGGAGGAGGTCGAGTCAGTCATGGAGAAGAGCGAGTATAGCGTTTGCGCCGTCGAAGCCGGTCGACGACGGAGTCGCCGGCGTCACGAAAAATCCCCGGCGACCTGAGCCCGCCGGGGATTGATCCAAGCCGACCAAGCCTCGTGCGAGGCTCGACCGAAAGCTTCCGGCTAGACCAACCTGTAACTCTCGGCGTAGGTCGAGGGTCAGCTCTTGCCCGAACCGGCCTTCTTCAGCTCGGCATCGATGATTGCGGCGATCGTCGGGTAAGGCTGAGCTCCGGTCAGAGCTTGACCATTGATGAAGAGCGACGGCGTCGAACTCACCCCGATCTTGAATCCCTCGCGAACATCGGCCTTGACCTGGTCTTCATGCTGGCCGCTATCCAGGCACTTGGCGAACTGGGCTCCATCGAGCTCCAAGCGCGCTGCTTTGTCCTTGAGAGCCTCGACACCCAGTTGCTTCTGTTCCGCGAACATAAGGTCGTGCATCTCCCAGAACTTTCCCTGGTCACCGGCACACAACGAAGCTTCCGCCGCCTTCTGCGCATTGGCGTGGATACTCAGCGGGAACTGGCGGAAGACGACACGCACCTGATCCCCGTAGTTCTTCCGAACCTGCTCGATCGTGGGCACGACTCTCTCGCAGTAGGGGCACTCGAAGTCGGAAAACGCCACGATCGTGACCGGAGCGGTGTCGGGACCGAGGGTAGGGTGGCCGTCCGTCGCAATCTCCACCCGGGGCTCGGAGAGGAACACGTCGACTTTGTACTTGTCGCGCAGGTTATCGAGGAAATCTTCGCGGGCCTCCTGGGCCTTCGCCTGGGTCAGGTGAGTCCGAATCTGCTCACCGATCCGCTCCAAGGGAGGCACCCCTTGGCGCTGCGTCTGGAGATCGGCGTAGAAGGCGTCGATGTCCTCGTCAGTAACCTCCGCCGGACTAATCTCGGCTGCGACCAGCTCATCGACAGACACACCGCGCGCTCCGGCCTCCTTCTCCAGGAGTCGGTCCTCCACCAACTGGTCGAGCTCCTTGATGAGGATCTTCTGACGCTCCTGCTTCATCTTGAGATCCATCTGCAAACGCTGCATCTCGAGCTGATCCAGCGGCTCGGCGGCGGCCTTCTCGAGATCGGCCAGGGATATCTCCTGCCCGTCGATCTGGGCCACCGTCTCGGGCACGCTCACTGCGGCCGGCTGAGTGTCGCTGGTGGCCTCCAGCGTCTCTCCCGAAAGGATCCAGCCAAACGCCACCAGCAAAACGCCGGTAATCAGCAGGAGCAGAGTTCGACGTCCGCCCGTCGTCTTCGTATCGTTGTCGGTCATGACTATCCTCTAGAGATTTTGAATTTGGTGGTCGCGTCACGGACCTCTTCGATAGGCCAGCGGCTGGCCCCTGCGGCCGCAACGCAATCGCTAACTCTAACGCTGAGACAGGGATTCGGCAAACGCGGCCCCCCTTAAGTGACGTACGGCGAGACCCTCCAACAGACGCTGGGGCGGAATCCCTCGCAACCGCCAGCGCGGGGCATCGAGGAGGTCCTCGGCGAGTCCGAGCAAACGACGCCGCACCTCGCCGGGAGCTTGCTCGACCGCCACTCGGCTGACCACGGCCGCTGCGAAGGCCCAGGGCGTTTCGGCTCTCGGATCCTTGAAGTCGGCAGCCGCCTCGAGTTCCAT
>JAIOJS010000451.1 GCA_019911795.1 Thermoanaerobaculia bacterium | reverse complement strand
CACCAACTGCTATCTCCTGGGGATGGAAGATGCGGTCGTCGTCGATCCCGGTTCCGCCGATCCCGAAGCCCAGGCTCAACTGGCCGAAGCGTTGCGTCAGGCCGATACTCGTTTGGGACGTCGCGCGACGGCCATCTGGCTCACCCATCACCACCCCGACCACATCGCCGGCGTCCTCGCCCTGCAAAAGGAGCTCAAGTTGCCCGTCGCAGCTCATCGGAAAACGGCGGAGCGTGTCCTGGCCGCGGGTATCAGAGTCGACCGACTCCTCGAGCACGATGAGGTCCTCGAGTTGGGGCCTGGTTTTCCGGTCCGGGTCCTGCACACGCCCGGGCACGCCCGGGGCCACCTCGCTTTCCTGGCGGAGAACCACCGTACCCTCCTCTCAGGGGATCTGGTTTCCGCCCTCTCGACCATCATCATCGACCCCCCCGAGGGCAACATGGAACAGTTTCTGCAGTCGCTCGAAGCGATGGCCGACCTGCACCCCGAAACTCTTTTCCCGGCTCATGGGCCGATCCTCGGTCACGCCGAGGCCTTTCTCCGCAAGGTAAGAAAGCATCGTCTATGGCGAGAAGACAATGTCCTCCAGGCGTGGAAGCTGGGACTGCGAGAACCCGCCGAGATCCTCCCAAGGGTCTACGAGGAGATCCCCAAGATGATCTGGCCGTTGGCCGAACGACAGATCCGTGCCCATCTCGAACACCTCAGATTCCTCGGTTCCATCTCCTAAGAAGCCTCTTCAATCACAATCTACGAAGGAATTCCATGCACTCGAAACTACTCAGTCTCTCTCTCCTCGCTTGCGGCGTCGGACTCGTCGCCTGCGGCAAGACCGCTCCGACTCCGCCTCCACCCGCCGTCGTCGACCTCCTCTCCCAAGCACCCGCTGCCGCCGAAGCCATCGACGAAGGCAAGTTGCTGCAGCGGGTCGCCGATCTCGCCGACGACGCCATGGCCGGACGTGGCCCCGGTAGCGCCGGTGATGCCGCCGCCCGTAGTTACCTCATCGACCAGATGAAAGCCCTCGGGCTGGAACCTGGTGGCCCCAAAGGCTCCTGGGAGCAACCGTTCGGCATGGTTGGAATCACCAGCGAAGTGCCCAAGGAGTGGAACTTCTCTCGCGCCGGCAAGACCACCGAGTTCAAGTACTGGGACGACTTCATCGCTGCCTCCGGAGTCCAGGCCGAGGAGGCCACGGTGAGCGAGGCTGAAGTGGTGTTTGTCGGTTACGGCATCCAGGCGCCCGAGTACGAATGGGATGACTTCGCCGGCGTCGACCTGAGCGGTAAGGTCCTCCTGATCCTCAACAACGATCCCGACTGGGACCCTGAGCTGTTCGAAGGAAACCGCCGTCTCTACTACGGACGCTGGACCTACAAGTACGAAGCTGCTGCTGCCCAGGGTGCGGCCGGCGCCATCATCATCCACACCACGCCGTCGGCCGGCTACGGCTGGCAGGTGATCCAGAGCTCTTGGACCGGAGAGCAGTTTGAGTTGCCAACTGAAGGAGAACCCCGGATCCAGGTCGCGGGCTGGCTCACCGAGGACGCCTCCAAGAAGCTGGTCGCCCTCGGCGGCCAGGATCTCGACTCCTTGCGCGAAATGGCCAAAGAGCGCAGTTTCCAGCCAATTCCCCTTGGAGTCACGACGTCCCTCGCCGTCACCAACAAGGTGCGACGAGTCGAGACTGCCAACGTTCTTGGGCTGCTACGGGGTCGCGACGCCGAACTCTCTGACGAGGTCGTCATCTATTCGGCCCACTTCGATCACCTCGGCCAACGCGAAGCGGGTGACGATCCCACCGCCGACACCATTTACAACGGCGCTCTCGACAACGCCACGGGATGCTCTCAGCTCCTTGCCATGGCGAGCTCCTTTGCGGCTCTCAGTGACGCCCCGCGCCGCTCGGTCCTCTTCGCCTTCGTCGGCGCCGAGGAACAGGGGCTCCTCGGGTCGAAGTACTACGCCCTGCACCCCACCTTCCCTCCGGGCAAGATGGCGGCAGTTCTCAACTACGACGGCGGCAACATCTGGGGCCGCACCCGTGACATGACCTTCGTGGGGATGGAAAAGTCGAATCTCGGGGACCTGATCACTGAGCTCGCCGAGGAACAAGGTCGCGTCGTCAATCCCGACCAGTTCCCCGATCAAGGCTCGTACTACCGCTCCGATCAGTTCAGTTTTGCCAAGATCGGCGTGCCCGGTGTCTATCTCGACGGGGGTCTCGACTTCCTCGACCATCCCGCCGGCTGGGGTCGCGAACAGGTCGAGGCCTGGCTCGACGAGCACTACCACCAGGTATCGGATGAACTCAATGACACCTGGGTCTTCGACGGCATGGTCGAGGACGCCCGACTCGGCTTCCTCGCCGGGCTACGACTCGCCGAAGCCGACGAGTTCCCCAAGTGGACTCCCGGCGACGAGTTCGAGGCGATCCGCCTGGAGGCCTTGGCAGCGGTGGCCGACGAGGCCCCAGAAGCGACTCACTAGGGAGACTGCACCACCTGGGTAACCCGCTCGGCTTAGGCCGGGCGGGAGCCGGTCTGACTCAGTCGGTTCAGACTCGGTCAGTCAGTCAGTCAGTCAGTCAGTCTAAGACCAGTGACTCGTCGAGGAGGTCCTCGCCGAGACGCTGGATCTCCGCCCTGAACTCCCCACGACAGCGACCCTTCTCCTCGTCGCTCATGAAGGATTGCTCCACCGTGTCCAGCGACAACCGGGCCAGCTGAGCGGGCGAATAGCCGAACGTCTCGGACAACTTCGAGTACTCCTCGCTCAGGGTGGTGGCAAAGAGGGGCGGGTCGTCGGAGTTGACGGAGAGCGCAATCCCAGCCCGGTAGAGTTCGTCGAAGGAATGTGAAGCGAGGTCTTCGAAGACATCGAGGCAGACGTTGGAGGTCGGACAAACCTCCAAGGGGATCTTGCTATGAAGCAGTTCCTCAACCAACTTGGGATCCTCCACCGCTCGGACGCCGTGTCCGATGCGCTCGGCACCGAGATCGTCGAGGGCCGAGCGTATCGACGCGGGACCATCGTGCTCGCCGGCGTGGGCGACACCGTGGAGTCCCGCCGCTCGAATCGCAGCAAAGTGATCACGAAATGGAAGATTGGAAAAGCCCTTCTCGATCCCCGCGATGCCGAGAGCAACGATCCCTTCCCCGTGACCCTCTAGGGCCCATTCAACGGTCCGATCGGCCCACTCAGGGCTGACGTTGCGAACGATATCTGGAATCCAACGCACCACCACGCCATGATCCCTCTCACCCTCGCGAAGGGTCTGCCAGAGCGCGTCCCGAATCTCCTGACCGTTGCCTCCATTCGCAATGTGAGTCCCGATGGTGAAGTGCACTTCGGAGTACTTCACGTTCTGACGAGCCTGTTCGGCGATGAAGTCCCGGGTGATCAGCTGAAAGTCCTCGGGATGCTGAAGACAGCGCGAGCAAGTTAGGTAAATATCCACGAAGTGCTCGAAATCGCGGAACTGGAACCACTCGGCGAGGCTAGCTTCGTCGGTGGCGGGGAGCTCGATTCCCCGCTGACGCGCCAGTTGCAAGAGAGTCGCTGGCAGAATAGACCCTTCGAGGTGAACATGGAGCTCCGCCTTTGGCATCGCCTCGCAGAAGCTTCGTATCCTGTCCCTTCGTTCGAGGGCAGTGGGCTGCCTCGACGTCAAACCTTCGCTCCGTTCGGACGGAGCCTCTCCTGCAGTCGGTCCAAGACAGGCTGTGGCACCAATCCGGTCAGGTCGCCACCGAGGCGAAAGACCTCCTTGACCAGCCGGCTGGACACGAAGCTGTACTCCTCCCGCGGGGTGAGAAAGACGGTTTCGATATTGGGATCCAGCCGCCGATTCATCAGAGCCATCTGGAACTCGTACTCGAAATCGGAGACCGCCCGTAGGCCGCGGATGATCGCCCTCGCCCCGAGGCTCTCGACGTAGTCAACCAGGAGTCCCGAGAAGCTGCGCGCGGTAAAGATCGGATCGTCGCCGAGGATCTCCGAGATCATCTCGACCCTCTCTTCGACGCTGAAGAGAGCTGCCTTTTCCTCGTTCTCGAGTACGGCGACCACGACCTCATCGAACAGTGGCTTGCAGCGCCGCATGATATCGAGATGTCCCTCGTGGACGGGATCGAAAGAGCCCGGATAGACCGCGATGCGCCGAGCCGAAGTCACGGCGAATCCCGCGTCAAGTCGAGGGTCACGGTGTTGAACGCAGCGTCCATCAAGCGCAGTACCAACAACTGATCCGGCTTTCCGATAGGGACCCAAAGGCGCTCGCGGCGAGAGTCCAGGAGGCCGTCCTCCACTGGCGCCGGTCTCCACTCGCCGGCGTCGACACTGAACTCGGCACGGCGCAGAGGGTTCCAGGCATCTTTGACATCGATTCGGATTCTATCTCCAACCCGCTCGATCTGCGTCGCCTCCGGTGCGCTATGGTCGATGACGACCGGTTCGCTTTGACGACGATCGTCCAATCCGCTCCCGTCGACCGCAGGGCGATCCACGGCGACCAGCCGGAAGCGGTAAACGCCGTCGGGAAGGCCGGTGACATCGAAGCTCAGGTACTCCGCGTCGAGCTCTTCGGCCAGGGGCAGCCAATGCTCTTCATCCCCATCGCGCCGAACTTCGATGGTGTACTCGAGCCCATCGCTGTTGGGGTCGGCGGCGGACCACACCAGGGTACGGAAGCCGTACTTCCAGAGGGACTTGTAGCGCTGAGTGCTGTCGGCATCCGAGGTCTCGAGGGTGGTAAAGATTCCCTCGCGGTTGGGATGCACGGGTTCGAAGATCTGGTTGCCGGGATTGAAAGTCTGGGGCACCTGGATCTTGCCCGGGTCCCAGACTTCGAACTTGGTGATCCGCGGCGCCAGATTCTGCTGCCGATAGGACAGCTCCGCCGAGGCCAGGGTGGGTGACTGATCCCGGGCTGCCCCCACCATCCGCCATTGCACAAAGCGCCCAGCGGGTAGGGAGGAGAGCCCGATCTCCTGCTTGCCCTCGCCCCGGATCCACTCCGACCAGCTCCCGTCGGGCTCCGAGCTCGAACCGCTGCGGAAGGAGAACTGCAGGGATCCCCCGGAAGGCACCACTCCGAGGTAGTGAAAGGAACCGAATTGGGACGTCTGCCCCGCATCGAGGACGGGACTGACGTAGCTGCCCGTCCGCTCCTCACCCCGGACCAGTTCGTAGACGGCCGAGGCGTTGGAGGTGGCCAGAGTCGGGAGGCCGATTCCGGCTCCGTTGCCCCCACCTGTGCGCCGGCCCTCACCTGGAATCAGAGCCACGATCTGCCGTTCTTCGATATCGTTCTCCAGGACCAGCTCGCCCTGGCGTAGGCTGTAGAGCCGCCCCTCGAGGCCGGTGGCGACCCATAGGCGACCATCGCCCCACGCCATCGAGAAGACGGTGTCGTCGGCCAGGCGCGCGACGGGTTCCACTTCCCCACTGGGAAGGATCCTCAGGATCTCCGAGCGTGGTCCCTTGTGTCCGGGAGGACGCGAGCCGACCACCTGGACCGCGGTCTCCTCGATGGTCACGACCACGGTGTCACCTTCGGCCTCGTCGTCCTCAGCCGTGGCCGAGGCGGTAGGGGCCGGCAACTGACTCGCCTCGGATGCCAGGACCGCGGCCCACACCACTCCGTCAACTCCCGGGGTCAGGGCGACCACCTCTGGTTCCGGCGCATCGTAGAGGGTTCGCACCCGGCCCGTGGTCGAAATCTCGACCAGAAGTCCCTCCCCCGCCGTTCCCGCCAGGACGGTTCCATCCGCGCGTCGATGCAACGTTCGGACATGGGTGTCGTCGCTGTCCCAAACCAATTGGGTGGCGCCGTCCTTGCCAACTCGAAAAAGCTTCCCTTCGGTGCCGGTCGCTACCAGGAGGTTACCGTCCCCTTGGGGGACGATCTGCCAAATGTAGGTCTGTTCGAGGCTGGCCAACGGCTCAGCGGATCCGTCTTGGAAGCGGTAGATCTTGCCATCGGGTGAACTGCCCGCGTAGACAACGCCCCGATCGTCCACCGCGAGCGCGAAGATCTCGGGTTCGTCGACCTCGAAGAGGGTTTCTTGCGAGCCATCTCTGCGGACCAGAACCACCCGGCCGTTGTTGCCGGTGCCGACCACCCAGCCCTCCGGATGCTTCGCCGCCGAAAGAACAAAGGGTTCCTCGAGTGAAGCGAGGCGCTGGGCGCGGGCGGCCAGTCGCAGCGTACCGAGCGCGTCGATGCTCACCCCGTCGAGGGTGCCACGTAGGAAAGCCGCCTGATCCTGGAGCCTGAAGATCTTGACGTCGGCTGCTCCTACCCTGCCTCCCAGCATCAGGGCGCAGGTTACGCCAAGGATCCCGACTCTCGAGGCCCTACTCATTCCACTCCACATATCCCCTCTCCTCCTCTTACAAATCGAGCTCTTGCAAATCAAGCTCTTACGAGTCGAGCTCTCACTAGTCGCGCTCGTGCCAGTCGAGCCCTTCCTTGTTGATCCCTCGCGTTCTGCTTCGTCGAAGGTCATTCTTCGGCCCCGCCCGCCTGGTTTCCGCTTGGGCTGCTGTCGGCTCCGTCGGAGGATCCACCCTCTCCGGACGTGGAATCGTCGGAGACGGAGCCGCCTTCCGACGGCAAGTTATCGGCGGAGGTCACGGGATCCGGACGCAGCACCTTGAGGTCGATGCGGACGGCGCCCGCCATCGGCAACTCGAGGCGCTCCGTGTACTCCTGGGCCACAACCCAACTCAGCGGCACCGCACTCTTTGACGCCGCCGCGGTCCAGATCGACTGCATCGAGCCAGGTAGGCGTGGCAAGACTTCACCGGCGACGGCCAGGCCATGCCCTGAGTGCAGTCCCAACACCACCAGATCTCGCCGCGAGTGGAATCCTCGGATCACTCGCAGCGCTTGTTCGAAGCGCACGGGTGAGGCCGGCTCGATCTTCTGTCTCTGCAAATCGATGGAGACTCCATCGCCGACCAGCAGCGAATAGCGTCCGGCCGGCAGATCGGCCGGCAACTCGATCTCGGTGCGGTGTCGCATCAGTTCACCACGGTATGGAGCGAACTCCAGACTCAGTCCCACCGTCTCTCCCGGTCGCACCTCGGTCCGGTCCGCGTAGCCACCGATGAGAATGGCCGAGCGCGGCGCGGCGTGCTGGACGAGGTCGAGGTTCACGGCATCCACCGTGACCGACGAGAAGGCATTGTGGTCGAAGAAGTTGAGGTAGCTCATCACGAAGATCGCCGCCTCGGTCGCAGCGTTCAGACCGTCGAAGCTCTGATCGAGAGCCACGACTCCGTGACTTCCGAGATCGAACTCGGCGTGGAGGTCGATTCCCATGGGCCCGGTGGTCGTCGAGGCCGAGTTCTGCGCTCCGAGCGTCGACACGGCGGCCAGCGCCGCCGTCAGTTGCGGAATCCGGGCCAACTCCATGTGGTATTGGTGAAGTTCCGGAGTCCGAATGGAGATGTCGAGTGGGGTGGTCTCCGCAAAGAGCCCGATCTGGCCGCGGACTCCCGCCTGCCGATCCTGCCGGAAGGATCCCACCGTTCGACCGAGATTCGCAATCTTGAAGGAGTTGGCCTGGCTCGGCATGACGGTGATGATCTCCGCCTCGGCCATCGGCAACGAGATCTCTCCTAGAGAATAGAAGGGATGCCCGAAGGCGAGGACGTCGTCGCCGATCCGATCCGTCACGGTGCCAGTGGCGGCAAGTCGCAGATCCCCGTCGACGAGGACCGCAGCCACGGAACTCCCCGGCAGGAGGACCTCGGCGGTCGGTTCGAAGCCTGACCGGCCCACCGGAGCGAGCGGCCCCAGCGTCTGACTCAGGCGAAGCTGGGTCGACCCGGAAAAGCCACTAACCCCCCAGCCCAAGGCGGGAGCGGTCTGGGAACCCCCTGCCGTGACCTGGAGGCGCGACAGGGCGTCCGCCATCCGATCCTCCGCCTCCCCCATCTGGAGCAGACTAGTCACCGTGGGAGGCTCACCGAAGAAGCCGTCCCCACTGGCGCTCGTAGAGGTCGCCGTCGATTCTCCGATCGCCCGCATGGAAGCGATCGGAGTGATCCCCGCGATGGGGTCTTTGGCAAAGGCCCAGGAGTAGGCCACGGCGCCGACGAGACGCCCGTCGATGTACACCGGGCTTCCACTCATTCCCGCGATCACCCCCGAGTGTTCGAGACCTTGCCCGCTGAGCCGCACCATGAGGTCATCCTGACCAGGTGCGCGATCCTGAACGACCCCAAGAACCTCGAACTCGAATCGCTCGAGCTCATGCCCCGCAAACACCGAATAGCCGTACCCGCGCTGGCCACGCTCGATCTCCTCCAAACCCATGATGGCGACGGCAGATGGCGCATCCTCCACCGAGGACTCAGTCTGAGCCGCGAGTGATACTCCCGAGAGGAACACCCTCAGCAGGAGGATCACGCTGACAACGAGGAGTCTTGCGATAAGGGACTCGCCGCCGACTCCGAACACCCTGGACAACCACCGCTTCGTACTCCTCAATCTCTCGCACCCTCTCGTCCATCCATCACCGGTTCTCCCAGCAGTTCTTGCAAGCGCGTTCTGGACATCCCGCCGACGCGAAGGAGACGCCAGCCCTGTTCGCTCGGCGCAATCATGGTCGACGGGGGTCCGCCCGGCAAACGTCCGTCGTCGACGATCAGTCCGTCCACTTCGGGAAAGAGCGCATCGAGCTCCCTCGGTTCTAGTACGGGCGAAGCTCCACTGAGGTTCGCACTGGTCGCCGTGAGGGGTAGGTCCAGGCTCTGAATCAACCCACGGAGACGTCGATGGGCGGGAATGCGCACCGCGATCGATCCCGTATCGGCGCTGGCCGCGAGCCGGAGCGAGGTCGGAAGGACCACGGTCAGGGGAGCTGGCCAGAGGCGGTCGAGAGCGCGAACTGCAGGCGACGATGGATCTACTCCCAGGCTACGCAGACGATGGATCGTATCGATGACCACCGGAAGCGGCTCACCGGCGTCCCGTTGCTTGATCCGATAGACCGCGTCCACCCCCTTGGGGTTCCGAGGATCCACCGCAATCCCATAGCTCGACTCGGTGGGGATAAAGAGGATGCCGCTTCGATGCAGCATGTCGCGGGCCTCGGTCAGTGGGTCCTCCCAAGACCAATGTCTCAATACCCCCACGACCTCAGTCGGCCGCTCCGGCCGAAATCAGCTCTCCGGCATGAGAAAGCGATGCTTTGGTGATCTCGTCACCCGCCAACATCCGAGCCACCTCCTCGACCTGTCGGTCCTTGTCGAGGGCCTCGACGGCGACAAACGTCCGGCCCCCTTCGATACTCTTCTCGATCTTGAAGTGATGGTGAGCACACGCGGCCACCTGGGGCAGATGGGTCACCGCGAGGATCTGACCACCTCGTGCGAGACGTCGGAGTTTGCGTCCCACCGCAGCCGCCTCCCGGCCTCCGATCCCGGCGTCTACTTCATCGAAGACCATCGAGGCCTCGGCGGCTTTGCCGGCTCCCCGGACCGCCAGCTGCAGTCCGAGGTACACCCGAGCCAGTTCTCCACCGGATGCAACCTTGCTCAGCGGGCGTGGGTCCTCACCGGGATTGGCGGCGAACTCGAAGACAACCTGATCGACACCATGGGGACCGAAGTCCACCGGCTTGCCTTCGATGGCGAGAACACTCCCGTCGCGTCTCGAGGTTTCGAGCCGAGTCGAAAAGCGTGCCTTTCCCAGGGCCAGGTCTGCGAGTTCCGACTGAACCCTCGCCGCCAACTCGTCGGCCCACCGCCGGCGCTCGGATGTCAGCTCGAGCGCCCGCTCACGGTAGCGAGACAGGCACTTCTCGACCTCCCTCTGGAGGCCCTCCCGCCCTTCGGCATCGACTTCGAGGGAGGACAGCTCCTCGAAGGCGCGATCACGCTGGTCCAACACCTCCTGCGAGGTTTCGCCGAAGCGGTGGAACAGTCTCTCGAGTCTGACCAGCCGCTCTTCCACCGTATCGAGACGCCCCGGGTCCAACTCGACGATCGAAAGCTGTCGACTCACCGAGTCGGCCACGTCCTGGAGCCGAATACGCGCCTCCTCGAGCTCTTCGAGCCACTCGGTAGCGGCCGGGATCCAGCGTCGGATCCCCTCCAGACCGTGGCGAGCCCCTTCGACCTGCGCCAGCGCGGCGGCTTCGTCCTCGGAAAGGCACGACTCGGCCTCCCCTAGACCGCCGAGGATCGCTTCCGCATGGCGCAGCTGGTCGCGCTCGGTGCGCAGTTCCTCTTCCTCCCCCGGGACCAGACCGACCGCGTCGATGTCCCTAATCTGAAAGCGAAGGAGCTCGATCCGCTCGAGGCGCGCCCGGTCGTCGCCGGAGACTCGGTCCAGGCGACTCCTCGCCTCGCGGTAAGCGAGATAGGCCTGTTCGACGGCCTGCAGAAGGGAGATCGCAGCGTCTCCACCGCTATGATCGAGCCACTGGCGCTGCAGTTCGGGCTGCATCAATCCAAGTTCTTCGCGTTGGCCATGCAGCGTCATCAGGAACGGACCCAAGTCGGCGAGAAGCTTCTGTGTGACCGGCTGGTCGTTGACGAAGATCCGGTTGCGATCCTGGTGGCTGATCTCGCGCCGAACCACCACTTCGTCCGCGTCCGCCTCGATCCCAGACTCGGCGAGGACTTCCCTCCACGCCGAGCCCGTGGGCTCGAAGACGCCGGTCACCGAAAGGCGATCCGCTCCCGTCCGAATGAGCGACGAGTCCGCCCGCCCTCCGGCCAGGAGTCCTAGCGCGTCGACCACCATCGACTTTCCAGCCCCGGTCTCTCCACTCAGGACATTGAAGCCCTCGGCAAAGGCGACACTCGCTTCGGCCAACACCGCGAGGTTTCGGACGTGAAGATCTCTGAGCACGTGCAGTCTACCGGGGCTTAGTAACCCAAGGCGTCAGGACGGATCCTCTCCCGTGGTCGCCACCGGACCGTGCAGGTCCTTGTCGTACTGGGTCACCAGATCGCGTCCATTCTGCTTTGAATGATAGAGGGCGCGGTCCGCCGCCTCGTAGAGGGCGTCCTTGGTCGCCGCCGCGGGGGAGAGTTCGGCAACGCCGAAGGAACTGGTCACGGGAACTTCGAGGCCCGCGTACTGGAAAGGCTTCTCGGCGATGACCGAACGCAGCTTCTCGGCGAGTTGGACCGCGTTGTCGCCATTGGTCTCGGGGAGGATGGCGGCGAACTCCTCTCCGCCCACCCGAGCGAAGACCTGTTCCGAGCGCAGGAATTGCGCCACCTTCTCGGTTACTCTCTTGAGAACGTAGTCCCCACACAGATGACCGTAATTGTCGTTGACGGTCTTGAAGCGGTCGATATCGAAGAGGATCATCGACAGCGGCCGACCGTACCGTTCGGCTCGGGTCACCTCGCGTTCGACCTCCTCGTGGAACTTGCGCTGGTTAAAGATCTCCGTCAATCCGTCCCGCATGACCAGGTTGTAAATCGCCAGATGGTAGGCATTCTCCACATCCCTCTCGTGAAGGAACTTGAAGTGCACCGCGCCAACCTGGAAGCGATCACCACTGCGCAGGGTGTTCTCTCCCTGGATCAAACGATCGTTGATGTAGGTCCCATTGGTGCTTCCCATGTCCTCGAGCACTACCTCGGATCCGTGGTGTTCCAGACGAGCGTGGGTACGGGAGATCGACAGAACCTCGGGTAGGGTAATCTCAGCCGCTGGCGAGCGACCTATCTCGATGACGGAACCGGGGCGCAGCCGAAATCTCGTTCCCAGAGTACGCCCTTCGGGATGAGCTATCAGAATCACGTTCGCCTCCACCTCACGCTCGGGCGGAGCCGCTTCTCGCTGAGTCAGCGCGGCCTGGAAGGCCTGCGTTCTCCCCGACTCGCGAAGAGAAGCGATTTCGATACTATCGGTACTGGAGTCGGACAACTTGGACGAACTCTCCCTTGCACTTGCTGGCTTCTCGGAGGACCGTCCAGGACGGTTAAGTTTCCCCAACGTAATAGGTTCCTCAATCGACGGGGGTTGTGGCGGAGTCTAGCATACCGTCACGCCATGACCCATCTTAAGCCTTCACGTCCAGTGTCTGCCAGAACGTTGGCGAAAGCGCAGGCCCGCGACCGAACCCGTTTGAGTCCGAGCTGCCAACCAGGGCTAGGGCCCGTTTGGGTGGTCCCATGTGCCACCATGTGCCTTGGGCCAAGTTGTTTCCGCTCCTGGCCAGGGCACCAGGACTAGTCGCCGAGAAGCTCCCGCGCACGACGTGAGGCTTCCATCACCGCCTTGATCAAGGTCACGCGGAGGCCGCCTTCCTCTAGAGTTAGGAGTCCATCCACGGTGCACCCGGCGGGCGTGGTCACAGCGTCCTTCAGGAGAGCAGGGTGCTGTCCGGTCTCGAGCACCATCTGTGCCGCCCCGAGGACCGTCTGTGCGGCGAGTTCAGTCGCCACGTCGCGCGGCAGACCCGCCTTGACTCCCCCTTCGGCGAGGGATTCGATCACCACATAGATGAAGGCTGGACCGCTCGCCGAAAGACCGGTGACCGCATCCATATGCTGCTCGTCGAGGCGCATTGTCCGACCCAGTGGGCGAAAGAGACGTTCCACGAGGTCGAGATGCTCGGGCTCACTCCAGCGTCCCGCGCAGAGCACCGACATACCCGCCCTGACCTGAGAAGGCGTGTTGGGCATCACTCGAACCACCGGAACTCCGTCGCCGGAAGCCGCCTCCAGTCGCGCCGTGGAAGCCGAGGCGACGATCGAGATGACCAGAGTGTCCTTGCTGAGTTCCGAACGCACCTCTTCGAGCACACTCGGCGCGACCTGTGGCTTGACGCAAAGCAGGATCGTCGGGGCCTGCGACACGGCGAAACGGTTGTCGCGGGAGGTCGCGATGCCGAGCTCCGCACTGAGCGCAGCGAGGCGCTGCTCGTGAGCTGCGGTCGCGAGGATCTGGTCAGCCCGCAACACGCCATTCTCCAACCAGGCGCGAATCAAGGTACCGCCCATCTTGCCGGCGCCCAGCACCACCACTTCATAGCTCATCTCAGCTTCCTCCGGTCGAGCCCCGCAAGCATCTGCGGCCGCAATCGCAGGCCTGAGCCTACTTCAATCCCAGGAAGGACCGAGCGACGTGGCCGGCGATTTCCGGGTTCTCGCGCAGCCTTCGCAGCGAGTACTGGTACCAGTCCTGTCCGTAGGGCACGTAGATTCGGATCCGATGCCCCTGCTCGATCAGGATATCCCGCAACTCTTCATCGACGCCGAGCAGCATCTGGAACTCGTATCGGTCCCGCGGAATCTGGAGTCTCTCGATCAAAGCGCAGGCCCGCGCCACGAGATACTCGTCGTGGGTTGCGATCGCAGCGTACACACCCTGGGTCAGGAGCTTCTCGAGCGCGGCGACAAAGTTAGCCCGCACCGTCTCGTAGCCCTTCCAGGCCACGCGGCGAGACTCGATGTAGATCCCCTTGCAGAGACGAATGTTGGCCCGCTGCTCGGGGAGAGAGGCAATATCGTCGAGAGTTCGGCGCATGTAGGCCTGCAGCACGGTCCCGACGCAGCCATGCTTAGCCTGGAGGTCCCAGTAGATCCGTAGGGTGGCGTCGGTGGTCGACGCATCCTCCATGTCGATTCTCAGGAAGTTGTCGATGCTGCGGGCATTCGAGGCGAGAATGTCCAGGCAATCCCGACAGAACATCTCATCCTGGTTGAGCAGGAGCATGGTCGGTTTCACCGAGACGTTGGCGTCCAGGCCGTCAGCTGCAATGCGATCGAAGACCCGTGCATACTCCTCTACGTAGCCAAGTGCTTGCTCCTGATCGATGACACCCTCTCCGAGCACATCGATCGTAGCCATGGCCCCCAGCTCATTCAGCCCTCGAACCGTCTTGGCGGCGGCGTCGAGATCGTTTCCCGCGACGTAGCGCTTGGCCACCCGCCAGACGAGGAACTTGGGCATCAGGGGAAGGGTCCTGACGAGGATGGAGGTGAAGAGGCTCACGGTGGCTGATTCTATCGACTCTGATTGCCAAGACCAACGGGCCCTTTCGACTCCGTGGCGCTAGGGGATCCGCGCGCCGAGAGTCTGGGCCGAGGGGACCCTGGCAGCCGACTAGGTCGTGACTGCACCTACCGGAGCTGCGACGGCGGCATCGTCTCGGACCCAGCGCACCGACTTCGAACAGGGACAAACCCCTCCCACTCGTCGCAGGTTGGGCATCTCTGCCGCTGCCTTCTGGCCGTCGATGGCCCCGGAGTGGACCTGCCGTAGAAGATCGACGTAGCCCCTGAAGTCCCGTCCCGCCAAGTACTGCTCGGGGAGTCGTCGACAGAGGTCCGATATGTACTCCTCGACGTCCGTGAAGGCCTCCCCGTCCGGACCGACCAGGGCCCAAGCATGCAGCCCCCGACGGCGAAAGAACTTGATATCGGGCATGTACAGGAGATCTTCGGGGCGTCCGACGCCGTCCACCGTCTCACCGCCCTCGGTCATCCGATGATAGACCTCTCGCGCCTGCTTGTGGTCCAGCTTCTCGTCGCGAGCCCGGATGTAGCGCAGGTTGATGTCGCGAACGACCTTGGTCACCTCGTCGTAGTAATCCTTCTGCGCTTCGGCGTTCTTCATCGGCTTCAGACCGTAGCGAACGTTGGTGCCTCCGCCGCGCTCATCGCCGAACATCTCGACGCCACGGGCCAGCCACTTGTTGAGGTGCTTCTGGAGCACCTCGAGGGTCACGAACGGCTCCCCCTTGGCAGCCTCCTCCGCCCAACGCCGCATCGGCACCACACCGGTCGCCAGGTGGAACGCCTCCTCACGCAGCATCTGCGGCATACTCTCGGCCATCGGTTGATAGGCCGAGACCTTCTGCATCGAGAGCTGGTACTTCCCCACCCGGTCGATCAAAGCGCAAAACACGATGTTGTCGACGAAGGAGTCGAAGTCGATGTTGAAGGCGCCGAGAACGTGCGACCCCGTTCGCATCTGGAGAATCTCCTCCACCATCTCGCCGCCACTCTGGTCGGTGACGTTGGTCCAGTCGTCCTCGAGGAGAAGGTGGAGCATCTGGTAGCCGTGGCGAAGTTCTTCGGCCATCATTCGCAGGACCCAGAACTGATCCTGTTCGTTCTGAGCTCGCGCCAGGGTCAACTGGTGCTGCTGAATCGAACCGAACTCGGTACTCGCCTGTGCCCGCACTGCGGCCAGAAGATGTCCGGCCTGTTCCGGCTGCATGTCGCAGGCTCGGGTGTACTTGGGCTTGCCCTGCTCATCGCCACACTCGATGACACCGCACATACCGCACTCGCGATGGGCTACCAATTCGAAGCGCTCATCCTTGGGAAAGTACTTCTCCCAATTCTCGATCAGAAAGCCGTAGTCGGGCAGAAAGCGTTCCCGCCAACTCTCGACGGCACTGTGGAACTTATCGGGGATGCGGGTCGTGGTCGTACTCATGAAATATCCTTAAGTTCGGTGAACATGCGCAGTTGAAAGCAATGAGGCAGGGGCAGTCGGTCCCAGGGTCTCGTCTCAATCGTCGAGTCGAAGCACGAGTGAGGTGACCGCTGCCGGCTCGAACCCCAGGGCATCGAAGAACTTGGCAATGCCTGGCATCTCTTCGTCCACCAGGGTCCGTACGGTGGTCGCTCCGCGGGCGCGAAAGCGACTCCACATCTCCTCCGCCAGCCGACGGCCGACGGATCGACCGCGGCAGTCGGGATCGACGCCCAACACCTCCACCCAGCCGGTGGGTTCTTCGAGGCCAAACTCGCCCCCTCGCACCTCGCCCAGCATGAAGCCCACCACCTTGCCGTCGATCTCGGCCACCTGAGACACCTCCGGATCGCGACGGATGTAATACATGATCCGCTTCTCCCAGGTCTCGGGTCGGTAGCTTCCCGAGATCGCCTCGTCGATCCCTGCGATGTCCTGAAGGTCAAGATCCTCGACCGGTCGTATCTTCATGTTGGCTCCATGCGGTGCGCTATGGGACAGGCGAAGTCGGCGGAAAGTTCGGGTATCGAGTCCCGAGGTTCTACCGTTGCGCGCCAGTATCCTGCATTCGGGCTGTGGTCAGACGGACTGCGTAGAACCAAGATCGTAGATCGCCACCGGCGGGAGGCCCATCCGGGGGTCCGATCCTCGGTCCCGCTCCCCCTATTGTAGCGGAGCCGATGAACTTCGGGCCAATCGTGCCGACTACCCCTTGCCCCGAAAAGCGACCGCCTCCTTCTGGTACCAGTTCCGGGAGTTCGTTAGTTTCCAGTCCTTCGGCTTCTTGCCTTCGAGACCCAGTCCCAACGCCGCGCTCAACTTCTTGTACCGAGCGAAAAGGACGCCAGTACGCTCCCCCTGGTCTGTCTTCAGTTCGGCAAGGACCTCGATGTCCTCGCCGCCGAGGATCGACAGGTCATGAAGAGCAATCGTCGACTCCTCGACCTCGAGTCCGACCCCTGCCCGCACATCCGTCACGCTCAGGAAGTTCTTGAACCAATAGAGCTTGTTCAATCGCGCCGTCAAGAAGTCGAGAACCAGGGCGCTGTCACGGAGGTCTGCCTCCAAGTCGAGAGTCAAGCCGGGCCGCGTCTGCCCATCGGCGGTCTCGGTGCGATGGACTTCTCCCGACGGAACTCGCACGCGAGCCCACCAACCCCCTGCAGTCGAGCCACGCTTGACGCTCCCCCCAGAGACTTCGTAGAGGTTGTGGAGCTTCAGTTCTGTCCCTGAGACTTGCACCTGTCCGTCCTCGAACTTCGCCTCGGAGAGGACGATCCCCAGGTCGACGTCGAACTGCAGCCCGATGTCACTCAGGGTCGCGCGAAGTCCGTCGCCGACCATCGACACCGTTCCCGATCCCGTTTGCCTCCCCGAGTCGTAGGTGATCGAAGCCTGGACCTCGACCTCTCCGCCGGAAAGGGTCAAGCCCGCTGCGGGCGGAGTGTACCGCGAGAAGACGGCGACGTTCGAAGCGACGGCCGACGGTAGATCCACTATGACCTCCAGCGCAGTCGCAGGTTGATAGATCACCGGAGACGGGCTCATCAATCGAACCATCACCTCCTCGCCTTGAACCACCGATTCTTGGTCTTCGAGGCCGATATCGAACTTCTCGAGCTGAGCGAGCAGGTTGATGTTGCTAGCGTCGTCGACCCGTCCCTCGACGCTCCCCGAGCCGGCGATGGAAAAGCCGAAATAATGAACGCCCACCTCGGCGCCGGAGAAAGAGAGACGACTGCCTGGTTCGAGTTCCCCATGATCGAGTTCCACCTCCAGGGCTAACTCTCCGACGCCGGAAAGTTCGAGCCATGGGACCTTCTGTAGGAAGTAGCCGAGGAACCCGAGGGACTTTGAGTGACTCGTCAGTTTCAGGTGACCACTCACCGACTCGAGGCCGTCGACCATGCTGTCGCGGGCCACCAAGAAAGGCCCGAACTCGAAATCGCTCGCCTCGAGTTCCAACTGTTCGACGTAGCGCGAGGCATCCGACGGCAGCTGTGTCTTGCCCAGCGACACGCGCCGGAGTGCCAGTCGCGTCGGACCCCGAACCTGCCAACTGATCATGCCCTGCACCTCACCCGCACCCGCCCAACGCTCGGTATCGAAGGCGAGTTCACGAAGGTCCTGCACATCGAGCCCACCGAGGGTGAACTTCCAACCCTCCCCTTTCTTCCGCGGCTTATCCGCGGCCGACTCGACGGGCTTGACGTGCATCTCCACTCCGGTTGCTCGGGTCGTGGTGAAGTCCAGGTGGCGTAGCACCAGAGAGGGAAGGACGAGATAGACGTTCGCCTTGTCGATAGTGACCGTCCCTTCGGAACGGCGAACGGCCCATTGGACCTCGGCTCCGGTCAGGTGCACCCAACCCGGAACGACGGTCCAGCCACTATCCCAGTTCACCGACCATTTGCCGCTCCTGGGGTGCAGCAAGCGGGGACCGATGGAGGTCGCCACGAACAGG
>JAIOJS010000450.1 GCA_019911795.1 Thermoanaerobaculia bacterium | reverse complement strand
GAGTCATTCCCACTCCTATTCGCAGGGCTCTGGACCACCGCGACAACGAAGTTGGCCGAGCAAGGGGCTACGGTGGCTCCAGGGGCCGGGATGCCGAGCCGGGAGGGCGGAAGGGTGGACTATCAGCGGGCTTTGGATGGGTTGCTCCAAGCTGGCCACGAAGGTGGCGACATCGATGTAGTCGACGGCTCGCTGAATCCTCTCACCGCTGCACTCGACCACGGTCAATCCGCAGGGCTCGATCGATTCGCCCCGGTGGCACGGTTGGAGGGGCAGGTCGGCGTGCTTTCGAACCGGTGTCAAGCCATGTGCTGCCTAGATCCGGCTAGGCACCCGGCGCAATCGCGACCGTTTGGACCCTTCGGAGCTCCCAGCCCGCTCGATATTCGACAGGTAGTTTCTACCTAGTCAACGACCCTCTTCGAAGGTAGAAAGTGCCCTTTTTCGGTAGTCAACCACGTACTATCGTCAAACATGGCGTTCGATATCGCAAGAGGGATCATGAGACAGACGGCGGAATTGGCTCCCCAGGCAGACACGTCGTCACCAGCCATCGAAACGAACGGATCCGCGTTGCTCGTCAACGGAGAAGAGTTGCAACACGAGATCCGCGAGCCGCCACTGAGCTTGCTCGGCCGAGCGCTCGAGTCCGCCGCTCCCGGCATCCTGGTCACCGATCGCGACGGCATCATCGAATGGGCTAATCCTGCCTTGATCGCAATGACGGGCTACTCCCTCGACGAGTTGGTGGGACGCAATTCTCGTATGTTGCAGGATGGCGGTCGCAGGACGGTTTTCTTCCGCGATCTCTGGCAAACGACCCTCGCCGGCGTTGTTTGGCGAGGCGAGATCGAGAACCGGAAGAAGGACGGCACCCGATACACCGCAGAGATAACGATCGCTCCCATACGGGCGTCGGAGGGCAGCATCAGCCACTTCGTCGCTGTCGAGCAGGACATCACCGCCCGCAAACAGCAGATGGAGGAGATCTCGCGGCTCGGTTCGGTCGATCCGCTGACCCGACTCCTGAACCGCGCCTCGTTCTCGGTACACCTGCAGGTGGCGGTGGCGCGCGCCAAGAGTGGCCCGCGAGGGGCACTCCGAGGGAGATCAGCTGCTGGTCATGGTAGCGGGACGCCTCGCCGGTGCGCTCCGGCCCATGGACGCACTCGCCCGGCTAGGTGGCGACGAGTTTGCAGTGATTCTCCCGGACGTGGACAGCGAGCAGGCGTTTCAAACCGCCGAGGTTCTGCGCAGCGCCGTCGGCGAGCCCGGCTTCCAGGTCGGCGAGCGCACTTACGACCTGACGGCGAGCGTTGGTTTCGCGGTCATCGACGGCTCGGCAGGATCCGAGTCGGTGCGCGCTCGTGCTGACGAGGCTCTTCAAGTCGCTAAAGAGATGGGCCGTAACCAGACCTTCGTTTGGGAGGAGGATCTCACCGGCCATGCGCCGATGACGGCGCATCGGCGCATGGCAATCCAGCTCCAGAACGCGCTGAGGGACGATCGGCTCATCATCCACTTTCAACCCGTCGTGTCGCTCGCCGACGGCCGTACTGTGTACCACGAGGCCCTGGTCAGAATAACATCGCCCGATGGAGTTCTCGTGCCGCCTGGAGACTTCCTACCCGCCGCCGAGCGATTCGGCCTGATGCCGCAGGTCGACCGCCGGGTGGTCGAGAAGTCGCTCGAACTGTTGGCGCGTCGCCCCGATGTCAACCTGTTCGTCAACCTTGCCGGCGGTAGTCTTACCGACGAGTCGCTTCTCGACTGGCTCAGTACCGCGATTGCGGTCTGCGAGCTCGCTCCCGGGCGTCTCACCTTCGAGATCACGGAAACCACCGCGTTGTCCGATCTGGGCCGGGTCCAGCGCGCAATTCGCAAACTGAAGCAGCTTGGTTGCTGCTTTGCCATCGACGACTTCGGCACCGGCTTCGCCTCGTTCGGCTATCTTCGCTCCCTACCCGTCGACGAGGTGAAGATCGACGGCTCCTACGTGCACAACATCGACCGCGATCCGACCAGCCGGGCTCTGGTCAGCGCGATGGTCGCGGTGGCCCACGCTCTGGGCAAGAGCGTCGTTGCGGAGAAGGTCGACCGTGAAAGCGTGGCGGTCATCCTCCGCGAGTTGGGCGTCGAATACGGTCAGGGCTGGCATTGGGGTGTGGCAAGCCCCGAGCCGATGGCGGGCACCAACTGAACGACAAGAGACATCCCCCGATTCGCAGAGCTTTCGGCGGTGTCGCCAGTCGCTGGCCCTTGTTCGATTGACTTGTACGAAGCCCAACTACTCTCGTGGGCGTCTGCTGATTGGGAGTTCCCCGAGAGGGTGCCGCGGTTGGCTAGTGCTCTTGGCCGGAGCGCATCGATTCCTGAGGCCTGGTGGGTTCATATCGAAAAGCGCGTGGCCAACGAACGAATGGCAGCGCGATTGCGGTCTCTAAGCGTTGCGGGCGAGGTCGCGTCTCATTCGGAGGCAAGTTCCAGCCCTAACTGAGGGCAGGAGAGAAGGACGGCAACTTCCCTCTGGCGAGTGATCCGCCAGGTTGATTGGTCAAGGAAACCGGCGCTTCCCGGCTTCTTGTGGCACGAACTTCGTGACGGGTCGAAGATCGCTGGCTCGCTTGGACAATTCCTCGACTCGGCGAATCCGTTCGCCGAAGGAAACGTCGCGCGCCGCCAGCATGCCAGCCAGGCGAGCCCCCCTCCCAGGTCGCCCAGAACCAAGGGTCACGTCGGTAGAGCCAGTCGGGCCGATCGCTCATCACTGATCTAAACGACCACGGTGAAGAGCGATAGCCTGAGAGCGGTTCTCGCGGCCCTGCAGCGATCGGGGGCTCGCTATCTCGTCGTCGGAGGGGTGGCCGTTGTTGCCCACGGCTTTGTTCGCTTGACGTAGGATCTCGACGTGGTCCTGCGGTTGGAGGATGGTGAGGAAGTGCGGCGGGCTCTGAACGAGTTGTCGATGATGGGCTACCAGCCACTGGGTGCCGGTTCCGTTGTTCAGCTTCGCCAATGCCGTCGCGCGGGTCTCTTGGGTCGCCGAGAAGCACGCCAAGGTCTTTCAGCTGTATTCCGATCGACTTTCATCGCTTCGCATTGATCTGTTCCTCGAGGCTCCATTCGATTTCGATCGAGCCTTTGCCGAGTCGACCACGGTGACGTTGGACTCGGTCGAGTTCCAGGTTGCCGGTCTCGAGGATTTGATCGCCATGAAGCGTGAGTCAGGACGGCCCAAGGATCTGGATGACATCGAGCATCTCGATGCGCTTCGCGAGTGGGGAGAAGGCTAGCCGCCTTCGTTCGGGCCGACCCACGGACGTCAGAGTTTCTGAGGCTACGGCGACCAAGCGGCAACTGATCCGCTTTCGAAGCCGTCCACAAAGATCCAGTTTCCGCGCACGAGTTCACCGAAGATCTCGGTCTCGTCGTCGACCAGACCATCCTCGTCGTCGTCTCCTTGCCAGACCACCAGGAGTCGTCCTTCTGACCCGGTTGCAATGGCTGCATCCGATGCATCAAAGGACGCGGGGAATGGCGAAGTGCCGCCCATGTTGCTGATGCGGATCAAGGGGCCAACTGCGCTCTCAGCGCTGATGCGGATACTTCGGCTCCAGATCTCTTGATCGACAAGAAGCGGTCCATCTGGAACGAACGCTTCGTCGTTTCCGTGCCAGGCGATTAGGAACTGATCACCCTGTGGTGTCCAACTCACCCTCGCGCTGAAACCTCCCGTCTCTGGGTCTAGGGCATCCCCCATCTGTCCGATTCGGACTTGGCCACCAAGTGGAGAGCCGTCGCTATCCAGCGCGACTCCCCAGATGTCCTGTTTGTCGGGGTGGATGGCGCCAGATTCGAAGTTGCCGTTCCAAACCACCACGATAGCCCCGGAGGCTTCGCTGATGGCGACACTGGGCGCGCGTGCGTCAAATGAAGCGTCGAGTGTGGATCCGACTGCCGAAATCTGGATCGTGGGCCCAAGGTCGGCCAGGTTGGAAGCAGCCACAGACTTTCCATGAACCTCATAGTGGCCGTCTACCCAGCCTGGGCCTACGTTGTCGGCTCGCCACACTACGAAGAATCGATCGCTGACCATCTCGTAGGCGAGTCTGGGATTGAAGGACGCGGACTGGGGGTCGCCGGGGATTCCCAGGGTTGTGATTCTCGCATCCGGTCCAACCGCGAACCCGCCGCTGCTGACCCGTCGGGCGAACAGCTCGAATTCATCAGGTGAAAGAGCCGCGTTCTTGTTGTCTGATGTCCAAACGACCAGCCATTCGTTCTGATCATCGCCCCAGGCCACGGTGGGCTGAGCCGCAGAGCGATCTGTGTCCGGCGGCATTCCTGCCGAGCTGCTCAGCTTGACGGTTGGCGTTGTTGTCCAGCCGCCACCGGGTGTCCACTGAACCCGCCGGGCAAAGACCTCTGTCTGATTGGACTCCAATCCGAATTCAGCGTCGTCGGCGTCCCAGACCACGAGGAACGTGTCATCTAGTGCTCCCCAGGCGACGTCGACCTCGAAGGCGGCTCGCATGGGGTCGCCGATAGGACCGACACTACTGACCTGTAGGACTGGCGAGAGAACGGTTGAATCGACGGAGTCGACGATGGCCACGAAGACCTCCTGTTCGTTGTCAACCAGACCGAACGCCGCATCGTCGGCGATCCAGGCTACGAGGAAGAGATCCTGGGTCTCGCTGTAGGCGGTCGCAGCTCGCCTGGCTCTCCGAGCGGGATCGGCGTTGGGCTCGACGTGGGTCAAGCGAGCGTCATCGGGACCGGCCGGCACCTGAGATAGGCCTGGTGTGGCCAGGAGGAAGAGTGGCAAGAGGAAGAGAGCCAGGAGGTCATTGGCAGGAAGCAGATCGACAGCCCGGCAACGAAGATCCTCGGGTGAGGTGTGGTTTCTGGTTGTCATACTCTATTCATCGCAATCCGCGACGCTGACCCGACACGGGAGTTGAATAGGACGGCGGCA
This sequence comes from Thermoanaerobaculia bacterium, assembly GCA_019911795.1. Classification (GTDB taxonomy): domain Bacteria; phylum Acidobacteriota; class Thermoanaerobaculia; order Multivoradales; family JAIOJS01; genus JAIOJS01. The sequence goes on along the minus strand of JAIOJS010000450.1, from coordinate 4,714 downwards.
GTGACCTCGAGGGCCGACCCACGGGGAGCAGAACTCCCCGTGGAACTCGGCGTCGGGAACGAACCGAGCCGGAACTCAGCCCATGAACGGGTTTTCGTCGGCCGTGGGGCCGTAGACTGAGGGCAGCGGTATGTCGAGCAATCGGAGGTAGACCATCATCTGGCCGCGATGGTGGTACCAGTGATTGAGCATGATCATGCGGAAGACGGCGGCCCGCGGCATGGCCATGACCTCCTGGTCATCGCTCATGACCCGCCAGGTTTCGTGCATGGCCTCGTCGGTCAGGCCTCCGAGGATCTCGGTGGCTTGGGCCAGACTGGTTTCTAGAGCCTGGAGGACCTCTTCCACGCTGCTGGCTTCGGTCTGGACCGAGTTGGGTAGATCGATCGACGGCTGAGAGGCCAACTCGGCGACTTGCCCCGGGGTTGTGGCGATGTGCAACGCGAGCTGTCCCAGCGACATTGATTTAGCGTGGGGACGCCAGCTCAGATGGTCGGCGGGAACTCGCTCGAGTACGCGGCGGGTGGCGTCGGCTTCTTGATGGAGTTCTTGGGTCAGTTGTTGGGCGATCATGTTTCGATTCTCCGTTCCGGGTTTAGAAGTTTGTAGGGCGAGGACCCGATTCAATGAGGCGTTGCGCGGTCACGAATCCGTTCGAGGAGGGCGTGCCATCCGCGGCCGAGGCCGGCTCGATGGTCTTCGGGAATCAGGCCGAAGGCGGTATGTCGCAAGGTGAGCAAGGTGTCATCGCCATCGACCACCAGGCGATACTGAAGATTGTTGACGACCGGATAGGACATGAAGAGGGGACCACTGATCTCTAGGAGGTCGGGATGCCTTATGGCTTGCACGGTGCCCCAGCAGTGCCCGTTGTCGTGGTCGAGGTCGCGAAACCAGCGCCCGCCCGGGAAGGTTTCCAGGCGCATCGGCATCGGGGTTCCGTTGATTCCCTCGTTACTCTGTCCCATTTGCTCGATCAGCGTCTCGAAGCTGGTCTCGATCGAAGCCTTGATACGGATCACTTCTTCGACCTGCAGGGTCAACTTGGATAGCTCGGACTCCATCAGTTTCATTCTTCAGAACCTTTCTCTGTGTTTCTCTTCTGTTCGGCCCGTTCCTTGATGCGACCGAGTTGGTGTCGCCAGAGGCGACTGAAGGTATCCGCCCACTCATAGAGCGGCCGGATCTCCTCCGCGTTCACGCTATAGAGGACTCGCCTCCCGTCGCGCCGCCGACTCACCAGTCCGACCTCGTGCAGAACCTTGAGGTGTTTGGAGACCGATGGCTGGCGTATATCGAGGGCGTCGGTGATCTCGGATACCGAGCGTTCGGACCCGGCCAGCCAGCTGAGGATCTCGCGACGGGCCCCTTCGGCCACTGCGTTGAAGACGTCGGAGTTCGTGGTCGCTCGTGGCATGATCAGTATCATATTCCGGTATAGGAATATGTCAAGACTCGAACCGGTGCAGAAGAGCAGAGCGTCGAGGAAGGGACATCGCCAGCAGGGACAAATGTTCGCGTCGATACGGGGCATCGCTCCGAGTGGAGATTGGGAGCTCTTAGTGGAGTGACTGCGCGGCTTCCGGTGTTAGGCTTGCTCCGGTCAGCGGCGATTCTTCATCGATCAGACAGAAAGCTGCGACTACGTCTCGAGAGACTGCATTCCGAAGTGAGGGTAGGGGTCCTCGGGACAAGAATGGCATCAGAAAAGGGAGTTCTCGGTCATGTCGACTAGATACCACGGACGCTTGCTACTCGGCTGGGTCCTCTTCGCAGCCGCCGCTGCTTCATCCAGCGCGGCCGACACTTTCGTGGTGACGACTCAAGGCAACACCTTCGTACCCGCCAACCTGACCATCGCGGCGGGCGACTCGGTGACCTTCACCAACGGTGGGGGATACCACAATGTCGTGGCGCCGGGGTTTCGCTGTGCCAATGGGTGTGACGGCCAAGGGGGCGATGGCGATCCTTCGAATACGGCATGGTCGTTCACCGTCACCTTCGATGACATCGGGACGGTGAACTACATCTGTGAACTGCACGTGGGCCTGGGGATGGTGGGGTCGATCGTCGTCGAACCCGCGAGCGGTGGCGGTTCACCCGGGACGTTGGCATTGTCGATGGTGGCGAGTACCGTTTCAGAGGGCGGAGGCTCGGTCGTTCTTCCGGTGACGCGGAGCGGTGGCTCCGATGGCCAGGTCACGGTGGACTATGCGACGGTCCCGGGGACGGCGCAGGCCGGCTTGGACTTCATGGCCGTCAACGGGACCCTGACCTGGGAGGATGGCGACGACGATCCGATCCATCTGGAGATTCCTATCCTGGATGACGGGGAGACGGAGGTGGCCGAGGTTTTTGAGCTGGCTCTGTCCAATCCCGGCGGCGGGGCGGTGCTCGGGACTTACGATCGCTCATTGATCACGATCGAGGACGACGACACGGGTCCTCCGAGCTGCGTCGAGGATGACTTCACGTTGTGCCTCAACGAGGGGCGCTTCAAAGTTCAGATCGCTTGGCGCGACTTCGCGGGCGGAGTGGGTCCCGGTATGGCGGTGCCTTCCACCCCGGATACCGGGTTCTTCTGGTTCTTCGAAGAGGACAACCTCGAAGTGATCATCAAGGTCCTCGACGCTTGCGACTCAGAGTTCAATAGCTATTGGGTGTTCTTCGCCGTGGCTTCAAACGTCGAGTACGTGATCACGGTGACCGACACCGAGGCCGGGATCAGCAAGAGCTACCCGAACAATCTGGGAGAGTTCGCTCCTGCGACTGGTGACACGTCGGCTTTCTTTACCTGTCCCTAGCTGTGGCTAGCTGGTAGGGGATCGGGCCGCCTCGAGTGCGGTCGGTTCCTCCACGCCGTCACCAGGCGCCGGTGTCTCCGCTCTCGAATCCGTCGGCAAAGAGAATCCCTGATTCCCAGGCGCCGAGGTCGGGTACGTTCGGCAGTCCCAGTCGTGGATTGCCCAGGATGTCCTCAGGGGAAGCGAAGGCTGCACTTCCGGCGTCGAGGGCTGCGCTCGATCCATCGAAGGTCGCGTAGGTTTGAACGAGGGCCACGAAGGCCTCGCGGATGGACGAGGAGCCGTCGGCAAACTGTCCGGGAGGAGGGGAGGGGTTCCAACGGGGCAAGGTGAGTCCGGCTTGCAAGGCAAGGCCGGGATCGCCGACCACGGCGTTGGGATCATCGCTGTAGTTGACCAGCTCAGCCGCATCTTCGGGGATCGGTTGACCACCGTTCCAGTAGAGGTTGTGGTCGATCTGGAAGGCGTCGGTCTCACCGATGGGGGTATCCGAAAAGTCATTGGCGCCGCCGTTGGAGCCCATGGTGCCGGTGGGGTCGCTCCACACGTTGTTGAAGAACCAGACTTCATCATTGATCGGGTTGCTACCCTCCTGGTTCAATCGCATGGCGAAAGCGAGGGATGGGAGATCGCCGACGACGGTGTTGTGGCGAAAAATGATGTCCCGGCCTCCCTTGACCCCGAAGGCGGCTCGCTGCACATTGGCCGAGTTCCCGATCAGAAGGTTGTTCTCGACCAGCACGTCGCGGGACTCGTAGATCGGATGGCCATCCTCTCCGAGGAGGATGAAGTTGGCTCCACTACTTCCCTGCCAGTTGAGGAAGACGTTGCGTCGCAGGGTGACGTTGCGACTTCCAAGAAACAGATCGTCACCCTGGTTCGAGTCCTTGACCACGATGTAGCTGCTGGTGTCGTTGTTGTTGGCGCGTCCACTTCCCTCGAAGTCGTTGAAGAAGACGTTGTCCTGGACGATCACGTCCTCGACGCTGTTGAGGTCGATGTGCTCGTCGGATCCACTCTGGTTGTAGAACATATTGCCCTCGACCAGGATGTCGAAGGTGGTGTTGTTGATCTTCAGAATGTCGTTGTTGTAGCTATCGTGGAGTACGTTGTCGCGTAGCGTGATGTCATGAACGCTGCCGTCACCGGCGCCGTCGATGTGGATCACGAGAGCGGCCGCCCCGGGTCCGCTATGGGCGATGTCGAAGCCCTCGAGTGTGATCCCTTCACAGCCGGCGCCGTCAGCGTAGGCGGTGATCACGGTATCGGTGTGCCGCAACTGAGCGCGGTAGGGGACCTGGGAGCGCACCGTGACTCCCTGAGGGAAGGTCCCGCGGATCCGGATGCGCCCCGAGTACAGACCTGGCTCGACCAGGATCAAGCTGCCATCGGGCACCGAGTCGAGACCCTTGGTGATGGTGGCCCAGGGCATGGCCGAGGAACCGTCTCCGGTGAAGTCGTCGCCATCGGTCGCGACCCAGAAAGTCGGCGGGCCGCCACCATCGACGCTGGCGGTTGCGGGCAGGGCGCTGAGGCTGAGAAACTCGATGGCAAGGACAATGGTGCAGAGCACCGAGGTTGTGATGGAACGCATGGACCCGATCCTACGGACCTGCGGTGACAACTGGCTGTGAACCAGACAACAGGTGTTGGACAGTGAGCCGCGGACACTGGAGGCTTGGCTACTTCAGTCCAGCGTGTTCCTTCTCTTGGGAACTCACTTGGGTCTCGCCGGGACCAGCTCCCTCTCGAACCGCAACCAGCCGCGTTGCGCCGCGGAAGTAGAGGGTACCGTCGGCAATCGCCGGGGTGGCCATCAGCCGCTCGCCGTGGTGGTTGGTCCCGATCGGGTCGAAGGTGTCGCCGGCCCGAATGATGTGGATATCGCCCTCCTCACTGGTGAAGTAGAC
>JAIOJS010000449.1 GCA_019911795.1 Thermoanaerobaculia bacterium | reverse complement strand
GAGCAGGACGGGAGTCCTGCGTTCCGAGGGAGCCACGGCTAGCACCACGCTGGCCGCTGAACTCCCCAAGGCCAGGGGACAGGGCGCCACTTCTGGGCGGCGAAGGTCTTACGGGGAGCCTCATGGATCTCCGCGGGGCACGTGGACGGGCCTGGGACTCTTGCGGCCGATTACCAGTTCTCTGTAGCTGGGGCGAAGAGCCAACGAAACGATCCCGATCCAAGGCGGGTGGGCCTTTGGCCACCGTGGCCGCGGGAATCGATCGGACGGGAATCGAACGATTCTGTAGTTTCGGCGCCTCAAAGGAGCGCGAAACCCGAGGCAGACGACGTGACCCGATATGACCTACTCGACGGTCCCACCTGGCATCTGGACCGGAACCGGCAAAGTCAAGGTGGAGTCCAGCACCGCGCCTCCCCTGAGAAACCTCTGAACCATCGCCCGATACTCCGACGACATCAGTTCGCGGGAGTCATGGTCAGAGTTCTCGATCACCAGATGGGAGGCCTCCTTGAATCCCGACCGAATCGCCTCCACGTTCTGCGGCGGAGTTCGGGCATCGAGGGTCCCACTCACGAAGAGCACCGGCGTCTCAATGCTCAGAGGGCCTCGAAACTCGTCGTCAAGCCCTTCGACGCCCAGGGCATCGCAGGTTTCTGGGTAGAAAGGAGCCGCGAGGGCGTCGGACAACAAGTAAGCCTCATCTTGGCGCTCCCGCTCGATCTGTTGCAGGCGGGCCAGCGATCCCCCCGAAGCACAATCCACCAGGAGCGTCATGGCGTTGATCGCCACCCTTCGGTTGTCCTCGCTCGTATCCACCAGTGGGCTCCAATCGCCTTCGAGCATGGACGAGAGCGCCTCGGGCAGTGCTTCCATGGCGGCGATCGAGGCGACACTCCGGGCGAGATAGACCTGCAAGTCGAAGGCGCTGAGTCTCACCTTCTCTTGCGATTCAGTGGTGGCCAGGAGCGACGAATCTACCTCGAGACGACGGAGGAGGGTCTCCACCGCGAACCGCAATCCCGTCTCGGAGTCTTTGCCTTCCGGTTGGAATCTCTCCCACTGCTCGAAGACACGGTTGACTGAGGATGGCAGCTTCCAAGTCTGGTCAGGACCCTCGACCTTGGTCAAGAGAGCACGCTCGACATGCTCATCAAAGTCCCTCAGATAGGCGAGACCCAGGTGCGATCCGTAGCTGGTACCAAACAGGACGACTCGTTCGACGTCGAGGGCTCGGCGGACAGCATCGAGATCGGCTGCGCTCTCGCGCGAGTTCCAGCTCGCCGGATCGATACCCAGTTCCCGCCAGAAGGCGACCGCCTGCCGAGCCACGCGAGTGAAGGCTTGCTCTACGACCCGCCGCGATGTCAGCACTGAAGGAGCCAACACGGCCTCGAACTCTCGATCCACTAGATTCGGACGACTCAGGCCAGTCCCTCGTTGATCGATCGCCACCACATCTCGGTGTTCGAGTAGGCGCAGTTGGGGATGGGTCGCGACACGACCGCCGAACTCGATTCCAGAAGCGCCGGGACCTCCAGCGAGAAAGAAAATTGGCGGGCCAGGGTCGGGATTCGTCGTGCGGTACCGGACAAATGGGATCTCGATCGAAACCTCAGCCGCTCCACCGTCGGCTGTTGATCGGCTCATGGGGACCGCAATCCGGCCCAGTTCTCCGAGCAGCGGACTTCCGTCAAAGGCGTCTCCGACGAATGGCGTCCAGGCGATGGGAACGAGGTTCGAGCTCGAAGTCTCCGGGATCTCGCGTTGGGCCGAGGCTGCCTCGG
>JAIOJS010000448.1 GCA_019911795.1 Thermoanaerobaculia bacterium | reverse complement strand
CCTTCTCGGTACTGACTTCGACACCGCTGACCGCATTGATACAGAGGAGGGTAGCGTCCGCCGCGCGCATGCCGGCGCGGGTTTCGGTAAAGAAGATCCCGTAGCCAGGGCAGTCGAGGAGGTTGACCTTGTGTTGCTTCCAGGGGGTAAAGCAGGGAGCCAATCCGATCGAGATTCCCCGTTCGTGCTCTTCGTCGTCGAAGTCGGTGATCGTGTTTTTGTCTTCGACCCGGAGCAGTCGGTTGTTGACGCCGCCGGTATAGAGGAGGGCGCTGGCCAGGGTGGTCTTGCCGGTGTCGTTGTGACCGGCGAGGGCAAGGTTGCGGATCTTGTCGGAGCTTCCTACCTGCATTCAGCTACGTCCTCCTTGGGTGCCATCGGGGCGATCCATCGACGGCGATGTTCGATCGCTACCGCAAAGAGTCGCCTCGATGGCGACGGGGTGGCGCTTCTTCTCGGGTCGTTAGATGCCGTCGTTCCGCACCTGGAGTGAGCGACTCAGTGGTCGTCAGGTCGAGGCGCGGGTTGGACTCGAAGGTTGGTATCAATGGAGGCCAAACTATACCATGCACCTCGATACCGAACCGCGCCGAGAGTGCAGAATCGAGGTTGCCGCCGATCGGACCCGTTCCTCTGCTAGAATTCGCGCTGTTCTTCACAGAATACGCAGCTAAATGCCACCCAAGATACCCAAATCTCTCGGTCGATACGAGGTCCTCGAAGAGCTCGGAAGAGGAGCGATGGGGGTGGTCTATCTAGCCCGAGACCCTCTGATCGGACGTCTCGTTGCCCTCAAGACGTTTCGGTCTGGCTACAACGAAGGCGATCGGGAACTCCTCGAGTTCCGGACTCGCTTCCTGCGGGAAGCCCAGAGCGCGGGGATCCTCAATCACCCGGCGATCGTGACCATTCATGACGTGGTCGACCTGAGCCCGGAGGAGGGCGCCACCTTCATCGCCATGGAGTACGTTCAGGGTACCAACCTGAAGGACCGGCTCCAGTCCGTGGGCAGTCTCGACCTTCCACGTGCTATCGATATTGTGATCCGCATTGCGGAGGGACTCGACTACGCGCACGAGCGGGGAGTGGTGCATCGCGATATCAAGCCGGCAAACATCATTCTCACTAGGGATGGCGATCCTAAGATCTCTGATTTTGGGATCGCGCGGCTCGACACTTCGGACCTCACTCAGGAGGGGCAGCTCCTCGGCACGCCGAACTACATGGCTCCGGAGAGGATTCTGGGGCGCGAGGTCGATCATCGTACCGACATCTTCTCGCTTGGGGTTCTGTTCTACGAGATGCTGACCTGTCACAAGCCCTTTCAAGGTGACAACCTGACCATGGTCACCCACCGCATCGTCTACGAACCCTTTACCCCGCCGGAACAGTTCGATGCTTCGATCCCGGCTTCGGTAGTCGCCGTGCTCCAGCGGTCGATGGAGAAGGACCCGACCGAGCGCTACGAAAACGCCAGCGCCATGGCCGAGGAACTGCGTTGGGTACTCGACTCGCTACCGGCCGATGGCACCCCGGGCCAGCGCCGTATGTCGGAGACTCAGGACGTGAGTGGTCAGTTGGAAGTGTCGGCGGTCCAGGAGGCGGTGGACGCAGCGGTCGCTGAGAGCTCGAACGACAGCGATTCGGGCAGCCCACCGAGGGTTCTTCCACCCTCGACTCCGTCGACCTCGGCGGAGCCCCCTGCATCGAACGTCTCCATGGCATCCACGGTCTCGATTCCACCAGGAAGCGCGGCCTCGTCGAAGCGTCCTTGGCGCCTGTTGGCCCTGACGTTCGCCACTCTGTTGGTAGCTGGGCTTCTCGGCTGGGGAGCGCTGAACTGGGTGCGGAGCCAACAGCCTCCGACCGAACATCCCGACGCGGCCGCCATGGCTCGCAGTCGCTACCTTCCGATGCTTCAAGCGGTACGCTTTCAGATGGCGCAGAATCGTCCAGACCTGGCGGCCGGACACCTCGCCAAGGCCTTGGAGATCGCACCCCAGGACGAGGATCTCCTGCGTTTGCAGCGGGAGATCGAGACGGCTCAGGCCGAAATCCTGGCGCAGGCCACCCAGCGTGAGCAGGAGGCGTGGCTGCTCGAAGCGAGGAACGCATTGAAGCGGCGAGACACCGAGGCGGCGCGACTGGCGGTTGAGCGAGTGTCTGCCTTGGCGCCCGACAACGAGGTCGCTCAAAGTATCGAGACGGAGATCGAGGCCGAAGAGGCTCGCCGAAGGGCTGAGCGCGCGGCGGTTGTTCGCGCCGAGGAGTCGTCACCGGCTCCCGTCGAAATCGAGGTCGCGGAGGATCCCGTGCCGGTAGCCACCGAGTTTCCCATGTCGATTACCTTCTTCACGGAAGTGTCGCGGGGAAATATGAAGCTCTTCGTCAACGATCGACTAATCCTCAACGAGGACTTCAAGTTCGTCGAGAAGGTCGGCGTCTTCAAGACCGAGGAGCGGCACGGAAGGATCGATGCCTCGACGGTCGTGGACACCGGTCCCTTGGAAGTTCGTGTCGAGGTTCACCCACGGGGCGGTTCCAAGGTGCAAGGACACTTCGCTGATGTCGTCGGCGACGGTGACCCTCGTGTACTGGAGATTCGCTTCGACGCCGCGTCGCGGATTGCGGTCGGGCTGCGCAAGGGGACACCGACTCCCGTGACGCCGCCAGAGGGTTGAGTTCAGCCGGGCTACTCGAGCTCCCGGGCTTGTGAGCCGAGCCGTCCGTAAACCGAGTCAGGCGTTTTGAGGGTTAAAGGCTCACTCCGACGCGACCAAACTCCGCAAACTGAGGCTCCAGGTCGGCAGCAGGCCCTACCGCGACGAGGACGGCTTGGTCGGGGTGAAGAGCGTGGTTGGCAACCCGGAGTAGGTCCTCTACCGTCACCGCTCCGAGTCGCTTCGGCCAGCGCTGATAATGATCATGAGCGAGTCCATGGATGGCGATCTGGGCGAGGCGGGAACCGATTCCGTCGGCGGTCTGTAGGGTGTAGGGAAAGACGCCTAGGAGGTAGCTGACGGTGTCGGCAAGTTCCTCTGGCGACACAGCCTCGTCGCGGATCCGCTCGAGCTCAGAGAACACTTCTCTCGCCGCCGCGCCCGCCGAAGGGGTCTCGACCGCCGTCGAGACGACGAACGGCCCCGGGCCCCGGCGCGTGGAGAAGGCAGCTCGTGCCCCGTAGGTATAGCCATGCCGTTCCCGTAGGTTGAGGTTGATTCGACTGGTGAACTTGCCTCCAAGTAGACAGGTGAGGACCACCAATGCGGCGCGATCGGGGTAGGAATAGGGCACTCCAACATGGCCGATGCGGAGTTCGGTCTGGGTGCCCACGGGGCGGTCGATGATGAGGACTCGGCGTTCGTCAGCGGGAGGTTCCACCGGCGTCGGCTCGAATCGAGTTGTCGTGCGGCGTGCCGCCAGCCGAGGAATCACCAGGTCGGAGAGCCGCTGCTCGTCAACGTCGCCGACCGCAATCAGGGTGATCGGACCGCTCATCTGGTCAGCGTAGAAGCGACGTAGGGTGGCGGGGTCGGATTCTCTCAGTCCCTCCTCACTCCCGATCAGAGGGTGGTCGTAGGTGGTGCCGGCGTAGAGAGTGGCTTGTAGCAGCCGGTCCGCCTGCTGCGATGGCAGGCTGCGGCGCCGACGTAACTCGGCCAAGCGACGCCCACGCTCGCGCTCGACGGCGGCGTCGGGATACGACGGTTCGAGACCGACGTCGGCGACCAGGTCGAGGGCGGTCTCGAGATGCTCGGCGAGACAAAGAGACGAGACCGAGGCGCTGTTCCAGTCGGCCCCCGATCCCAACGAGCCTCCCAGTCGCTCGATCGTCAGGGCGATCTCCTGACCACTGCGTCGCTCGGTCCCCTCGTCGAGGAGGCTGGCCGCGAAGGAAGCGAGACCGGGCCGGTCTGAGGGGTCGCATTCGCCGCCGCCGGGGAGGAGCAGTTCCAAAGCGACCAGTGGAGAGCGTCCCCAGCGGGCGGAGTAGAGGTCGAGACCGTCGTCGATCCGTTGGTAGCGGAAGTCGGGGAAGCGAAAGTCGTCGACCGGCGGCTTCGATCGAGGGGCCTGGGATCGATCGAGACTCATGTCGCACCTCCTCGAGGGACCACGGTCAGCACGATCGACCTCTCTGGTCGGAACAGCCCGGCCGCCGTCCTACGAAGCGATTCGATGTCCGCCTCTGCGTAGTGGACAACATCGCGAACCGCTCGCTCGGGCTCCCCCGTGAAGACGGCTAGCTGCGAGATGAGATCGGCGCGTCGGTCCAGGTTCTCGATGCCCTGGAAATAGCCCGTAAGGGTCCCGTTCTGGGCTCGCTCGAGGTCCTCTGGACTAGGCCCTGTCTCGGCGACCCCGTGGAGGTGTTGCCAGATTGCCTCCTCGAGATCGGTACTACTCGCTTCCGGCCGGGTCGTTGCGACGAGTACCACCGTGGCTTCCAACTCGGTGGGAAAGATCGAGATGGAAAGACTCTGGGCCAGCTGTCTTTCCTCTACCAGATCGCGATAGAGGGGACTGGAACGGCCACCGCAGAGAGCCGTCGTCAGGAGGTCGGCTCGGTACCACTCGGGTTCTCCGAAAGCAGGACCGCGAAAGGCGAGATAGATCCTCTCCAACTCGACATCGTCTTCGAGGATTTCGCGGTGGGAAAGCAAAGACTCGGCCGATGGAGGCTCTGGGCTCGCCGGCGGCGCGGGGCCGGCGGGAAGGTCGGCGAAGAAGTGGGCGACCCTTGCGAGTGCCTCCTCCGGTTGAAAGTCGCCGCACAGGGTTAGCACCGCATTGTTGGGTCGATAGTAGGTTTCGAAAAAGTCGGAGACGTCGTCCAGGGTCGCAGCCTCGATGTCCTCCATATAGCCGATCACGGGCCAGTGGTAAGGATGGGGGAGGGGATAGAGAAGCTCGTGAAGGCGTTCGAAGGCGCGGCCGTAAGGCTGATTGTCGACACGTTGGCGTCGCTCATTCATCACCACCTGGCGCTGGTTCTCCAACTTGTCCGGCGTCAATGCCGGTAGCAGGAAGCCCATGCGATCCGATTCGAGCCACAGTCCGAGATCGAGTCGATGAGCGAGCAGCGTCTCGTAGTAGTTCGTGCGATCGAACCAAGTCGACCCATTGGCCACCCCCCCCGCCTGCTGAATGTGGGCGAAGTGGTCGTTGGTCCCCACGTGCTGGCTCCCTTGAAATAGCATGTGCTCGAAGAGGTGGGCTAGACCGGTACGCCCCGGCCGCTCGTGTCGCGAGCCGACGTGGTACCAGAGGTTGACCGTCACCAGCGGCAGTCGATCGTCCGGGCTGAGGACGATCCGCAGACCGTTGTCGAGTCGATGTTCGAGGATTTCGAGATCTGGGAGCGTGGACATGGGGCGCGAGTCTACCAGCAAGGGAGAGTGGCATCGCCTCTTGCTTACGCCTGAGTTACGCTGTACCATCAGAGCCATGAAGCAGGACAACTCTCGCGGCCCGCTGACCCGTCGACAGAAGCAGATTCTCGACTACATCACCGACTTCGTCGAGACCGAGGGGCTGCCACCAACCCATCGGGAGATCTGTGAACAGTTCGGCTTCAACTCCTACGGCACGGTGCACAAACACCTGAAACTGCTACGCGAGAAGGGGTACCTGAGCCGGGAGACCAACCAGAAGCGAGGGCTGAAGGTGATCGAGGAGGAGCAGACCGTCCCGGGCATGGCAGAGCTTCCCTTCCTTGGACGCATTGCGGCGGGGCAGCCGATCGAAGTGATCGAGGGGCGGGACAGTTTGCCGGTACCCCCGCATCTGATCAGCAGCCACGGTGAGCATTTTGTCCTCGAAGTCGTCGGCGACTCGATGATCGAGGAGGGGATCCACGAGGGAGACCTGGTGATAGTGCAACGGCGTGATCGAGCCGAAGTAGGACAGATGGTCGTCGCTCTGATCGATGGTGAAGCGACCGTCAAACGCTTCTACCCCGAGGGGAAGCGGGTCCGACTTCAGCCGGCGAACCGTCTCATGGCGCCAATCTTCGTTGAGGCAGAGGACCTGACCATCCAGGGGCTGGTGGTTGGACTGATGCGACGGTTCTAGCGGTCTTGGGCGAAAACTAGTGACAGCTAGGCCAACGACCGCTCGATGCGTGGCCCGGCCAGGCTAGGGGGACGTGAAGCGTACCGGTAGTAGCACCGGTTCGAGAGGAGGGGATTGACGGCCTGCAGCTCATCGCCTCTCCGTGGGCTAACGTCGCTCGCACCCCGGCTATACTGTTCTTTCGAGGAACTCTCCTGATAGTATTCGGAAACTCATGACGATCGACGAACTCCTTCGGGTGATGACGAAGCAGGGCGCTTCGGACCTACACCTCAAGCCGACCCGCCCTCCGCTGATGCGGATCAACGGCCGGCTTCTTCCCCTGAAGACCGAGCCCCTCAAGCCCGAAGAGATCGAGGGCATGCTGATGGCGATCCTGTCGCCCCAGCAGCAGGAAAAGCTCATTCAGACCATGTCGGTCGACATCGGGTACGGCGTGCATGGGTTGGCTCGATTCCGCGGCAATATCTATCGCCAACGAGGGACGCTCGCCGCCGCGTTCCGCCTGATCCCCTACCAGATCAAGTCGCTCGAGGATCTCGAGCTTCCCAAGGTGCTGCTGGAGTTTTGTGACCTGCCGATGGGCTTAGTCCTGGTGACGGGACCGACCGGAAGTGGTAAGTCGACGACGCTCGCCTCCCTGATCAAATACATCGCCACACGGCGCCCTGCGCACGTCATCACGATCGAAGATCCGATGGAGTTCCTCTTCAGCGATGCCGCGTCGACGATCTCTCAGCGCGAAGTCGGTACCGACACCCTGACGTTTTCCGAGGCACTTCGCAACGCGATGCGGCAGGATCCCGACGTGATCATGGTCGGTGAGATGCGTGACCCAGAGACAGTGAGTACGGTGATTACCGCAGCGGAGACCGGACATCTAGTCTTCTCGACCCTGCACACCAATTCTTCGGTTCAGACCATCGATCGCATCCTCGACACCTTTCCCCCGAATCAGCAGGGACAAGTGAGGGCGCAGCTCTCGCAAGTGCTCAAGGCGGTGGTGTCGATGAAGCTGGTCGAACGGGAAGACGGTCAGGGACGCGTTGCCGCCCTCGAGATATTACGAGCTTCTCCCAAACTCGTGAAGATGATCGAAGAGGGTGAGACATCCGACATGCTCGACGAGGTCGAGACTTCGGTGAGCTACTACCGCATGCAGTCGATGAATCAGTCGCTGATGGCCCTGCTCGTGCATGGGACGATCAGCTATGAAGAGGCGATGCGTCAGTCCTCCGACCCTGAAGACCTTTCCCTCAAGCTTCGAAAGATGTTTCCTAGTATCGAGACCAGAGGTGGTGATATGGCTCCTTCGACCGCAGACTTTTCAGAGATCCTCGAGTTGCAGCAGTTCAAGAAGCTCTATGAGGAGCAAGAGGAGAAGCAGAAGCTTCAGCTGTCCGAGAAGGACGAACACATCGGCCACTTGAACAACGAGATGGCCCGCCGGGACGGCGAGATCGGTGAACTCAATAGCCGCCTCGGAGAGGTCGGCGAAGAGATGGAGCGGATGAACGGCGACTACCAGCGCCTCAAGGACGAGGCCCAGGGCAAGATCGACAAGCTCATGGAACGTATCAAAGAGCTGAACCAGCGCCTGATGACGGGTGGCGAGGCCGACAAGAAGAGCGGGATCTTCCGCTAGCTCCAGACGCACCGATTCGGGTCTCTGTTCCGCCGCACAATCTATTTCCAGGCCGGCCACTTCTGTGTGGTTGGACTCTACGCTGTAGACCGTTGGAGGCGCTCGGTGGCCGAGGGATTGCGTAGCGTCCGAAAATTTACTAAGATCCTGCTTCAGAGATATGGATCTAACTCCCGATCGTCAAAGGGATTTCTGTCCCGCACCATGGCCCTCTGCCCGATCTCTGGTAGTGGTGGGTCTCGTGCTGCTCCTCGGACCGCTATTGGGCATGAGCCGAGCACTGCATCGCGTCGAAGTGCAGCCGGGCCTGGTTGCCCTTCGCGATGACGATGCCAACCTCTTTCTCGAGGCGACGCCTCTCCCCGCTGAAGGGCTGCTGTCGTTCACTCGACGCCTGACTGGAGGGACGGAAGCGGCGGGCGGGATTCGCGCTCTCAATGCCAATCCGACACGTCTCCTTGCCGGAGTCCGATATCGCGTTCCCTTTGATCTACTGGATGACGCGCACCAGGTGCAGGTGATTCGTGCTCTGTTTCCCCAGGACCGTGGGAGTGCTCGGGGATGGACCCATGCTGTCACCCGGGAATCTTTGACCGATGGTGCGACTCTCTGGCGACTGGCGGTCTGGTTTACCGGTGACGGAAAGAATTTCCGGGCGCTTCGCGAAGTCAATGGTTTGGTCGATGACGGTTTGAGTCCGGGGCAGACCCTCCTGGTGCCGGCGGTGCTGCTACGCCCGGGACTTCGGGCCATGTTGCCGTCACCTGCCCCGAGCGACTCGGCCCTCGAGTTCCGGGGCGAAGGAACCGATGCTCACGCTGTCTACCGGTTGCGGCCGGGCGAGGCTCTCTACTCCAGCGTCGTCGTCCGCTTCACGGGACGGATCTACGCCGACGATGTGAACGCTTTGGCGTCCGAAATCGCCAGTGCCAGCGCGATCCGCGATGTGACCGACATTCCCATCGGCTACGAGGTGAAGCTTCCGCTCGACCTCCTCCTCCCCGAGTATCTGCCGTTGGGGCATCCGCGCAAAGTCGAATACGAGGCTAGCCTCACCGAGAGTCAACGCTTCAGCAACGAGGTCCAGTCGCATCATCTCGAGGGCATTACGGTGGTGCTCGATGCTGGCCACGGTGGCGCCGACGTCGGTGCCTCCAAGGACGGAGTGTGGGAAAGTCTTCATGTCTACGACATCATGGTGAGAGCCCGCGAGATTCTCGAGACCCGTACGGCGGCGACAGTGGTCGCGACGGTGCGCGATGGCAATGACCATCGCATCGAAGGCCGAGATGTCTTGCCCTTCTCTCGCGGCCACCAGGTGTTGACCGATCCGCCCTATCCGATTCAGGACGCCAAGATTGGGGTCAACCTGCGCTGGTACTTGGCCAACAGTGTCCTGCGGCGAACGATCAAGGCCGGGAGCGAAGCCAAGAAAGTTGTTTTCGTCTCGATCCACGCTGACTCTTTGCATCCCTCCCTTCGCGGGGCGATGGTCTACATTCCCTCCACCCAGCTGACGGCCGGGAGCTTCGGCCGAAGCGGTGCGGCCTACTCGGCGCGGGCCGAGTACCGCGAGAAGCCTCGGGTCGAGTACAGCTGGCGGGAGCGTTCGCAGAGCGAGGGACTGTCGCGCGACCTCGCCGGTCGGGTCCTCGGTGCGTTGCATTCGCGCGGACTGGCGATTCACGAGTTCAAGCCGATTCGCGAGAAGATTATTCGCAAGAACTCGGAGTACGTCCCCGCCGTCCTGCGCTACAACGGCATTCCGGCCAAGATCTTGCTGGAGGTGAGCAACCTCGCCAACACCGAGGACCGGCGACTGATTCAGACTCAGGCTTTTCGGCAGAAGATGGCGGAAGCGTTGGTCCAGGGTATTCTCGCCTACTATGGCGAAGACCTTCCACTGGGCGAACCGGTACAGGTGGCCAAGGCCAAATAGACCTCTTCCTACCAGGAAGCTTCGGGAGGTCATGAGCCGGTACCGTCCTGCCGCGGTCTGCCGATCGCGCGGCCGGGAACCGAATGGGGGGGGCACGAGTCCAAGGGCGTAGGAGGACGCCACCAGGATGGAAGTAGCCATGTTGACGCCACCGGTAATGACGGATGAGGACCTGGTCGATCGGCATCGGTACGGCGATGAGGAAGCCTTCACCGAACTCTTCCATCGGTTCAATGGCATGATCTACAACGTCTCATATCGGATGGCCGGCGACCCTGGAGTTGCTGAGGACCTCACTCAAGAGGTGTTCTTGCGCATTCACCGTCACTTGCGGAAGTTTGCCGGGCGCTCCAGTCTCAAGACCTGGATCTATCGCATCACGATCAACCACTGCAACAGTCGCTTGGGCCGCAAGCGGATTTGCACCCGGAGTCTCGACGACGAGGCAGCCGGCTACCTCCAGATCGCGGACACCCGTCGGGGTCCCGAATCACGAACATCGGCTCACGAGAGTGCCGCGGTGGTGGCCAGAGCGCTGGCCCAGGTACCTTCACCCTACCGCGAGGCCGTCGTCCTACGCGACCTCGAGGAGCTGGACTATCAGGAGATCGCCGACGTGCTGGGAGTTCGAATCGGAACAGTGAGATCCCGTATCGCTCGCGGGCGCGACCGGCTAAGAAGTGCTTTGACCGAAGGGGGGCTGGTGTGATGACCAGTACGGCTGCCCATCTGCCGATCGACATGTTGTCGGCCTTCCTCGATCGTGAGCTCTCGGCGCGAGAGGCTGCGGTGGTCGAGGAGCATGTGGAGAGTTGTCCCGAGTGCCGAGCCCAGTTGGATTCCCTTGGGCGGGTGGTCGGACGCCTTCGTTCGTTGGAGCGGATGGCTCCGCCGCAGGTTCTGGAGATGGACATCCAACGGCGAATCGCCCTGGCGACCCCTGAAGACGGGTTCTTGGGCAAACTCGATGGGCGACTGGGACGACTGCCGGTGCAGCCAGGCATCCTCGTTACCTTCGCGCTGATCTTCTGTTTCGCGGCCATCCTCTTCACCTTCGCGCAGGGTCTAGAGGATCGCCACCAAAGAACCATCCCGATCATTCTGACCCCGGCGACGCCGGCGCCCTCGGTGGAGTCGATCCGTGGAGCCACGCCGTCACCAGGGAGTCGCTGGGAGTGGGGCGGACAGGACTGGCAGCTCGTACCGTGGTCCGGGGAAGGGGCTGGGGAGGCACTAGAGG
>JAIOJS010000447.1 GCA_019911795.1 Thermoanaerobaculia bacterium | reverse complement strand
AACGCAGGACTCCCGTCCTGCTCTTCGTTGCCGACTGAAAGGATCTAGTGTGTGGAGGATCAGACGGCGAGGTTGCGATCCCGGGCGGAGCGTTCTGGGCTCCAGGGACGAGGAGCAGGATGGGAATCCTGCGTTCCGAGGGAATCCGGAGAGGGACCGCAGAGGGAACCGGTGCCACCGGTGGAACCGGAGTGGATGGCAGGTAGAGTGCCGAGACAAGTTCTGCCCCGGGCAGTGCCGAGACAAGTTCCAGGAACCTTCTTAGGCCTCATTGAGTATCCCTCAGTGGTTCAGCGCCAATCAGGTGCGGGAGGCCTCCAGCCGAGCCGGGATCCAGCCGCGTACCGAGTTGATCAGCCACAGACCCTCGGCCCGCTTCAGATCCTCGACTGTCAGCGAGGCCTCGACGATTTCGCCGCGGTCGATCAGGTGCTGACGCAGGACACCCGGGAGCAAACCATGGTGCAGCGAAGGTGTGTGCCGCTGGCCATCCAGTGCGACCACGACATTGGCCCAGGTGGACTCGGTCAGGTTGCCGTCTTCGTCCCACATCAGGATGTCGTCGTAGCTGGATTCCTCACGCGAGGAGCCATCGGCTCTCTCCCACACGGTATCGAGTACCCGGACCGTCGTCTTGTGGCAGAGAAGCCGGGGGTCGATGGTCTCGGGTCTTGGCGCCAGGCCCAGGCGACAGGGACCCGGGGAGCGGCGCGGGATCTCATGCGCTTCGAGGACCACGTCTCCTTCCCGATCGAGCCGTACACGGACCTTGTGGCGACGCAGGGGAAGGGTTGCCGCGAGCTTCTGCAGGCGATCGCGGAGGGTAGCAGCCGTCGGTGCGGACCAGGCGAAATACTCGGCCGAGGCGAGGAGTCGGTCCAGGTGGCGGGACAGCAGCCAGTACCCCTTGCCGGGGCGCCAGAGGAGACTCTCCAGGAGTTGGAACGGCGGCAGAGGTGGGGTCGAGAAGGTCGCAGCCTTGGCCAGGGCCTCGCGGTGCTCCCCGGCCGGATCGGAATCCCACACGATTCCCCCGCCGACCCCATAGGTCGCGGTGGCATGGTCGCGATCGACGACTGCAGTTCGGATGGCGACGTTGAACTCGGCTTGCTGGTTCGGTCCCACCCACCCCACCGCGCCGGTGTAGATCCCGCGGGGTGAGGTCTCGAGCTGGCTGATGATCCCCATCGAACTCGCCTTGGGAGCACCGGTGATGGAGGCACAGGGAAAGAGGGCGTCGAAAACCTCCAACAGAGTGGCGCTCGACGTCGCTTCCACCGTGGACGTCATCTGCCACACCGTGGCATAGCGTTCGATGCGGTAGAGATCGCGAACGCTGACCGAGCCGGGATCCGCGATGCGGCCAAGGTCATTGCGTAGCATGTCGACGATCATCAGATTCTCGGCCCGGTCTTTGACCGAGTTGGCGAGGGCCTGACGACGGACCAGGTCCTCGAACCCTCCGGGTGCGCGGGGCGCGGTGCCCTTCATCGGCCGAGTGACGAGGTATTCGCCGTCGCGACGGAAGAAGAGTTCCGGGGAAGCCGAACACACCGCCCAGCGTCCGGCGTCGAGGTAGGCGGCGTGGGGGACGAACTGGCGCGAGAGCAGATCAGCGAACTGAGCCTTCGAATCTGAAACACCTTCGCGGACGAAGGGAAAGGTGAGGTTCGCCTGATAGGTCTCACCGCGTTCGATGTGACGTCGCACCGCCTCGACGCTACGACGGTGCTCGGCCTCGCTGGTCGCGGGTCGCCACTCTCCGTGCTCGGCCCCTTCCCTACCGACCGCCGGGGCTGGGCTGGTCGCTTCCCGTCGCTCGCCATAGATCGCAAACCGAACCAGGGGCAGACCAGGGACTGGAGGTCGCGTAACCAAAGCCGAATCGAAGGCCGAAGACGCCTCGTAGGCGACGAATCCCACCGCGTGAAGACCACCCCGCGTTAGATCGTCGACCCGGGCCAGAGTCGAGCGCACCTCTGTGAGATCGTAGGTCTCACAGAGCTCGAGGGGAGGACCAAACTCGAACCAAGCGGGGCCGTCCGCAGTGGTCAAGAGCATCCGGGCCCAACCGGGGGATGTAGAATAGTCAGAACGAATCATCGGTACTCGCTATTCTCCACGAAAACCGCTCGGAGCCTGACTATGAGAAGCCACCTCACCCTGAGAAGCAAACTCTTCCCTTTCTCGCTCTGGCTCACCGCCCTCCTCTTTTCGATGACGTCCGCTAGTTTCGCCGACGTCTTGATGCTCAAGGACGGTTCCAGCGTGGAGACGAAGGGTCCCTGGGAGGTCCGAGGCAGCATCGTCGTCTTCACCCTACCCAACGGCAGTCTCTCTTCCCTACGCACCACGGAGATCGACCTCGACCGCAGTGCCCAGGCCACCGTCAAGAAGGCCGAACCTCCCGCCGCCGTCGTCGCCGAGCCCATCGCTCCGGTCGTACCCGCCGTGGTCCTGACCGATAGCGACGTCGGACACGTCAAGCACAACCGACTACCCGCCGAACAACTAGGCACCGGCGACTCCAAGGATGGCTCCGAGGGCAGTAGCGAGAGTTCAACAGCCGTCGACGCAACCCCGGACGCCAGGCCGACTCGTCGCGAGACCGAAACCAGGGATCTCGTCGATCCCGCCGCGCCGAGCGCCGCCGACCGTCCGACCTACGCTCCGGCACAGCCGGCCGCAGCGGGAAACGACGTAGAACGGCTGCAGGTCACGAGTTGGCAGGAGGCGCGGTCACTGACCGAAATTCCCACTACCCGCATCGTCGGCATCCTGAAGAACTCCAGCCAGGAACTGACCTCCCAGATCAAGGTTACGGTACTGCTCTACGACGCCTCGGGCAACCTCCTCGCCACCTCGCAGGCCAAGGTCATCGCCGGCGCCCTGCGCCCCGAACAGAGCACGACCTTCAGCGCCGAGATTCCCGGTATCGCTACCTACGACAACGTCGAGTTCGAAACCGAACACGTCGCCCTCGCCTGGCGTCCCACCGAAGCGAACCGCTAGCCGCTCCCGCCGTCTTAGCCCGGTGGCGGTGGCGGTGGGGGCGGAGGTACGAACGAGGGCGCCGGTGCGGGTACCATCGCCGGCTTGCGTGAGCGCTTGAGGATCCAGAAGGTCAATCCCGCCGCCAACGCAAACAGGGCAACGCCGAGCAGCGGTCGGAAGAAGATCCAACCCACGGCGATGGTGATGAGCGTGACGATCGCGGCGCACAGGAGCGAGAGGAAGAAGGTCCCCTTTTCCATGAGATTCCCCAGGAAGGGCACCACGTCCGCCATCACGGAGAGGGGCTTGAAGATCGAAAGGAAGCCCAAGAAGATCACGAAGAAGCCCACCGCCCGTAGAATCCAGGAGAGGGTGCTGTTGGCCGCCTTGGCGGCATCGAACATCTCTTCCGGAGTCTTGGCGCCGTAGCTGAGGAGAGCGATGGTCCCGCCGACCTTGGTCTTGTAGCTGTCGAGGTTCGACCCGCGCTGCTGGCCGACCACCGTCACATCCGTCGGCTGAATCGTCTTGAAACCGATGCGGGCATCGCCCACCCGAGGAGAACTGGGGTCATCTCCCCAATAGAAGCGACCGTTGACGGCTCGCAAGTTCGCCCGCAATTCGGCCGGTACTCGCTGCAGGTCCGTCTCGTTCACATCGCGGCTCTCAGAGCGGTTGATCTGCAAGGACAGACTCTCACCCAGGGTCATCGCACCCAGGTTTACCGTCGTCGCCCTCCAAGCATCCGCGGAGACCGGGAAGGAGGGATTCTCGTGTCCCTGCGAGTCCTTGAACGATGAAGAGGCGTGGGAGGAAGACGACCAGTCCTTGTGGTAGGTGTAGGTCGTCACCGTCTCGGTTCCACCTCCGAGCTTCTTGCGCTCTTCGCTCTTGGACTCCTCGATCCATTGGTACATCTCGACCTCGCGCTGCAGGGCCAGCGCTCCCGGCGCCTCGATCCCGAAGCTCGGATCGGCCAAGGTCTCGTCGGTCTGGGCTCGCCCCTGGGTGTGAATGAGCTTCCCTTCGCGCGAGGGATCGACCGACTGGGCAGACACTGCGATCACTTCACCCGCCCCTTCGTTCAGGGTCTTGGCCCGCTTGACGGCCCGACCCTCGCCCCAGAAC
>JAIOJS010000446.1 GCA_019911795.1 Thermoanaerobaculia bacterium | reverse complement strand
CCGCCGAATGGCCCCAGGCATGAACGACGCGCGCGGTCGGAACTTGTCCAATACGAAACCTCCGCCGCCGGGCTCGCTCCAGCCAATCGGTCTCCTCGAAATAGAGGAAGTAGTCCGCATCCCAGGGACCCAGTGCCTCGGCGACGCGGCGGCGGCAAGCGAGCAGACAGCCTGAAAGGGTCGCGACGGGCTGGGTCATCGAGGCTTCCCAGATCGCAGACGCTTGGCCGAAGTGGCGCTTCAGATAGCCTCTATTGCGGCGTCCGCTAGTGCGCGCGCGTTGACGCGCCCACTCCGCACGAAACGACTGCTCCTCGGCTGGCGGAAAGAGAACACCGGCAAGCTCCAGTTGGGGGCCAACGATGTCCCAACCCTCATCGAGGGCCTGGAGAAGTGCCCCCATTGATCCTGGTTGGAAGACGATGTCCGGGTTCGCGATCAGTACCGTCTCGCCCTTCGCGATCGCGAGACCTCGGTTCACGCCCGCGGCATAGCCCATGTTCGGACTGGCGAGGAGTTGATCCGGTCCAAGGAGGGCTACCTGCTCAGCCTCCCTGGCGCTCTCGGACTGCTCCACAGCGATGACCTCGAGAAGAAGACCGAGGGAGGCGACCTCGGATCGCAGTGAGTCAAAGAATGAGGGAAGTACTTCCGCTGAGTGGTGGGTCACGACGACAAGACTCAGATCGGGCTTCGGCATGGGCCTATCCTACGTCTGCCGAGAGTCTCAGGAGGTAGTGGATGGCTTGAGACCGGCAGGCTCGTGGCTCCAACCACCGCTCGCGGCCCAGCGAAGAGCCTCCACCGCCTCCCGTCCACAGGTTTCCTCGTCATACAGTGATGCGATCTGAAGACCACGTTTCCTCTTGTCCAGCCAAAGGCCAGTCTCCCTGAGGACCCGTTGGGCCGCCTCCGCAAACGCCGTCGGTGAGTCCCAGGGGACCAGGATCGCGGCGGACCCAGCAAAACCTCGGAAGGCACCGATGTCCGAAGCGACGACCGGAACACCCGCAGCCATCGCCTCCAGGACCGGAAGGCCGAAGCCCTCCTGCTCCCAGGATGGCGCCAACAGCAGGTCACAGGAGCGTAGGACGGCGGCAACTCGGTCCGGCGAGATATGGCAGTGGAACTCCGTCGCCTCGTACAGGTCTCGCTCCTCCTGTGTTTGAGGCCACTGAGAAATCCTGATCAGGTCAAATGCCACCCCATCCTTGCGCAGCTGAGCCAGTGCGCGAAGAGCGGTGGCACCACCCTTCCAGTCGATCTCGAAAGGGGACATGACCAGGATCCGGGGATGTACCGCGGGCACGTCCTTCCGTTCGAGATCAACCCCGAACTGGGGCTCCAGGGGCTGACGCAGCACCCTCGCCGGCCTACCGAATCGCTCCCGGACCAACTGGGCCAAGTGCTCCGACACGGTGACCGCCGGTATCGGTTGGGAGTACGCATCTTCGATCTGAGGGTGGTCCGTTTGGTTGTGAGTGTAGAGCCCCTCGAAGCCCTGGCAATAGTGTAGGGCCTGTCCGTGGGCTGCGATCGCGGGCCGAATCGTGGTCCAATACGTCGCGACCTGGACATCGGCCGCCGGGACGACGTCGGGGTCGAGGCTCGCCACGCGGCAGAAGGCAGCCTGCAGGGGATACCAGGCGGGTCGTGCGCCCGGCGTGACGATCCGCGCCCGATGTCCCAGGCGGTGCAGAAGATCTGCCTGGCGGAGTACAACCTTGACCCCACCAAAGAGGACGGTGTCCTCCAAGAGGAAGTTCACGGTGAGCCGTGGCGAGACGGCAGACATGAAGCTCGGGTCGCCCCCGATCCTAGCGACCCGAACTGGAGGTCGGGGCGACGATTATCCCGGTAAGGGGATACTCGATCAAAGGCACCTTCTCACTGTCGGTCCGAATCGAGAACGTTCCGTCGAAAGGTCCCTGGGGCAGCGATCCGTCAAAAACAAGATAGAACTGGTATTCCCGGCCCGGCTTTTTGACCATGGTCTCGACGGCGATTCCCGCTACGTCGGTGGTGGCCTCGAGGACTTTGATGGGTTCGGTGGAGAACGCCTTGAACCAATAGCGACTCCGCTTCTCGCCATCGAGCGCGATCTCACCAAACTCAGCGCTGGGCGGAGTGAGCTGCACGATCGGTCGGACGAAGCCGGACACGTTGATGGTGATCCGCTTCTCCATGGGATGGTCCGTGGTCAGCTGGATATCTCCTCCAAGAGGACCTACCGGGGGTAGGCCGGGTAGCTTCGCTTCGATGGTCCACTGGCTCCCCGAAAGCTCAGGATCTCGCTCGGCTTCGGTGGCCGGACGGTAGGTCACGTCGAGAAAGGACAGTGGACTCTCGGCCGACACGATGGCGAAGTCCTCGCCATCACGGCTTCCAAGGAGGCTCCGAAGCATGCCGCCTGCCTCCCCCTGCACCGTGTTCCAGCGAAGCCGTTGCGGCGTGAGCTTTAGATAGGCCTTGACCACCCCAACGACCGGAATGACAACCGACGGCGCGGTGGGATCATTGGTGGTGAAGGCGATGTCGGTGCTCCCTTGATTCTCGAGACCCAGGGTGTCGAGGGTCACAATGAGTTGCACCGTTTCTCCCGGTGCCACAGAGCTGGGTCCCGATACCGTCGCGCAGGCGCAGCTACTGGTCAAACCAGCAATTGTCAGCGTAGCGTCACCGTCGTTGGCAATGGGGATTTCACGAACCACAACCTCACCTCGTGTAAGGGTTCCCAGGTCCACGCCGGTCTTGGGCGTGGAGAGAACTGGTCCCTTGGCTTCGTCTGCGAAGCTGGAAGAGGAATGAAGGCTGTACACAGCGAGCAGGCAGATCGCTGCCCTCTTGAGGGTGATTCTATGCATCGGCGAGGTTCTCCGGAGAACTCGACTCCGGCTGGGCCGAAGTCGAGGTTGAGGGAAGGAGGAGTGGCCTGGTAGCCAGCTAGGAATTATTGATGGTCAAGCTCTGGTCTACTTCGACCGCGGTGGACTCGTCGACACCGAGAACAGCCTTGACCTTGGGATGCTTCACCCCGATCGTGGTGTAGGTGTGAGTTACCGAGCTGTTGGTACCAGGAACAGACTGCTCGAATACAGAGTCATTATCCCAGTCGAAGAGGAAGTTGGTCGGCTGGGAAGTCGCACCAAAGGTGAAGGACACCGAAGAGTTGACGGTGCAGTTGCAGAACCCGAGGGCGCAGCTGCACCCAGCACTCGCTGCCGCATTGACGTCAAAGTCCGTGATCTCCGGGGCCACGGGATCCTGCGGTGTTACATCCAGGAGGATCGAGGCAGTCGGTGGAGTCCCGGTGTTGCAGCCACGGATACTCACGGTAACTCCATACATTCCTGGGGTGTTTGGAGGCGTCCAGTTGTAGGTCGCCTCTGAAGAACCGGACCAATCGACGACCACGCAAGATGCGTAGTGCTGACAGCCAACCGCCGAGCCGTTTTCTGGATCCGCGAACTCGAAGCGATACTCGGTCGCGTTCTCCGCCTGCGCCTGCACGCTGAAGCTGCCGGCACCGAGGTCTTGCCAAGTGAGCGCGGGGTCCTTGAATACTGCGGCCCCAGAAGTCAGGGTTACGGCAACAGTGCCCGTATCGCCAATAAGGTCGTGAGAGTTGGTGGCTACGACATTGACATCGAACAGAGCCGGAGGAACGGGCGCTCCCCAGACCGCGGTGTCGCCGGTTTCGAACCCATCGGCAAAGATGTCCGTAGTCACCGCCGTGGTGGTGTCCCACACCAGAGAGGAACCGATACTACTAGTGACAAGACCGTTGCTGGCATCTCGGACTTCCCATCCCAGAGTGAAAGGCGGACGCCCATCAACGTCGGCGGTGAATGTCAGGACGGTGCAAAGAGGATAGCTGTTCGACCCGTTGCCAGCGGGTGCGATGTTGACCTGTTGCACATCCGGGCGGGGATCCTCGACACTCACATTGACACCGTTGACCTGAAGTCCTGGATCGGATTGGCAGGCTTGCTTCTCCGCGGTGACGAAAAAGGAGTCCGGCGGACAGGAGGCAGACGGACACAGGTTAAAGGTGAAGTTCCGGGTGTTGCTACTCACCCCCTGAGTCTGGCCATCGACAAACCACTCCCAGTTCTCCGGCCCCGTACAGTTCTGCGCCGTGGCTGAAAACGAGATCGGAACGTCAAACCAGAAGGGCGGTTCACCGCTTACTGTCGTGGTGACGGTGGGGATCGGTGTGCTGTTGTCGCGTACGTGAACGTCCAGTACACCATAGGCAGCCCGGTAGAAATACTGACCGTTAAACTTGCCGCTCCAGCCGTTGACATTCTGTAGGCCGTCAGAGTTGTTCTCATTGTAGTAGCCAAAGTAGTCTATGTTGGCGTAGGGACCACACTCTTCCGTATAGGTGGCGCCCCCTTCCGTGATGTCCTTGATGACACCCGGGACCGAGAGATCCAGTAGGTGTTCGATGGCTGGCCCCTTGGCCTCCCCGGTAGACGCTCCATGGTAGAGGAAGGGAGCGCCTTGGCTGCTGGAGTAGGTCAGGATGTGCATGTTGGCATTGTGAACCGCACCGGAGAACGTCTTCGATCCGTAGCTACTCAACGGAAGAGTGCAACTTCCGCTCCCAGTGGTGCAGGCATTGAGATCGAAGACATCCAGAACTGGATTGGCACCATCTTTGTGCATCGCCCCCAGATAGTAGTTGGCACCGTACTGAAAGGCGGCCAGTCCGTGGGTCGACGAGTTCCCACCGGCATAACGGCGAGTCGCCGTCCCTGGCGTCGTCAGGGATGGAACACTCCAGACCTCGATGCCGAGGGGCGCATTGGCAGCCCCCAAGAAGTCGCTAGCGACGAGGAACGTTGTGCCGCCCCGCTGGATGGTGTCGATGAACTCGGCATTTGGAATGGCGGTGGTACCACCCACTCTGCCGAGCCTTACCCCGGCACACTGTGAGCCACTGTCCAAGCATCCGCCGGGTCCGTAGTCGAGCGCCTTGGTCGCGTCGTAGACCCGAACGCCCCCCGAATCTGTCGCGGCAAAGGCATAGACCCTTCCCCCGGACTCCACCAGGCGAACCTGATAGGCGTCGACCACCTTGTTCTGATAGAGACGGGTAAATGTATTGGTCACGGTACTGAACGACCAAAGAGTCAATCCGACCGGTAGTCGAGCCGCGACCCCGACGATATAGTCGGTGGATCCCACCGGAGCGATGGCGTCAATATGACGAATCCAAGCGTCGTTCTCGCCGGTCGTCGGGTAGGACAGAAAGCCCCCCTGGACGCCGTCTCGGTAATCGAGCTTGAGCGGTGACTCCGGGCTGTTGGCGATGTTCCATGCCGAGATTCCGTTGGTGTAGGCCACGAAGAGTCTACTCCCGGCAATGTCAACGGACCGAAAGAGTTCGTGTCCAGAGCCCACATAGGGGATCGTATGACTGGCGTACTGAGTGCTGTCACGCTCAGGGGCGATCAAAGTATCAGGGAGCCCGGGACGAAGGCCGGTGGGCCACCTCTCTCCGAACGGGCAGGTCCCAGTCACGTTGCCGCTACAGGAATCGGATGCCGAGCAGCACTGCGGTATCGGAAAACCGGGTTCGTTCTTGCCACAAGCGACCCCGGCTCGTGCCGGAGTCATGGAGAAAGCGAAAAATGCAAGGGTCATGGTCGCTGCCAGCACGGCAAGGGAGTGCCGTCGGGCGTCACAGAGTAGAGAGCGTGGCGGGATTGGGATCACTTGGGAGGACTCCTAAGCAGATAGGGAAGGTCAGTAGACGCAAGGGCTGCGAGAACTAGAGGCCTCAGCGCGGTACAGAGAAGCCTTCACGGTGAGATCGTGAAGCCGTTTTTGAGTATGCCACAGCTACATCAGAATTGCACGGGGCCAGGTTTGATGTCAGAGGGTGCGTCTGATCCGAGTCGGATGCTCTCGTGCGACCATAGGCGACCCTGGTCTCAGGGTACCGGCGCCCCAAATATAGAAATGGACCCGACCGAAGTCGGGTCCATTCCAAGGCTCTAGCAATCTGGCGAGGTTGACCCCACCGAATCGCAGATACCGAACCTACTCAGAGTAGGTGGGCATCGTGCCCGTGACGCCGTTGATCGTAGGATCAACATCGTCACCACCGTCGGTCAACTCGATGGCTTGGTAGCCGGTCGAGAAGAGGCCGAGGGCGCTGTGCACGTTCGTCACGTGGCTCTGGGCCAACGTACCGTTGGAGCCGAAGTCGGCGTCAGCAGTCACACCAACATCGTTGATGTTGAGGTTCAAGTAGGTCCAACCGAAGTCGAACGGAACCGCCGTTACACCTTCACCGAACTTCACACGCTGGGTCTCCAGCGGGAAGCAGGTAGCGTCGCTGCCAGGAGTCGGCGGCGAAATGACGCCTCCACCGGTAGCGAAGCAGATCTCGACGGCATCCTCGGACTCGTTAAACGCGATGACCTCGGTCTCGTTGAGTGGGTACCAGTCGGGACCCACGCCACAGCCGTAGAACTCGAGCGTGTTGTTGGTCGTGGAATCACGCCACACGACGAGATCGGTTCCACCAGTGAACGCGCCACCGTTGAGGTAGCGAGCAGCCCAGGTGGTTCCCAGAGGCTCACGGTTGTCATCACCGGTCTGACCGGGGATGTAGCGACCGTAGAAGGTGTAACCGGTGACGCCACCGACGAAGCCATCCTGGGCCTCGACGTGAACCAACGTATCACCATGCGCGGACGCATTGCCTGGATCGATGATGTTGTAGTCACCCCAGAGCTGGTTGATGTTGTTGGCAATACCCTGTCCATCAGCCACGAAGTAGCCGACCTCAGACGGGAAGTCCGTGGAACAGAAGGTCACGTTGTCGATGGTGATGTAGCCAGTGGCGATGCCAGGGGCAGTCGCCAGACCCATGCAACCGTTACCACCAACATCCTGGCCGGAGAGACCGTCCTGGACGCGCTCGGTGAGGCCACCGAGCTGAATGATGGGGTTGGTGAATGGGAACACACCAGCGCAGCTGGGGTAGGTTCCATCCCACTGTGGGTTGTTCGAGTAGGCGCCTTGATGAGGGCTGATGGTGTCGCCACCGTCGGCCTGCATGTCAGCGGTCACCGGCAGGTTGCCGTTGACGATGATGTTGTACAGGTTGATCGTCTGTACGTCGTAACCGGTCAGGAACAGGTCGAAGTCGAGAACGGGCTGCGACCAGTTGGACCAGATGGTTACGTGAGCGAGGGCCGGGGCGGCCGACGCATTGTTGACGGAGAACACGGTGGTGGTGCCGGCACCCTCAGCAGCGTTCATGTCAACTTCGAAATAAGGGAGCAACAGCGTTGCTGCCGGAACGGCGTCAATCGAGCCGATCTCGGCGAATGCCTGGCCACCAAGACCGAGCAAGCCCACCAAGGCTAGGGAAATTCCAAACTTCTTCATACCTGATATCTCCTCAGGGATTCACTAAACATTTTAAAAGGCAAATTGCCATTCGCTCGCCAACAATGGCCGCGAATTAGCGTTCAAGACAGTTAATCCACTAACGAACTGCTCTTAGACAATCACCTCCAGTTAAAGAGTTTTGAAGCTGTGTATTCATTAATGTCAGACTCAGGGAGTCTGGAAGACCATAGCGCACTCCATGAGCAAGTGCAACCCCACAGTCTGGGGCCCAGTCCGGTCTACGCGATGCGATGAGCAAATGCTACTGAGACATGGAGCCTGCGTCAAGTAGGCGGGTCTGATGGTGTGGGTCCAACAACGCCCGGCCGGTACCCAGCAAGCGGTCGCTCACCTGGGGACCAAGCGATCCAACCCAGAACACTACCGGGTATCGCGCGAGAGCCATGCCCGGAGACTGCCACCACCGGCGCAACCCGGGACACTGATCTGCGCGATCCCTACCACTCCCGCGGCCTCACCGGCAAAGGCAGCCACAATATCGTCGCGGCCGTCGTGATCGAGGTCCTTGGCGGCCACCGACCACCCGGTACAACCCTTCGTATCGGCAGGAGCCTCGGAAACCGCCTCCTCGGCGAAGGTGCGCCCCCCCTCTCCGAGGTAGATCTCCATGGATCCGTAACCAGTCAGAAGAACGACGTCGCGGTGAGAATCGCCATCGAAGTCTCCAGTGTCGATTGCCGTGAAGTCGGAGCGGCCGTCGATGGCGACGAGAGGCACCAGATCCCAGCTCCCATCGGCGGCCCCGAAGAACAGGTCTACGCCACTCTGCCATTCCCGATCCTCGGTCGCTCGGTAGCCGACCAAGACATCCTGGTGGCCGTCTCCGTCCAGATCGTCGAGAGCGATAGAAGAGAGAAATGCGCCGGTTCGCAGCCCCTCGATGCCGACGGGCTGCAAGCGGCCATCTGCATCGCGAATTCTAAGAACCTCCTTGGTTCCACCGCGGCGACTCGCGAGCGCGACGTCCAGTCGACCGTCGCCATCCAGGTCCCCCAACTCGAAGTGATCACCGAAGTCGACCCCAGCGTCCAGTCGATAGGCGACCCAGCTGCCATCCCCCTCGTTGGTATAGAGAACCAGACCACGCGAGTTGTCGATCAGTGTACTCGGCCCACCACCGGGCTTCCCTCCTCGAGCGCGCATCCCCTTGGGGCCCTCACCGAGAGCGACGATGTCCATGTCGCCGTCGCCATCCCAATCGACGATGTCGAGACGACGCGAGGAAAAGGACGTGGCGTCGCCTCCGGCTCCCGGATGATCCCAAGCGATACCCTCGTCCCACGGGACGAACTGGGTTGAGCCATCGTTGACAAAGGCCATCAGACCGCGGAGGTGAATGCCGAAGGCGGCATCCATCAATCCATCGCCATTGAGGTCTCCGGCGGCCGCTCCACCATAGTCGAGGGGACGCTGAGCAAATCTCGCCTCAGACCAGGTGCGCCAATGCCCCTGACCATCTCCCAGGAAGATGTTCGGTGTCGCCCGACCCTTGCGAGAAGGGCCGAACAGAATGTCCAGGTTGCCGTCGCCGTCCATGTCGGCCAGGTCGAAGTTGTTGCGCCACTGCCCGGAAGTCGGCAGGCCCTGCTGGGCCCCTTCGAGTACGACACGGTCCACTTGAGCCCAGTGAGTCTGGCGCTTGACGACTTCCGCCTGTGCAACCGGGTCGACGACTGCGTCCGGCGTCGCGGAAGACGCCTCGCGAAGCGTTGGCTTCCAAACCTTGAGCCTGAAAACACTGTCGTCGTGATCGACAACCTCGAAGCGCGCACCACCTCGGGTTCGAATATTGTTCTCGTCGATCCACTTGTAGCTACCCTCGACCTTCTTCACCTCGGCCACCGTGTAGTACCAGTCTCGATCCTCGTCGTAGATCCAGTCGACCGAATCGACAATGCCTTGTTGCTCCTTCTGGCGCTCCATGGCAAAGGTCGATTCGGCGGGTTCTACCGCCTCTGGCGAAAGAGATTTCTTGGAGTCTGCAGGGCTCGTCGCGGCGGGAGGGGTCCCTTCGCTCGCTGAGGCCGAAGGCGAAGTCGCGCGGGGAGCTGAGGTACAGCCGATCACTAACAAAGTGCCACAGAACAGGCAACCGAGGGTCACAACACGGAGTGGTGAACGAGAGTAGAGCATCTTCTTGTAGCCCCTATAGAGACGTGAAGTAGGTTTGGACCCGCCGGCAGGTCGAGGTGGGCTCTCAGGATTTACTGTCCCACCCAGGCCGCCTTGCCTCCAGATCGGAGGCGCGGCCCGTGATAGTAACAGCTGATTGGACTCGAAGAAAGGGGGGCTCCAAGCCCTCCCCTCCGTCTTCGTCAGATCAGATCGACGAAGGTCGGTTCGAGCCGGCGGTAGACGAAGGAGCCAAGGCCGAACAAGGCGACACTGAAGACCGCGAGGCGCAGGAGACCCCAGAGCAACGCCGCGTCCGCCCCTCCTCCCAGAAAGGCGCAGCGGTAGATCTCGGTCAGGGCCGTCAGCGGATTGAGCGTCAAGGCCGCGGCCAGAGCCGGATGCGCCTCTTCGACCAGACGGGGAGGATAGACAATCGGAGTCAAGAAGAACCATGCATTGAGAAGCATCCCCAAAACCTGATTCATGTCGCGAAAAAACACATGGATGCCGGCCGTCAGCTTCACCAGCCCCACCGTCATCAAGATCTGGCAAGCGATGGCAGGGATCAGCCACACCAGGCTGACACCGGGAAAGAGCCCCATGAGACTCAAAACGAGCAGAAACATGCCACCTGCGACGACTTCGTGAAGAAGGGCAGAGGAAACCAACGAAACGACGAGGATCTCGCTCGGAAAGCTCAACTTCTTGACCAGATTAGCGTTGTCCGTAACGACGGTCGCGCCTCGGGTCAGCGACTCCTGTATGGCCATCCAAGGAAGTAGGCCGCAGAACATCCAGATCGAGAAATTGTCGCTGCGCTCGAAACTCAAGGAGATCTTCATCACCGTCGAGAAGACGAAGGAGTAGAGCCCCAACAACCAGAGTGGCTGAGCGAACGACCAGATCACGCCGAGAAGAGAGCCCGCGTAGCGACCGGTGAAGTCGCGGCGGACCAACTCCCTGAGGAGAAAGCTGTAGCGCCTTAACCCGACGAGCGACACCTAAGGCTCCCCTTGACACGAACGGGGACGTCCGCACAGACACGTGTTGACGTCGGGGCTACTCTCCATCTAGAATCACCCATCTAGCCTTCATGATGGTGCCCTGACATAATCGCTGTTGCAGTAATCGCCACCGAGAATTAGTCGAGAGCCCGAACCTAGACCCATGGCCAATAACCCGACTCCAAATCGCTCCTCGCGTCGTGCCACGCCACGACAAGTCCAGATGGTGGGCAAGAGAATCCGGCAACTTCGCAAAGAACGTAAGTTGACCCAAACGGAACTCTCTTCGAGGATCGGTATCCAGCAACCTGACCTGTCCCGCATGGAAAAGGGCCAGTATCGGGTCAGTCTCGATACCCTCTTCAAGATTTTGGCGGAGTTCGACATGGGCATTGGTGAATTCTTCGATGATATGAATCGGGATACGTTTACGGCGAGAGATGTTCGACTGGTGCGGGAGTTTAAGACCTTGCCCGGCGAGGATCAACGCGAAGTCGAGGGCTTCATCCGATTCAAGCGGAGCAAGGAGCCTGGCAGCTCGACTCGCATCAACGTCACCAAAGAGACCTTGCAGTGATGTCGTTCGCAACCAACTCAACCACGGCGACCCCGGCGGTATCCAGGCACAGCTCCTCCAAGCAGAGTTTCTCCGCTCAGACTGTTCCTGGGCCAATCACTGAGTCCGTTCCTGTGCCAATCACCGAGGAAGGGACCGTACCGAACCGCGACGTTTATGAGTCCCATCGAATCAAGGGAATCGAAGCTCGCGACCAGGGTCTCCTGCACGAAGCGCTCGAGCATCTCGAAGCAGCCCTGCAGGTCGCCCACCAGATCCAAGACCACGAACTCATCCAGAAGGCTATCTGCAACCGTTCAGCGGTGGCCATTTCCCTGGGGGAGACCCTGGAGTCGACGACGGTGCTCCGCCGAATCCTGATGGAGAACGGGTCCCTCGAGGTGTGCTTCCTCGCCGCCTACAACCTCGCGCGCTGCCACGAACTGATCAAGGAGCCCAAGAAGAGCCTCTTCTACGCCAGGATCGCGCGCGATCGAGCCACCGACCTGAACCGCTCCGAGTGGAACTACGGCGCCCTCAATCAGATAGCCAATGCCTTGGCGGCCGAGAGCCACTTCTGCGAAGCCGCCGATCGCTATCGTGACGCCTTGTCCCTGCTGCCTCCCGGCGACCCAGTCACCAACCTGGAGGCTCGAATCAACCTCGGCTACTGCCTGGTCATGCAAGGTCTCCAGGAGCCCGGATTGGCCACGCTCTACCGTGGACTGAAGGATGCGAGGAGGTACTCGCGGCCCAGACTCGAGATGATCGCGAGAATCGACCTCGCTTACGCGACGCTCGAAGCGGGGCGACCCGATCTTGCACTTCGTCACGTCAGGCGTGGCCTCGCCCTCGCCGAGCGTGCCGGTGATAGCGACGCCATCAAGAATGCGCTATATATTGAGGGTGAGGTGTGGTCGGACCTGGCGCGAGAAGACGAGGCCCAACAGGTCCGCACCGACCTCCAACGCCGTTTCTACCCTAATCAACCCGAGATTGCCCGCTACCTCATGGCGATCAACTCCCGTGAGCTCATCAATCTGCGGGCCTAGTCCGCGACTGTCGGCGACTGCTCCACCAAAACCTACCGAATGACTATCACCCAGCCCATGCGACGCTTGCTTCTCACTCTGGCCCTAACCCTCGTCCTGACACCTGGGCTCGCATCCGCAAGTACCGTCGACGCGGTCCTTGGCTCCGAGGGGGAGCTGTTCCAGGTTTTTCAAGGGAACTACGGCGATCTCTTCCCAGACGGAACTGAAGCGCAGCCAGACCATTCGGTCCTCGCCCTCGACATCACTTGGCCCTCTCAGGTCACGGAACGCCTTCTCGTACCCGGTACCGAGGGGATGGCCGTTGAGATGTCACCTTCGCTCACACTCGAACGGTCCTCCGGAGCGATCTTTATCGTCTGGGAAGCAACCCGAACAATCCACTCAGAGCTCTACATCGTGGGTAGAAGCAACGAAGAGTGGTCGGAAGTCCTGGAGTTCTCCGGTAGTCCTTTCACCACCAAGAGCAACCCACGGCTCGCTCCGACCCACGAGCGTTCCTTCGTCACCAACGACGATGGTGAACTCGAAGAGCATCTGCAGACCATTCTTCATTTGACGTGGTGGGACGAGCAGGGCGAAGTAGGCCGAGTGCTATACGTTCCCCTCATCGTTGGCAAGAGCGGTTTCGTCGCAGTGGCTCCCATCTCCCTGGGTGAGTTCTTGGACGAAGACCTTCCTCCAGCCTCAACGTCACCGCTCAGCACGCTTCTGGGCTCTCCCTTCATTCAGGAGGGTAGCGACAACAGCCACGTTCTCATCGCCTACCTAGATCCTTCGAGCGGACGCTTGGTCACTCTGTCAACGAGATTTTCCAGTGCATCGCTCGACGCCCTCGCCGATGAGGCTCGAGCCCAAGTGATCATTATCGGGGGGCAAGTCCAGACTCGAGAGCAGCTCGCGCAAGGCGTACACGCTGCCGTCGCGTCAGTGTCCTACCTGGATTCGGCCCTCGCCGAGTACTTGGGACAGCAAGCAGAGTCTGCGGTCTTAGCGGCGCCTCCCGAGGCGACTCTGACCACCATCGCCCAAGAGGCCCGAGCTCAGGTCATCATCATCGGCTCACGCGTACGGAGTGCCCTCTCCAACACCACAGGAGAGGCCCGAGCCCAGGTTATTATCATCGGCGACAGCCACCCCGGACTCGACCACGGTCGCTCGATCGCGATCGAAATGATCAACAGTCGTGAGGTCCCGGACCTACCCGAGGCAGCCATCGCCAGACTCCTGCTGTCACCCGACGGCCACACCATGATCGTCGCTTGGCAGCAGAACTCCTCGGTCGAATACGTCGAAAGTGACGGTGAGGGGTGGACTGAGCAACGTAGCCTGGCACTCGGAGCCGACTTTACGGCCGAACAGGCCTTCGCCATTCTCCGCCGTCGCATCGACTCCTAACGACGATCGATCTTGGCGGAAGCGCCCTTGCCAGCCGTCTAGGTTAGACCGGTCTAGGTTGAATGGAATCGACTCGACCGCAGAGTCGACTAGTGTCCCAGGCGGGGCACTAGACCCCGTCGGCTAGATCAACTCCGGCGACATTGTCGCGAGACAACCTTCGAGCGAGGAGAAGCTAGCTGATGTGAAGGGCAAAGCTCGTCGGCGCGGCCTCGAGAACCCTACCGCCCGCGACCTCGAGCGCTCTAGCGATCGCTTGGCGACGATCCTCCGGGCAGAGAATCGCCAAGCAGCCTCCCCCTCCCGCACCGCAGGCCTTTCCTCCCCAGGCTCCCAACGATCCCGCCATCGTCAGCAGGCTGTCGACCGCCGGCACGCTCACACCATCCGCTAGATGTCGGCGTAGGCTCCACTCTCTCCCGACCAATTTCCCGACCTGTTCCCAGTCGGCCTTCTCGAGGGCCGACGGGAGCTCTCCAGCGACCTCAGCGATGCCCGCAAACAAGCCCCGAACCTCGGGATTACCCTCCAAGCAACTGCGGATCGTCTCCCAGTTGGTGGCTGCCGAGAAGTGGCTCTGTCCCGAATAGACAACCAACAGATGTCGGCTCAAGCCCTCGAGATCGACCTCCAGGGGACGCACCCGGGTCTCACCTGGAAGATACTCGATGGCCAGAGCCCCTCCCAGCAAAGCAGGGTAGTGATCCTGTGTACCGGTCGGAAGCCGCATCATCCTAGCTTCGAGGTCCCGTGCCAACCTCGCCATGGCATCGGTGCCCCTCACCGGCCGCTCGAGCAACCGATCCCCGGCCGCGATGAGAGCGACCATCATCGCTGAGCTCGCGCCTAGACCACCCCCACGAGGAGACCCACTCTCCAGCCGTACTCGCACCGGAGGAAGTCCCAGCCCCTCTACTACTGTTGCGAGCAGCTTCCCATCAGGGTGCTCGGCCAAACTCTGCAAGTCGGCATGATGGTTCTGGCCCTGAGATGTAGTGGTCTCGAAACCAGACTCGATTCGCTCCATTTCCACTACGACCGGTAGGTCGATGGCGACATTGACCGTCATCG
>JAIOJS010000445.1 GCA_019911795.1 Thermoanaerobaculia bacterium | reverse complement strand
CATCTGCAGGATGCCGTGCCGGTGCGCCTCGGCCAGTCGAGGCTTCACCGACTCGAGACGCGCCAAGCCATTGGTGATCTGCTGAGCGTAGCCACTGAACTCCTGGCCGAGGCGCACCGGCACGGCATCCTGCAGATGGGTCCGTCCGATCTTGACGATGTCGTCGAACTCGACTGCCTTGGCGGCGAGGCTCTCTTGAAGATGTCGCAGGGCGGGCTCCAGGTCCTCGACGATCGCCGCGTAGGTCGCGACGTGGGTGGCGGTAGGGATCGTGTCGTTGGACGACTGCCCCGCGTTCACGTGATCGTTGGGATGAACCGGGGTCTTGCTCCCCATCTCTCCGCCCATCAGCTCGATCGCCCGGTTGGAGATCACCTCGTTGGTGTTCATGTTCGTCGAAGTACCCGATCCGGTCTGGAAGATATCGAGCGGGAACTCGTTCATGAGACGACCCTCGATAACCTCTTGGGCTGCGGTACGAATCGCTTCGGCGATCTCCGGGGACACGATACCCATGTCCGAATTGACCGCCGCCGCCTCTGCCTTGATCATCCCCATGGCGCTGATGAACCGCTTTGAAAAGGTCAATCCACTGACTGGGAAGTTGCGGCGGGCGCGCTCGGTCTGGGCGCCGTAGTAAGCGCTGGCCGGGACCTCCACGGGTCCAAGGCTGTCTTTCTCCGTACGGGTGTCGGTCATCGGTAATCTCTCCTGCTATCTGGTCCTGGGTGCTCGAAGCGTGGGCGGGGGACGACGGTATTCAAAGTTCCGGGTCACCGCACGGCAGCTCCTCGGAACCCTGCCCATGATGATAACCCCGGCAGCTCACCACTGGCAGTCTGGGATAGCGGAGAAAGCGAGCGTCGATCGCAGCCAACCCACAGTTGAGAAAGGCGCTGGTCGACGATCTGAGGACTCTGGCATGGGTACAGGTACGACAGAGGCCTGGTTTCGCCGAGATTCCCTGGAAGTCTGGTGAGTTCCCCTCCCCCACCCCTAAGTCTCCGACTCGTCGGCGATGGCCTCCGCATCACCCGGCGCCGCTCCCGCCGAAACCCCCTCGACATCGTCCAGTCTCCCTGCTCGCAGCCTTTCGACCGCCTCATGGGGTCCAATCACGATCATCGACACGTTCGCCTCGAGGACACTGTCCGCCGCTGGCATCATACGTTCCCGCTGACCACCGCGTTGCCGAATCAACTCGATGATCCGGACCCCGAAGCGCTGGGGAAGATGGATCTCGGCCAGGGACTTCCCCACCAGCACCGACGGAACTGGAACCAGACGGAGCGAGAAGTCCGGCGGCAGCTCGACGTAGTCCCGATTTTCGTCGGGCCGCACGAAGGTGGCGAGCGTCGAAGGACGACCGAGAACCTCCTGGGAGTAGATCGCCAGAACGTCCCGCTTGGAGAGCACTCCGAGGAAGACCCCGGTCTGCGGATCGACAACCGGTAGCCGTTCGAACTCACTCTGAGAGAACGCTTCGGTGACCTGATGCAGCCGCGTCCTCGGGTGAACCACCCGGTCAACCGGCACCATCAGATCGTGAGCCACCACCGCGGTGAGAGCCGAAAAGTCCTCGAGGACGTGCTTGATGTCGTGCAGAGACACCGCACCGAGAAGGGTCAGATCCTCACCGATTACGAACAGGCGCTGTCGGTGGGTCGCAAGGAATCGCTCCACTAGTTCCGCGTAGGGCGTCGTGGGGCTAAGCGTCTCGGTATCGGCCCGCTTCAACCCCTCGACCTCCAACCCGGCCAGAGCTGCCTCCTCCATCCGATAGCGCAGATCGACCCCGCGCCGCTTCAGCGACTCTTCGTAGACCGAATGCGGGTAGAGACGTCGAGACAGCAGACTGGCCGTAATCGAAGCGATCATCAAGGGCAAAATCAGGTCGTAGTTGCCGGTGAACTCGAAGAGGATCAGGATGGCGCTGATCGGAGCGTGGCTGGCCCCGGCAGCAATCGCCGCCATGCCCACCACTGCGTAGGCGCCGGGATTGGCCGTCACTCCGGGAAACAGGCCGTGCAGGGCCGACCCGTAGGCACCACCGACCATCGCGCCGACGAAGAGCGACGGAGTGAACATTCCGCCCGCCCCTCCACCGCCCGCCGTCAGGCCAGTCGCCAGGACCTTGGCCAAGGGCAGCAACAGAAGCAGCTGCCACGGCAGCCCCCCCTCGACCGCCAGGGTGATGCTCTCGAAGCCGCTGCCGAGCACGTGCGGAAACCACAGCGCTACTACCCCGACGAGAGCCATGCCGAAGGCCGGCGCGAGAAAGCGAGGCACGAAACGCTGTCGAGCAAAGAGGATTTTGATCGCCCGGATACCGAAGACGAAACCGATCGACGCCACCGCGCCGACGATCCCCAGACCGAGGTAGGCGAGGAGTTCCCAGCCGCTTTCGACCACATACCCCGATGCCGCGTACATCGGAACGTCCCCCGCAAAGGCGCGCGCGATGAGAGTCGAGATTACCGAGGCGATGACGATCGGTCCGAAGATCTCGAGGGCGAAGTTGCCGAGGATAACCTCCATCGCAAAGAGCGCTCCTCCCACCGGGATGTTGTAGGCCGCGGCCAGACCTGCAGCCGCTCCACAGCCCACCAGAATCTTGAGCCGATAGGGTCCGATTCCGAGGCGTTCACCGAGCCACGATGACACCATCGCGCCGAGTCGGATCATCGGACCCTCCTTACCGAGCGACCCGCCTGCGCCGACAGTAAAGACCGCCGCCAAAGCCGCCATCGAGACCGGCTTCGGCGGCACCCGTCCCTGTCGAAGAACCACCGACTCCACCAAGATTCCCATGCCGTAGCCGCCGACCTTCTGACCACCGATCCAGACGATCAAGCCCACCACCAAGCCACCGAAGGCGGGGCCGGCCACCACCAGCCAGCGAGGCACCGTCGTCGCCGCCTCCAGGAGGTGGGTTCCACCGCCCCAAATCAAGGACCGCACGAGGTCCATCAGAAACTCGACGAGAAGGGCGAGGAGCGCGGCGAGCACTCCCACCGCGGGGATCAGGAGGAAGAACCGTCGTTCCTCAGTCGAAGCGAGACCGAAACGGCGGGCCAGGGTGAGTTCGATTCCCGCCCAACCGCTCCGCAAGCGGCGAAGAAAACCGGGCGTGGACTCGGCGTCACGTTGCATGAGCCGCCTCACTCTGCATGGATCGAAGGATCAGGCACCATGCGTCCAACGTTATCAGGCCTACATTCGTTGAACGGTCCCGGATGCGAGGGTCGGCCCGGATTTCGGGATAGGACCGGTTCGGGGATTGGGCCGAGTGGAAATACGACACGCGCAAACCCAGTTCCTCGCAGCAAGAGCGGCTCGTCAGCCGCCGCCTACCATGCGACACAGTTGTCCGGTGAGAATCGCCAGGTAGTTACCGAGGGCATAGCCGATCAAAGCCATCAGGATCGAGGCCGGCACCAGGCTCTCCCGATGGTAGGCCGCCACTACCGGTGCGGACGCTGCGCCTCCGACGTTCGCCGCCGAAGCGATCGCGACACTGTGCACATCGACGCGTAGAAAGTAGGCGCCGGCGAGGATGAAGGCACCGTGGATGAAGATCCAGATGAAGGCACCGAGAACGAAGGCGGGCGCCTGACCGAGACCGGAGAGCGCTGCCCGCGCCCCCATCCCGGCCACGAAGAGATAGATCAGAGCGATCGCGAGACTCTGCGAGCCGGGAATCTTGCTCACTGAAGTCACCGACAGCATCAGCGCGAAGGTCGTGACCAGCAACAGGTTCCAGGTCGAAGTCGAGAGTACCGGCTGCAGTTCGGGCAGGAGCGGTGCCAGTGCCCCTGCCGTCCAGGCGGTGATCACGGCGATAGCGCCGAGGTAGAGGTAGTGCCGCATCTCCACCGGAACCTCTTCGCCCTTTTCCGCCAGGGCCGCCTTCTCCATCTCTTGGAGACGGCTCTCGTCCACCCTCGCCCACTTGTTGAACCGATCGGCAAACCCCTTGCTACCCAGCAGGATGGGGAGCCAGATCACGTAGACCAGATTATCCGCGAGGATGGCCAGGCCGAGGTGCTCCGGAGTGGCTCCCAGACCCTCAGCTGCCGCCGCCATGTTGCCGGTACCTCCAATCCAGCTACCCGCCAACGTTCCAAAGGCGCGCCACGCGCCCTCGTCCAGCCAGCGCCCGACGATGGCGTAGGAGATCACGCCTCCGACCACGATGCCGACCGATCCCATGAGCATCACCAGCACACCGCGCCCCATAACGCGGATCGCCGCGGCTACGTCGACGTTGAGGAGCATGAGGACGATGAAGACCGGTAGCGCCAGGCTGCGAAGCGTGTCGTAAACCGGTGAGGCGGTTGGGATCACGTCCAGGTTGTTGAGGACCACCGGGGTGGCGTAGATCCACAGCAGAGGAGGGAAAAACTGGAAGAACTTCCACTGGGTTCGCTCCTCGAGGAAGAAGTAGAAGGCGGCGACTCCCGCGAGAACAGCGAGGACGCCTGTGCTCGAGGTGATGAGGGTTCCTACTGCGTCCGCTCCAGCTGCGTCCATTGCGACTCCATCCACTGCCAATTGAGAAAGTGATGCTTCTAGGTCCAGGTCACCTAGAACAGCGTCAGAAGACTCCTACAAAATCCTCGAGATCCACCTGCGAAGCGATACCATATCAGTGAGGCAGCTTCGGGCAGTTTCGGGCAGCTTCGGGCAGCCCAGGGATGCTTAGCTTCAACCCGATCAGCCTCTATCAGCCCAGCTCCGCCAAACATGACAGGCCAACCCTGACAGGAATCGACATGTCCCCTCTCAAACTGGCTTCGCTACTCACCGCCGTGCTGGCCATCGGCTTCGTCGCCGGCGGACTCTCGAGATCCTCTTTGTCGCCAGGCGTCACCGAGGCTTCATCGCCCCCGCCCTCCACCGCTGCGTCCCCCGCGTCCAACGCTCTGGCCCTTC
>JAIOJS010000444.1 GCA_019911795.1 Thermoanaerobaculia bacterium | reverse complement strand
GCCCCCGTTGCCACCGAAAGGGAAGCCAGCATCAGCTATTCACGGGTCGACGCGTCGACAGCACTCTGATAATCTTCGCCGCCGGGCCGCCCAGACCCTTCAGGTTCAGTCTGAACCGGGCCTCGGGAACCCCCCAGTAAGGGTCCGAAACACCAACGCCGATGTAGCTCAGGGGTAGAGCAGCTGATTCGTAATCAGCAGGTCAGCGGTTCAAATCCGCTCATCGGCTCCATATTTTCAGTGACTTGCAGTCTTCCGTCATTGGCGCGTAGCCACTTGGGTTCCGGTCTGGGTTCCGATGAGACTTGAGAGGACTGGATGCCCGGTAGCTCTCTCAGAACCAAGTCGAGTCATCGCTCAGCTGGACTCCTGATTCTTGAATGACCATCGATATGAAGCTACTGACGTCGCTGCGGATCTCTTCGGGCGTGAACGAACTGGGTTTCAGCGATCGGAACCTCTTCGGACTTGGTTGCGGCGCACCGCGAGTCGTTATCTCGCTGCTAATCTGAATCTCGCTTTTTTCACTGTCAGCTTGGAAGTTGAGCCGTCCGGCTGCTCCATCTGTCTCGACCACGAACGAGAACACTAGATTCTCCACGACTGGAGTATCCGACCCGGAAACCTCGATTGCTGTCGCGGCGCGGAGACCTTCCTTGGTCTCGGAGAGGACTTGCTCCAAGACCTTCTTACCCTGAGTCTTGACAAAATAAAGGAACTCCTCCTGAAGTTTCGCTTTCGCGGCTTCAGCCTCGGCCTTCTTGGCGAGGCTCTCTCGATAGTCGTCTGCGAGTCTTCCCAACTTATGTCCGAATTCACTCTGATCCATTGAGGCTCCGTTCTGCTAGAGGTTCTAAAAGCGTTGCCGTGTAGTGTTCTTAGTTAGTTTAGTGCCGGGTGATTGGGCGGGGCCGCTCACATCCGAAATGGCTCAGCAGAATAGCCAAACTCCTCCTCTGTGTCATCGTCGATTGAGCCACCAAACTTCCAACGAAGGTACTCGTATGAAGTCCTGTTCATGTCGTCAAGATCAACGGTGCTAGCAACCCAGCTACGGATTCTCGCCATATCGGCGTCGGGTATGTCCATAGCAGTACCGCAGAGTTCACGCGCCTTTAGGGGTTCAGAGAATCTGAGGCGCTGAAGGTTCAGTTTATGGAACCCAAATCCTAGGAAGACGATTCTCTCGGCTTCCTGAATCGCTGCAACCGCCTCGGCTACCTCGCTTCGCGCGTCACCCATTAGCTTGAGGTTCTCGATTGCCAGTCCGATCGTATCGAAACTGACTTTGTCGTTGTAGATTCGGCCGTTGCTAGCGGCTGAGTCGCCTACCAGGGGACCTAGGTCGCCGTAGACATGAATGATCGGTAGGGAGTTGAACTGTTCCTCTACTTCATTCTGTGGTCGCCCGAAACCGGACAGGGAAGAGAGGAGGAATGCTTCCAGCGAGCGGTCGTAGTTTAGAGATACGAATGAGACGCTATTGTCGCTGTACCGGTCGTAGCCACCTTGAATCAGGCTATTGAAGAGGTACCGATACCAGTCTCCTTTTATCTCGCCGTTGCCCTGATGGTCTTTTCTGAGGTATTCCGGGTTCTCGCAGCCGATGAGGTGAGCTGCGATGAGGACCTTGGCAATTCTCTCGAAGTCTCGGTTTTGCTCAACAAATGCATCTACTGAGTAGAAGCCGGTATTCTCTAGCCGTTCTGCGAAGTTCCTTCTCTCGTCGATCGTGATATCGAACCAATCGAGATAATCGTCTCTGACTTCTTGATTGGACCTTCCGTGGGGGCTCGGGCGGCCGAGCCTCTTGGCTAGTGCTAGGACCTTCCGCAGCAGACCAAGCCCAGACGGGAAGCCATACGGCTTGCTGGCTCCAGCACCTAGGATGAAAACGGTCTTCCTTCTGATCATGGGTCTTCCTCCCGGACTTCAATAGTCATCGTCTCACCAATAGGTTCATCGTTGAACCATAGAGGAACTATTCCGTAGGTCTCATGAGCCAAACGAAGATCTGCGAGTGCCTCCGGATGGGATACAGGGTGTAGCGGCAAGGTGGATTCGTACCATCTATGACTCCACCGTGGTGCTTTAAAGGGTCGGGAGGCGTAGCCCGGAGAGTAGTTGGTGAGCATGATCGCGTTCATCTCGTGGTGCCCCGAAGCTAGCTTCCTGAGCCTTTCCATATCGTCTGCAATCTGGTTCTCCCAGGTCCTCTCGTTGGATTCGTCTATTGGCGGAAGATTGAGATCAATGAAGATCACGTAAGGCATTGCCGGTCTCTTCTTGAGAGCCTTGAGGGCTATCGAGCGGACACTCGGTTCTGGTTCCCTTAGGGCCTGCACTTCGTACCCAAGGACACCGGGCCGATGTCGACTCTTGGCCTCGATAGCGATTACTTCGCCTGTGGCCTTATGAGTTGCGATGAAGTCGGGATGCTGGGTGCTCGTGTCTGTGTCGTCCTCGATTGCGACCGTGAACCCCGCACGAACACAGTGAGAAGCGACTGATAGCTCATACCTTGCCCCCTGAAATTCTCTTGGGTCTCTGAGCCGATCAACCAACCGATCATGAAGTTCCACTCTGTCGGCCATCAGATACAGATCGTAGGCGAGATGAACATAGGCCCAAGCTCTTCCATCAACAACTCCGTGAATGAAACCGGACTCATCGAGCGTGTCTTTGTACTTCGTTTGGGACCTACACAGACCGTCGTACCACTGCATCACCGGGTGCCGGTCGGGTAGTTTCTTCGACCGAATCTCTTCGTTGCCCCATTCGGAGCCCATAACTTCGCCCAGGTAGTGGATCAGAAATTCCCAGGAAGTCTTCCAACTCTTCGAGCACTTCAGTTTGTTGCCGATTAGCACCCAGCGGAATCCATCGACTTTGACAGATGGCATTGGACGGACCCAGCCGAATTGTGGAATCCGGTCTCTCCTCTGCGCGTTGATTCGAATCTGGCGGGCCATTCGGTTGAGGACTTCGTCGATTCTCCTGAGATGCGGATGGCAGCACTGTCCGGCGGTAGCTCCACTTCCGCAGTGGCATAGGGGAATTGACGGATCCGTCATAGAGTATGTACGCGAC
This sequence comes from Thermoanaerobaculia bacterium, assembly GCA_019911795.1. GTDB lineage: Bacteria > Acidobacteriota > Thermoanaerobaculia > Multivoradales > JAIOJS01 > JAIOJS01. The sequence continues at coordinate 3,776 of JAIOJS010000444.1, read as the reverse complement.
TCTACACTGTATGAAGGATAAACTGTCGCCTAATGAGTGGGACCTGATTGAAAAGAAGACCGTTCTTGTGCTCGGAGCTGGCGTACCCAACGCAAGAGATGGAGTCCTGATGGAAACTCATACGGCATCGATGCCCCTGCTCCCAGGATGAAAACGGTCTTCTCTCTGATCAACCTCCGGTTCGTTCCTTGACAGATGGGGATGGGTCCTTCTCGAAGACGTTGGGCCAGTAGCCGCCATCTGAGGAGACCTCCTGCATGAATAGGACGACTGGCTCATCGTCGTTCTCTGGGTACGCCGTGAAGGCTTCTACCAAGTTGAAATCGTGATCAGCGCTCGCAAAGCGTTCTGAGAGCTGATTCAAGAGCACGTCAGATAGCCGAGGTTGGCCCATGGCCGGGAACAAGGTTAGGGTCTTTAGTCGCCAGAGTGGTCGGTAGTGCTCTTCCCCTTGAATATCCGTCCAAATTTTCTCAAGGCTGTAGGTGCCTGAGAGTGGTGCCGTCTCTATCGGGACCCTCTTGGACTCAGGTGCTTCTTCATGCAATGGTGGCATCTCGGTCAAGACCGCTGCGAGTCTGCCATAGCTTGGAACGCAATCAAAGACTTTGACGCGGTATTCATTCTTTGCGTCTTCCATCCCTGGAGGATTGTCCAAGTACCAGCACCAAGTCAGAAGCAGTGCATCAGCTCGGTCAATTGGCAGCGGTCGTGGATAGCAGACCTCCAAGCCGTCGAATCTCCATCCTCGGTGATTGTTCTGAGTATCCTCCACCCTTGTTGGTTGAACTTCGAGAGCGGACTCAGGAAACCGAAGGCAAACAGCCGGGCGGTGGTAGTAGCCAAAGAACTCGGACCAGTTCTGTAGAAACGGGTCTTCTGTCATCCACTTCTGAAAGCGACAGAAGTCGAAGAGCGAGATGGCCTTGAGCTTTCGACCAGTGCTCTCGCTCGATACAGCCGTCGAGTCCGGCAATTGGCCCTCGTTAGGTACCAACTCTCCGTCAAACAGGATTTTGATGTAGCTCTCGAAACTGGTCACGTGAAAGTAGCCACCACCGGACTGTAGGAGTTCGATGAGGCCGCCAAGTGGGACTTGCTGCCACGAACGATACCAGCGACAGTCGTTCTGCTCTACCATGTCGGCAATTCTACCCGGATAGTCTAGGTGGACTGTCGTATTTCGAGTGACTCGTGATTGGAAAAGGGTGTCGTTCGAGAGCATGAGGTCTTTTCATTGGCTGCTGTGGCAACTGCCCAGTGGGGCGGCCCGACTTCCTTGCCGGTAGCGACGCCGCCCGCGCCGTTGGTCGTTCTCCTATGCGGTCTCTTCGTGTACCGTCACCAGCCGGTACCGCACGGAATCGAAGGCCGACAACCAAGGCGACCCATGTTGGTAGCTCCGGCTGGAGATGCTAGGCCGCTCCTTGGACGTCCTCGTACTCATCGATGAGGGACTGAATCCTCTTCAGCACATCGGCGATGGCTTCCCGTTCCTCGGCAATGACTCTGTTGCAGAAGGACAGCGGTCGAAAATCCATCAGGTCGAACTCGTCCCCGATGAGTGCAGCAACCTTTCGTGGTATGCCGGTCCTGAACGGATCGTCACTGCCTTCGTTGATGTAGTCGAGTAGCGCCAGACTCTCGTTGACGATGTTCTCGTCGTCGCGCCAGTCTGGAGAGTGATTCGACTTCGCCCGGATGGCGTTCATCCGCGCTTGGGCGGGCTCCAACTCGTGGACCAACTGACGAGAGACCCGCTCTTCCAAGACCTTCTTGACCTTGGCGAAGCGGTTGAGTCTCCGCTCGCGGTTGGCGACATTGCCCATCACCGACCAGACATCGTAGGAGAAGCGTCGTAGCTCGTCACGGTGAACCTGAAGTTCTTCGCGGACTCTTGGAATCGGCTCCATGTCGGGGTCGGGGACGGCATCATGCTTAGCTTTGATGTGGTCGTAGACTTTCCGCAGATACTCGGCCTTGCTCATCGGGTCACCATCCTTGGACTCGCAATGGCGATGTCCCAGCCGTCTGGAGCGTCAGCGTAGGTTCTGCCTTCCGCCCTTGCCCGGTACCGCCGGTCGAGTTCCCGCCCAGCGGCCTCGGCTAGTTGCTCCAAGTTCTGGATATCCAGGGAGTGGAGGTCCTTGTCCTCCAGGTGCTTCGAGAGTGTCGGGGCCGACTGGATCACTTTGATCAGTGACGACCTCTTCGGGCCTCGGATCGTCCAAGCATCAGGCGGGGGCGATGGAAGTGCTAGCCGACTCAAGAGCGATCGCTTCTTGGTTGGCGCGGCTACGTTGGCAGCCGTCATTGGTGGTTTGGCCTTGGGGTTGCACTTTTCGCACTGGCAAGCCTTGGTGGCCGGTTTGATGTTGGTTCTAAGAACCGCTTTTCGAGTCATGTGGTTTCTCCTTGGAGAAAGTGTTGGAGGTGTGAAAACGAGTGTCGTTTCGTTCCTGCCTGTCGGGTCTGTCTGTCGGTCGTGGTCTGTCGGTCGTCTGTTGGCGCAGGTGGTGTGCGTGTCGTCTCGTTGCTACCCTCGGCCCCAGGTTGCCTTGTAGTAGCGCCGTTTCTTGGAGGCCAGCAGGAGCGCCCCAGCTGCCGCGTTGATGACGTCATCGTGGGAGCCCGGAGCGTGGTCGATGGATTCCCGTCCACTGCCGCGAGTAGTCCTTCGCTCTAGCTCTGAGAGCTGCGTGATGAGTCTCGAGCTGTCGAGGAGTTCTACCGAGCCACTGTTGAGTAGCGGCAAGAAGCCTGCGTAGATCTCGCTCTTTGTCATGTCGCTCGACGTGACCTTTACGCCGTGGCTAGACATCGATTCGACGGGAAAATCCCCGGCGTAGCGGTCTGCTACGGCCTCTTTGAGCCGGTAGAGTCCGAGTGTCATGGCGAACTGTTCGCAGACCGCAGCAGGCGAGAACGGTGGGCGTACCTCGGATACGTGATCGAGCACGAATACCCGTGTACCGGTTCGGTCTTCAGCGTGAGCTATTGCGAGTGTTGCGGAGTCCTTGCCCGACCCACCGGCGAAGTCGAGAAACGCTCGGTACTGCTCTCTGGACAACGGCGGGAGGGCCACGCGACCGGGTACCAAGGCTGCGTCAATGGCGTCACGCGATACGAACGAAGCAACGTCGGTCCTGAACTCGGCACCGTACTCGGCCTTGGCGGACTCTGGATCTTCCGCGTATGCCCGCGCGATCTCTTGAGGATCGAAGGCAGGGTTCAGAATACTAGTCGGAGCCTGAATCACCAGCGTATGGTCGGAGTCGTCTCGACCGAAGTGCTTACGGTGGGCCTCGTAGAGTTCGCCGGTGCGGGCGTAGGGGCTGGAGATCACCACCAGCATCGAGCCCGGTACACGGGCCAGGGCGGGCCGTAACGCGCGCAGTAGCTCCTTGTCGGGGTCTCGCGAATCACCCGATGGCAAGAACGCGGCTTCCTCGACGATGGCCAAGGCATAGGACCGCCCACGAGGAGCCGCAGAGGAGGCCGTCAAGACCTCGACCACAACCCCATTCGAGAGCGTGATCGAGTCCTTGGTCTCGCCGACGATCAACCGTTCTAGAGCGGGTACCGACCGGATCAATCCTCGTACGTACTTCAGCGTCACGGCAGCTTGCTTGCGGTCGGGAGCAAAAATGCCAACGTAGATTGCTTCGCCGGGTGCTGCTTCGTAGTCCCGACCGCACGAGAACAGCACGGCCAGGAAGGCAGCTATTCGACTCTTACCACCGCCACGACCAACGATGGCGAAGAACTCCTTGAAG
>JAIOJS010000004.1 GCA_019911795.1 Thermoanaerobaculia bacterium | reverse complement strand
GTCGGGTTCGGGCTGTGGCCCGCCCTGAAGGCAGCGCGCCTGCCCCCAATCGAGGCTCTGAGCTTCGAGTAGAGCGCAAGGAGCTAGCGTGATGGTGGGCGCTGGCGACTGCTCGGGCTTGATGCCACAATCAGCAGATGGAAACCCACCGGCAGACGGACCCCATTCACGACAAGCCAACCTTTGAGGACATCCTCGCCGCCGCGCAGAGGATCGAGGGGATCGTGCACCGCACCCCGGTGCTGACCTCGAGGACCTTGAACGAACTCCTCGGCGCCGAGCTCTTCTTCAAGGCGGAAAACCTCCAGCGCGGAGGGGCGTTCAAGGCGCGGGGCGCTACTCATGCGGTGCAGCGATTGGGAGAGGAGGCGGCGCGAGGGGTCGCCACCCACTCGTCGGGCAACCACGGAGGAGCTCTCGCCCTGGCCGCCCGTGAACGAGGGATCCCGTGCTGGGTGGTCATGCCCGAAGGCGCGGTCCAGTCCAAGGTCGACGCCGTCCGTGCCTACGGTGCGACCGTGGTGCTGTCTCCTCCGAACCAAGCGGGTCGGGAGGCGATGGCAGAGAAGGTCGTCGCCGAGACCGGCGCGACCTTGATTCACCCCTTCGAGCACTCCGATGTCATCGCCGGTCAGGGGACGGCGACCCTCGAACTACTCGACGAGGTTCCCGACCTCGACGCGGTGGTCGTTCCCCTGGGAGGTGGAGGCCTGCTCGCCGGAGCGGCGATCGCGACCGAGGCCCGGAGCCCCGAGACCGAGGTGATCGGGGCTGAGCCGTCGGGAGCGGACGATGGTCAGCGGTCGCTGGCCGCCGGGAAGCTCGTCGCCATCGACAGCATCGACACCATCGCCGATGGACTTCGAGCGACGTTGGGTCGGCTGGCTTTCTCCATCCTCTTCGAGCGCTCGGTTCGGATCGAAACCGCAACCGACGACGAGATCCGCTCCGCGATGCGCCTCGTTTGGAGTCGCCTCAAGACGGTCGTCGAACCGTCGGGGGTGGTCCCTCTGGCGGTCCTCCTCAATGGCTCGGTCGAGAGCAAGGGTCGAAGGATCGGGTTGATCCTCAGCGGCGGCAACGTCGACTTCCCCCTCTGAGGATCGTGGAGCCCGTCGCCGGACCGGGACACTGGCGCCTCACCGCAGTCGAGACGCCACGATCTGCGTAAGACGATCCGGCTTGTCGTCGTCGCGCACCAGGAGCATGTGGCGAGGTCCCTGGTCGTATTCGATCGTGTAGTGAAAGAACCGGTCGCCGCTGATGACCAGCAGCTCGAGGTTCGGATTGGCGACGGTGTCGGCGAGGGCTTCTTCGAATCGGGTCTTGCTCCACACGAAGTCGCCGACCCCGGCGATCTTCATGCCGGGACCCAGTCCAGCGCGGTCGGCGGGGGAGTCGAGGAGAACTTCCCGGATCTCTCCATCCTTGTCGGCCCATAGGCCGATCGAGTCCAGGGCGGAGATCGTTTGACTCGACGGAGCCTTGACCCCCTCCGGGCGCGGAGGCGGCTCGTTGCCGTACTGCACCTGGTATCCCAACTCCTCGAGGAGTCCTAGTCCGAAACGATCGCGCGGTTGGTCGATCCGATCGCGAAGGAAGTCCGCCCAGTTCTGACCGGGGGCCAGGCGATCGAGGATATCGAGGATCTCCTGGCGCTCATATCCACGGGGATGCTCCATGCCGTCCTTGTAGACAAAGAACTCTCGCACGAAGTCGTCGAGCGACCTCTCGCCGTTGCTTAGGTTGCGGAGTCGAGCGTCGATTTCCATCCACACCAAGGCGCCCTCACTGTAGTAGTCCTGTCCGCGACGGAGCTGGTTCCAGGAGGGACTCCGGCCCCGCAGGCTGTGGGCCGCGTTGGCGGTGTCCTCCAGGCTACGCCACTGTCTGCCCTGCTGGTGCATGGCGGAGCCGAGGCTCCGGTTGAGTCCGTAGAGGTACTCGTCGCCGGTCATGAGTCCAGCGCGGACCTCGAGGAGGGCGCCGAGGTACTGGGTGAGGCCCTCGTACACCCAGAGCAGTCGGGTGTCTTTGGGAGTGTGGAAGTCGCCAGTCACCATGCCGGCCGGTCGTCGATACTTGCCACACCAGGCGTGGACATACTCGTGAGGGATCAACATGCGACTCCAACCGTCGAGTTCGTCGGGCTCGGTCAGGGGTTCGATGGCGAGCACGTTGAAGGTCGACTTCGAGTGCTCGAGACCGTTGGCCGGGAGCGCATCGGTGGATCCGAGGAGGATATCGAAGGACTCGAACGGATGACTGCCAAAGAGAGCCGACGCTTCGGCCACCATGCGCTCGTAGCCGGCGACGACCGCGGCGTCGAGTTCGACTCCCTGCTGCGTCTCGGAGACGACGTGGAGTAGGTGGGGAGGGGTGTTTTCGGGCGCCTCGTCAGTGAGCAGGTCGTAGGACCGAGCGTGCCGTCCGAGGAGAATGGGGGAGTCCACCAGCTCTTCGATCGATACGGTTCGGTAGCGGATTCGTCCGTCGTCGCTCGTCGTCGCACGGAGAGCGGAGGCCGCCGTCCAATCGGCAGGCAGGTCCAGAGTGAGCTCGATGGGGGTCTCGCCCGGTGATTGATCCTCCGGGTAGAAGACCACAGTATTGGGGTTGATGACCCCGATGCCGTCCGCCCCGAAGGAGTCGATTCCCCGGGAGTTTGTCGTCGGCTGGTTGGTGATGTACCTCGTCTTCAAACGGATTCGTGCGGTACCGGCGGGGAGATCGACTTCGATGCGATAAACCTCGCCCGGAGTGCGATGCCAAGTGAGAGTCTCTCCTGAAGTGTCCTCTACCGTGAGGCCGGCGAGGTTGGCTACCGGACCGTTGGGGCCATGCACACCGGGGACCCAC